>DAOUDB010000138.1:0-9746 GCA_034431495.1 Thermoflexales bacterium
GGCGGGGACGTACTGGTGGCAGGTGACGGCGTACACGGCGGCCGGTGTGGCGACGCAGGCGGACAACGGGACGCGCTGGTCGTTCACGGTGCAAAGTGATCTGCCCGGCCTGGATAACACCGGCACGGCCAAGATGGCATCGGCGCAGAAGGTGAAGTTCAACCAGCAGGTGACGTACACGCTGGTGGTGTCGAACAACAACGCCGTGGCGGTGACGGTGCGGGTGACAGACACCCTGCACGCGAAAGCGACGTTCGTGAGCGCGACGAATGGATACGGGTTCACGCGCAATGGACAGGCGCTGGAGTGGAACACTGTGACGGTGCCGGCCGGCGGAATGGTAACGCTGACGGTGACAGTGCAGGCACAGGCGAACACGCCGCTGACGGCGACGTACACGCTGACGAACCAGTTCACAGTGATTGCGGGTGACGGCAGCATTGTGCGCAGTGCGCCACCGGTCGAGGTTGGCCCCTGGCAGGCTTATCTGCCGAGGGTTTTGAGGAACAACTGAGACGCCAGTAGAGCACAGGGGCGAGACAATCTCGCTCCTGTGGCAGTTGAATCGAACAACGGCGCGCCAGGGAGACCGTTTGCAGCCTCACTGGCGGTGTTGCTGAGTGTGAGTGAGGCGGCCACGCTGGACGGCCCCGAATGGGCAACGTTCAGCGTGGCCTTGCTGTCGAATCTGCTGGCGAGGCCGGCTAAGACGCTATTCGGCGTGCCGGGACACAGGTAACGCTGAACAACAGGTCGGTGGCGGCGAGCACGCATAGCGTGACCGCGGGTGGCACGGGCTATCGTTCACAGTGACAATCGGGTGCTCTTTGCAGGCGACGAGACGGTCTTCTGGTGTTCTCACCGCGACCGGCGCGTGCCTGACTCCCCGGCATCACACATGCTGGGATGTGGCATCCTGGGTTGCGCACACGGGCCGGAACTTGTAGCCGTACACCACCATGCCGCGCTCGCCGTCCTCGCGCAGCACGCGTGTCACCATCTCTACCGGCATACCCACCTTGACATCCCGCGCGTCCACATCGGTCAACTGCGCAGTGACCAGCGGGCCTTCGGCCAGGCGCACCAGCGCCACCGTGTAGGGCGCGTATTTCTCGAACCCTTCCGGCGCCGAGTAGATGGTGCTATACGAATACACCTCGCCCTTGCCGCTGAAGGTGTAGGGCGTTTTGGCTTCTTTGTCGCAGGCCGGGCAGACATCACGGGGCGGGAAAATCTTCTCGCCGCAGCTCGGGCAAATCTCGCCCACCAGTTGATACCGCTGTCCCGTCGTTCGCCAGAATCGTGCTACTTCCATCGCTACTCCATCCTTGCTTAGAAGTCGGTAACCAGAAGTCAGAATACAGAAGTCAGGAGATGAACTTCAGAGTTTGTGCTCCAAAATCTAAAATCCAAAATCTAAAATCTAGAGTCCTTCAAGAATCGTCGTGACCACCGTCGCGCCGCTGCCGCCGATGTTCTGGGCCATGCCCAGCCGGGCGTCTTTGACCTGGTTGGTCCCAGCCTCGCCGCGCAGTTGGGTGGCAACCTCGACGATCTGATACATGCCAGTTGCGCCGACCGGATGCCCGCGCGCTTTCAATCCGCCCATCGTGGTGATGGGGATGCGCCCGGCCAGGCCGATCTCGCCCTCCAGCGCCAGCGCCACGCCTTTGCCGCGCGGGGCAAAGCCGGCTGCTTCGAGCGACAGCGCCGACATGATGGTGAAGGCGTCGTGCACCTCAAACAGGTCGATGTCGTGCGGCCCCACGCCGGCCATGGCATACGCTTTCTGCGCGCTGATCGCGCCGCCCTCCAGGAAGAGCGGGTCACGTCGGTCGTGGACGGCCACTGTGTCGGTGGCGATCGCCGAGGCGCGGATGCGCACCGGCTTGTCAGTAAACTCTTTTGCGATCGCCGTCGGCGCAATGATGACGCATGCTGCCCCGTCTGCAATCGGCGACGAGTCCAGCAGGTTGATCGGATCGGCGATCATCTTGGCTTCGGCGAACTGCTTTTCGGTCACCGGCGCCTGGAACATGGCGTATGGGTTGTTCACTGCGTTGGCATGCGCGTTGATGGCAAACGGGGCGAAGTCTTCCTTCTTGTAGCCGTGCTCGTGCATATAGCGTCGCATCAGCAGCGCGTTGATGCTGACGAATGACAGGCCGTGCAGCGCCTCGTAGTCTCCGTCAGCAGCCATCGCCAGCGCCGAGGTTACCGAAGCGTTTTGCTTGTCGGTCATCTTTTCGACGCCAATGCAGGCTACAAAGTCGGCCATGCCGCCGGCCACCGCGATATAACCCATGCGCAGGGCTGCTGCGCCGCTGCCACAGGCCGCCTCGACCTTGACGGCTTCGACGCCTTTCAGGCCGGCGAAGTCGGCGATGATCGCGCCCAGGTGCTCCTGGCCGGTCAGCTCGCCCGACAGCATGTTGCCCACAAATAGCGAGTCGATGCGTTCGAGCCGGGCATCCTTCATGGCCGCATGCAGCGCGTAGTAGCCCAGTTCGCGCAGGCTCTTGTCCCAATGCTCACCGACCTTGACCTGGCCGATGCCGATGATGGAAACGTCTCTCATGTTCTGGGTTTTGGATTTTGGATTTTGGATCTTGGATCTTGCCGACAATCGCCAATCCAAACTGCAAAATCCGAAATTAGTTCAGCTTGTAGTTGCCTTTCAGCCGGGCGTACATGGCGTAGTCGATTTCCGTCCTGCGGTTGATATAGTCGCGTGTGCCTGGCGCATGAACGCCTTCGCGCCGCCCCTGAACGAGCAGGCTGAAGGCGTCGCTGCCGGCTCCGCTGCCGAACGAAGCCAGCAGAATGCGGTCGCCCGGCTTCGCAATATCCAGCACCGCCGTCAGCCCGATCAGCGACGAGCCGGCATACGTGTTGCCGATCTCGTTTACCAGCAGGCCCGGCTTGATCTGCTCGCGGGTGAAGCCCAAGTCTGCGCCCACCTTCATCGGAAACTTGGCATTGGGCTGATGGAACACGGCATAGGTGAAGTCGCTCGCCTTCAGATTCATCTCGGCCAGCAGTTGCGACACTGACGAGGAGATGTGATGGAAATACGCCGGCTCGCCGGTGAAGCGCCCGGCGTGTTCGGGGTACTTCTCGTATTGCCGGCGCCAGAAATCTGGCGTGTCGGTCACGTACGAAACCGATCCCTCGAACACGGCGATCGATGCTTCGGCCGGGCCGATGACAAACGCTGCGCCACCTGCGCCGGCGGTGTACTCCAGCGCGTCGCCCGGCCGGCCCTGGGCAGCGTCCATCCCGATGGCCAGCGCGTAGTCGGCCATGCCACTGCCCACCAATCCAATGGCGGCCTGGATGGCCTCGGTGCCGGCCTTGCACGCAAACTGCCAGTCGGCCGCCGTCGTATACGGCGTCGCGCCAATGGCCTCGGCGACGATGGTGCTGGTCGGCTTGACGGCATAGGGATGGGATTCGCTCCCAACCCACACGGCGCCAATCCGGCTCGGCAGCAGTCCGCCACTGCGCGCCAGCGCGTTGCGCGCCGCTTCGATGCTCATGGTGGCTACGTCCTCATCCAGCCCCGGTACCGACTTCTCGCGCACCGGCAACTGCATGTTACCTTCCGTCCATAACTCGGCCACTTCCTGGGCCGGCAATCGGTATCGTGGCACATACGCGCCATAACCTGCAATCCCTACCGTACGGCTCGGTTTCATCAAACTCATAACGGCTCTAGCTCTAGCATTCCTGGGTGCTCAGATTCACGCTTTTCCCAAACTTATCCCAGACGCTTCTGCGATAAATTATGTGTGAAGCGATCTGACGTGAAACTTCGCACCTTGTTTGTTTAGTGTCCGCTCTAGCGACCACCTGCTGAACGGCATTGTAGATAGGGGGCACTCTCAAAACCCTGCGACCGTTCGCCGAACAGGCGCTCCGGTAGATTTTGATAGTGAAATTTGTCACGAAATGAGCCGCGGGTGAGAGGCGGACTCAGAATGCGCGAGGGGCGGGATAGCGGCGATTCGGCAGGCTCACCGACCGGTTCGAGAGGCTCACCGGCAGGGAGCAGTTCTAACCCCCCAGGTTGATGCCGACCAGCCGGCCAATCGTAAACGTAACGGCGGCGGCCACGAGACCGAACAGCACCTGGCGTAGGCCAGAGAACCAGATCGAGCGGCCTGTGAACAACGTGATGGCCGAGCCGATGACGAACAGGCCCACGGCACTGACGGCAATGCTGGCGATCACGGCAGTCATCCCTTGCAGGAAAAAGAAAGCGGATACGGGCAACACCGCGCCGATGGCGAACAGGATGAACGAGGTAATGGCTGCTTCCCACGCCGAGCCGCCCAGCTCCTGCGGGTCGATGCCGAGTTCCTCGCGCGCCAGCGTCTCCACTGCCGAGGTCGGATCGCTCATGATCTGCTGGGCCATCTGGCGGGCGCGCGTTTCGTCTATTCCTCGCGCCTGATAGATCAGCGTCATCTCTTCGATTTCTTCTTCCGGCGCGCTGGCAATCTCGGCCCGTTCGATGGAGATTTGCCGCTGATACAACTCGCGCGAGCTTTGCACCGACAACCATTCGCCCAGCGCCATGGAGATGGCCCCGGCCAGCAGACCGGCCAGCCCGGCGATCAAAATAGCCTGCTCGTTCAGATCGGCGGCGCCGGCTACGCCCATGACCAGGCTGAGGTTCGACACCAGACCGTCATTGGCGCCCAGGACGGCTGCGCGCAGCGCATTGCCGCCGCCGGAGCGATGGCGTCCCTCGAGTTGCGCCAACGCCCCGCCGCTGATCTTGCCGCGCACCGGCTGCGTGATGGCGCGCAGCAGCCGCGCGTGCGACCCTTCATCGGCCGACAGGCTGCTTGCGCCAGTTTCTTGCCCATACTTGTGGCTATCTTTCTGTTCCAGTTCGGTGATGGTGGGCAGCACGAGGGTGACGCCGAACCGCTTTGCCAGGATGCCGAACACCCGCGTGCGAAAAGACGGCTTGAAGGGTGGGACTGCCACGCCGGCCTCGGTCAGTTTTTTGACCCACACATCGGCATGGCGCTGCTCGACGGCGGCCATGCGCCGATACACTGTGGCCAGATGCTCGTCCCGCTCGGCGTCGGCCAGCGCCTGATACAGCGCCGCGCCATTGCGCTCGTCATTCAAAAATTCCAGATACCGCTTGATGGACTTGGGGTTCATATCGGTGAGCCTGTCGAATCGGGGCGTGCCACTGTCACGGCAGCCCAAAGCCCGGCTGCCACTTCGCGCACTGCCTCTTGTGTCACGGGTGATGCTGCGTGATCGAAAGTCACGCTGCCGGCCTGGATGCCGATCAGCGCCACTTCACAGCCCAGCTCGGCCACGAGGTATTGCGCGATCACATACAACGGGAGGGTATGCGTCGATCCGGCGAAGGCTGTTGCGCTCAGGCCGGTAGTTAGGCGCCAGTCGATCCACTCAATTGTGCCGGGTGGCGCGCCGTCGTCGGCGAAAGCTGCGTCGACGAAGATGACCAGGTCAGGGGCAAAGCGGCGCAACGCGCCGGTCATGTTTTCAGGGGCTGCGCCGGCGTCCAGCGCCAGCAGGGCCGGCCGCGCGGTGTCATGCGTCTGTCGTTCGACCAGCGCGCGAATGACCAGCGGGCCGGCTGTGTCGTCGCCCCGCAGTTCATTGCCGATGCCGACGACGGCCACGCGAACCGCGCGCTCAGCCTTTTGCAGCCGGCTCAGTGTTTGCCGGAGTGACTGCTTCCAGGATGGCTTTGATGTCCGACTCGTTGCCATAGTACACGGTGAACGGCGCTTTGGTCAGCGCGGCCAGCTCGTATTCCTCGTTCGACATGTTCAGACATTTGAACCGGCAACTCGACACGCACTGCGCGCAATACGTGCAGCGGTCGGCGTGATAGCGCATGACGAACTTTTTCGCCTTGCGGTCGATGACGATCAGTTCAAGCGCATTGGCCGGGCAGTCTTTCATGCACAGCATACAGCCGGAGCAGTTGGTCGGGTCGTAGCGCAACTCCCCGCGCAAACGCTCCGGCGGCTTGCGTTTGACGAACGGATACTGCTCTGTCACCGGGCGCTTGAACAACGACCGCAGCAAATCACTCAACATCCCGCCGAACTTCATGTTCACATCCTTATTTCATGCGCGTCGCGCAGCACGCAACACGCGCTACGCTAAGCGATCATCTGCGCGCCGATGATCACCGCCAACTGCGCCAGAACCAGGAGCGCGCCATAGCGCCACCACAGGCCGACAGTTTGATCGATGCGCAATCGGGCGAACAGGGTCTGGATCAGCGCCAGAACGACCAGCAAGCCGAGCGTTTTGACCAGAAAGTCGAGTGGGTTGGCCAGGCCGCCCATATAGAGCGCGGCAATGAGCGTCAACCCGACAACCAGTTCGACGCCCCGGCCCAGACGAAACAGCGCATAGCCGCGCCCACTGTATTCGGTCAGCGCGCCGGCCACAATCTCGGTCTCGGCTTCGGGCGCGTCGAAGGGCGGCAGTTCCAGCTTGCCCATCAGCCCGATCAACGCGACTACGAAGCTGACCGGTTGGGTGATCAGCGCCCATTGGCCGCCGGTCTGGCCGATGATCTCGCTGATCTGCCAGCTCCCGGCCACGATGGCCGGGCTAAGCAAGGCCAGCATAAACGGGGCCTCGTAGGAGAACAACTGGGTCAAGGTGCGCACGGCGCCGACGATGGAGAAGCGGTCCAGGGTGTTTGCGCCGGCCAGGCCGGTGCACAACGTCAGCAGGCTAAGCAGGTACAGCGTCACGATAAGGTCGCCGGCGAAGTTGAATGCCGGCGCCAGACCGGCCATCGGCACGTACAGGGCGGCTGTGAGCGCGCCGGCCAGCGCAACGACGGGCAGCCAGGTGAACAGGCCGGGGTTGACGCCGGCCGGCACCACTTCTTCTTTGGCCAGCAGTTTGAAGGTATCGGCAGCCGGCTGAAACCAGCGCGGCCCGACGCGATTTTGGAAGCGCGCGATCAGTTTGCGATCCACCCACTCATAGGCTAGTCCGCACGCCAGCACGAACAGCCCGCCGGGGAAAATCAGTAATGCGATGATGCTCATGGGTCAGTCGTCAGTTGTCAGTAGCCAGTCGTCAGCAGTCAGCGGCCAGTTGGGCGCAATCTGACTACTGACGACTCTGTACCGGTTACGCTGCATTGGCTACTCCGTAGCGTCGCAGGTCATCCCATGACCAGCGCTGCGTGTCGCCGTTGCGGGTGATGTACACGGCCCGGTCGTTGCATGAGAAGCACGGGTCAATGCCGGCCAGGATCATCGGCGCGTCGGCAAGCTGATGGCCGATGGTGAGCCGGCCCACCGAGCCGAAGTTGCAGATGCTGGGTGTGCGCACTTTGACGCGCTCCGGCTTGTCGCCGCCGTTGCTCTTGATGAAGTAGAACAACTCTCCGCGCGGCGCTTCGACCCGGCTGATCGCTTCACCCGGCGGTATCTTGCGCGGCATCTTGGCGGCCAGTTCGCCGGGCGGCAAGTGATCCAGGATCTCGCGGATCACGCGATAGGATTCGAACAACTCGCGCACGCGCACCGCGAAGCGCGCCTCCAGATCGCCCGCTGTGTCGGTGATTGTCTGGACCGGGAATTGATCGTAGGCCAGATAGGGCGCGTCGACGCGCACATCGCGCTCGACGCCGGAGGCGCGCACAACCGGCCCCACTGCGCCGTACTCAATCGCCTGTTCGCGTGTCATCACACCCACGCCGCGCGTGCGGCGCAGAAATGCCGCGTCCTTCGTCACCACGTCCAGGTAGTGGTGGGTGCGCTGTTCCAGGAACTCCAGCCCGCGCAGAATGGTGTCGCGCTGTGTGTCGTCGATGTCGAACTTCACGCCGCCGAGGAGATTGCACGAGTAGTGCACACGGTTCCCGCTCAGGCCCTCGAGCAGGTCCATGACAGTCTCGCGGTCGCGCCACGAGTACATGAACAGTGCGTCGAAGCCGGCCTCGTGCGCGGCCACGCCCACCCACAACAGGTGGCTGTGGATGCGCTCCAGTTCGCAGAACAGCTCGCGGATGGCCTGTGCGCGGGGTGGCGCGCTGACGCCGGCCAGTTTCTCCACCCCCAGCGCATAAGCAGTGGCGTGGATGTGCGAACAAATGCCGCAGATGCGCTCGATCAGGTACAGGTTCTGCACCCACGTGCGATCCTCAGTGCCGCGCTCGACGCCGCGATGCACATAGCCCAGCCGGATCGTTGCGTCGGTGACGACTTCGCCATCCACAGTGAACTCGAAGTGGCCCGGCTCCTTCAGCGCCGGATGCTGCGGCCCGATCGGCACGATAAACTTGTTCGCTTCCATCTTGCTAACCTTATCAACCTTCTGTTCTGAGTCTGTCCGGGTTGAAATCCTTACGCAGGGGATACACGCCATCCGGCCAGTCTTCGGGCAGGAAGAGTCGTTCGGGGTGCGGTGTGGCCTTCACGGTGATGCCGAACATCTCGCTCAGTTCGCGCTCGAAGAAACTGGCGGCGGGAATGACACCGCACACGCTGTCGATGACGGGATTGTCGCGCGGCAACGTGACGCGCAGGTTCACCAGCGCCGGCCCCTCGCAGAAATGATACAGCGCTTCCAGCTTGCCGGCTTCCACGCCCAGATCGAGGCCGGTGATGGCAGTCAGGAAACCCCAGCCGGCTGCGTGCAGCGCTGTCGTTGCCGGCACGATATCCGGCGGCGCGATCACCACATCCAGCCGCGTTGGATCCGGACGCATGGTCTCTTTGGCCCACGGGGCCAGGATCGATTCAGCGGCTTGAAGCAAAGCTGTTGTGTCTTTCATCGTCGTGTGTTGCATATTTCGTGTTGTGTATTCAGTCGCTCACGACCCGGCGTCTGCGGTCTGTGCGCTGGTGTCTGTGTGCTGTGCGCCGCTGTCCGTCTTCTTCAGGCTCTCCAGCAACTTCACCACCCCGTCGATGATGGCTTCAGGGCGGGGCGGACAGCCGGGGACGTAGGCGTCGACCGGAATTACGGCGTCGACGTGGCCGACGATGTTGTAGCACCCCTGAAACGCGCCGCCTGAAATCGCGCACGAGCCGACCGCCACGACGAACTTTGGCTCCGGCATTTGCTCATAGATGCGCTTCAACCGCTCGCGCGATTGCAGCGTCACCGGGCCGGTGCAGATCAGGATGTCGGCATGGCGCGGGCTGCCTTGTAATTTGACCCCCACGCGCTCCAGATCATAGCGCGGGGTGAGCGTGGCCAGGATTTCGATGTCGCAGCCGTTGCACGAGCCGCTGTTGTAGTGAATGGCCCATGGCGAGTTAATGCGCGCCCAGGTCTTTAACTTTTCCAGTGCGCCATCCCAGATGCGTTCGGGATTGATGTTCATATCAGGTTCTCGCTAATCGTTAACCCAGTATCAAAGCCAATAGCGCGAGCATCAACCCGGCCAGCATCACGAGCATAGCCGGGCTGCCGGCGCCGGTGGCCAGTATCAGCACGCCGAGGTGCAGCACAGCAAAGAACAGCGCCACGGTGAAGAATTGCCGGTAGCCGGGCACGGCCTGCGCAGTCGGCGCCTCTTCGCCGCTGGCGTAGGTGCTGCTTTTCATGGCAGATGTTTTGGTCTTGCCGGCCAGCGCACGCCCAAAGCCGAACAGCACGCCGGCCAGCGCGATGTACAACACGAATGCGACCGGCGGAATCAGAATCACTTCCATTGACATTCACCCATGATGACACGCACTACGCAACACGCAATACGCACTACG
>DAOUDB010000139.1:0-2872 GCA_034431495.1 Thermoflexales bacterium
CACCGTGATCACCGCGCCATTGGCAACGCCGTCAACGACGCCATCTTTCCCGGCTCCAGCAGCCGTTTCTACTTCACCGAACTGCTGGCAGTTGGTTATCTGCCGCACCCGCCGCACGAGGTGTATTACGCCGGCCCCAGCGCGCCCAACCTATGGATCGATGTCACTGCCACGATCGACCTGAAAGCGCAGGCTGTCTGCCAGCATGTTTCGCAGCTCAAAGAGCCTGATCCCGCCAAAGTGGCCGACCGGCTGCGCGCAGGGTTGTTTCGCCTGCTGGCTGACGGACAGATTCAATACTGGGAGGCTTTCCGGCACGTGTCGCTCTAGTCGGCAGTGGCGCTCGGAGAATCAGCATGATCGTCGTGCACATCGACGCAGGTGACCCGCATCATGAACTCACGACGCGCCAGATCGCAGCGCCGCATAAGCGGGTGAGATCCCCGGAAGAACTGCTGGACATCCTCCAGCGCACCCCGAGCGAGGCTGTGGCGCTGGATATGTCGGCGATTCTGCCAGACCATCGCGCCGACCCCACCTGGGTGTCAACTCAAATCGCAGCGATCCGTAAAGCTGCGCCAGATGCGACAGTTGTTGTCCTGGTTGCTCCAGGCGATGACGCAACAGCTCGCCAGGCGCTCGAGGCCGGCGCCATGCGCTGTATCGAGAAAAGGGAGGGTTACCTGGCTACTCTGTCTGGTCTGCTTGAAGGCGTGTTGCTTGCGCGGCAGCAGATTGATGCTGTCCTCGATGCGATGGTGACAGCCTGGACCAGGCAGCTTAGCCTGCGCAACCACGAGCAGGAAGATCACCTGCAACGGGTGGCGCGCCTGACCCTGCGTGTGGCACAGGCGATGGGTATCGGCGCAGACGAATTGCGCTACATTCGCTATGGCGCGTTGCTGCATGACCTCGGCAAGCTGGCCGTGCCCGAAAGCATTCTTGCCAAGCCCGGCCCCCTCACAGACGATGAATGGCGCATCGTGCTGACCCACCCGGAGCATGCGCGGCACATGCTGGCAGCCGTGCCGTATCTCGGTCGCGCCATCGACATTCCCTATGCGCATCACGAGCGCTGGGACGGCACCGGCTATCCACGCGGGCTGCGTGGTGAGCAAATCCCGTTGGCCGCGCGCATCTTTGCCGTCGTCGATGTATGGGACACGCTGTGCTCGGACCGGCCTTATCGCAAACGCTGGGCGCCGGAGAGAGCGCGAGAGCACATTCGCGCGCTGGCCGGCACATCCTTTGACCCCGCTGTGGTTGACGCTTTTCTGAAGGTGCTCGACCAGCCCGATTGACACGGCCCTTCGTCGGCGCGCCGGCCAGACCCGATCGTGTACGATGGGTGTATGGGTGCAAGTCGATCACAGGCACGCGCCCGACCTGGCTCGATGTTGGCTGTGGCCCTCATCGTGGCTGGACTATTGGCCCGGCCACTTGTGGCGCAAGATGCCTTACATGCCGCCGGCGTTGCTCAGAACCCGCGTCTGGGTCTCACCTTTTCCAACTACTTTGCCGGCAACCCGATGTATGCCCGCGCGCGCGAAGCCGGCGCTGCGCATGATCGCGTCGAGTTTCAAATGCGCGCCGTCTGGCCCGCCCCCGGCGTGTGGGACTGGCAAGCATACGACGCGCTCGTTGCAGGCGAGACGGCGCACGGCCTGCGGATTCTGGCCGTGCTGACCGCGCCGCCAGATTGGGCCAGTGACCGCACCGTGCCCTACGAAAGCTGGCCGGCGCCGGCCAATCTGCACTTGCCCTGGAATCATCCTGACAACTACTGGGGGCGATTTGTCTATCAGGTGGCGCTCAGGTACAAGACCGCCATCAGAGACTGGCAGGTGTGGAACGAGCCGGACATTCGCGCCTACTGGAAGATGCCCGAAGCGCCGGCGTCTCTCTTTGCCCAGTTGTTGCGCGTGAGCTACGAGGCAATCAAGGCCGCCGACCCGCAGGCCACTGTTGTGCTGGGTGGCTTTCTCTATCGTCACGACCAGTGGCCCAGCCCCATCACCCTCTGGAACGCGATTCGCGATCTGCCCGACAGCGCCGCGCGCAACAACTACTTCGATGTCGCGGCGTTTCATTTGTACGACGGCGGCACGTGCGAAACCTGGGATGTGATTGAGGATTTCCGCCAAAACATGACGCGCGCCGACAAAGGCGGCCTGCTGCCGCATCCGCTGTGGATCACCGAGACCGGCATCCGGCACTGGGAGGGCTATGCCGGCTCGCCGCCGCCGGGCGCGCGCTACGCCTGGCCGGACGAGGCGGCAGCGTTCCTCATCCAGAATTACACCTATGCGCTGCACAAGAACGCCGGCCGCTATTACTACTTTCGCACCACCGACGATGGCAGCGCGGAGCAATGGGGGCTGATCCGGCTGGATGGTTCGCTGCGCCCGGCCTATCGCGCTTTTCAGGTTGCGGCGCAGCACCTGCCGGCCACGTTCACTTTCTCCACGCGCGTCTGGTCGAACAACAACGCGGTCAGCCGCATCAGCTTCTGGGGCACTCCGCTGGGGCGGGTCAGCGTGATCTGGAACATCACGAACACAGCGCAGACATACGTGTTCGGCGCTGTGCTGCCGACAGGCACACTGGTTCTGCAAAATAGCAATGCAACGCCGATCAGCTTCACCAACAAGCAGTACACGTTCACCCTGCCGCCGGCGCCGAACTTCACCTGGCACAATCCACCCGATTACTGTTTGGTGGCCAGCCCGCCGCTGATCGTTATCGAGCAGGATGTGACGCCGCCGGTTGCTGTCATTGATGCGCTGCCCGCTGTCACATCACAGCCGACGATCACGCTGACCTGGGCCGGCAGTGATGACGCGGCCGGCGTGTGGTCGTATGACCTGCAATA
>DAOUDB010000140.1:0-8130 GCA_034431495.1 Thermoflexales bacterium
GATGCCGGTGAGCGCGATGCCCTCTACGATGAGCCGCTGGGCGCCGAAATACAGGACCAGCATGGGCAACAGGACCACAATCGAGGCGGCCATCAGGTAGCCCCATTGTGTGCTGTACAGGCCGCGAAATGTAGCCAGGCCGAGCGACAGGTTGAACAGATCAGCGTCGTTCAGAATGATGAGCGGCCAGAGAAAGTCGTTCCAGCCGTTGAGCACTGAGAAGACAAACACTGTTACCAACGCCGGCTTGCACAACGGCAACAGGATGCGCCACCAGATGCCGATGGGGCCGCACCCGTCGATCTTGGCCGCGTCGTCCAGTTCCACGGGGATGGTGGCGAAGAACTGGCGCAGCAGGAAGATGAAAAAGGCGCTGCCAAAAAAGGCCGGCACCAACAGCGGCAGGTAGGTGTTGAGCCAGCCCAGTTCCTTGTACATCACGTACAGCGGCACCATGGTCACCTGCCCCGGCAACATCATGGTGGACAGCAGCACGATGAACGCGGCGTCGCGCCCGCGAAAGTGGAAGCGCGAAAATCCGTACACCACCCACGAACTGGACAGCATCACGCCGAATGTGCCAACCGTGACCAGAAACAGCGTGTTGAACAACAGGCGCGGGAACTTCATCAGTTCGAGCGCCTTCGGGTAGTTCTCCCACAGGATCGGGTCGGGGATCCACTTCGGCGGATAGAGCCAGATGTCGGCCTCGATCTTGAGCGACGATGACACCATCCAGAAGAATGGCAGCGAGAACACAATGCCCAGGAATGTCAGAAGGGCGTACCACGACACTTTGCCCAGAGTGCGGCGCAGGCGGTACACGCTGAATGAGTGAGACGGGCGAACCGTCGTTGCGGTAGTTGCTGCCATTGCGCTCACCTCTTCAAGAAGCCGCCTTCGTAGTACACCCAGCGATCCGCCATGCGGAACTGGATCAGCGTCAGAACTAGAATGATGATGAACAAGATCCAGGCCATCGCCGAGGCATATCCCATGCGCAACTGCCCGAAACCCTGCCGGAACAGATAGAGCACGTAGAAGAGCGTCGAGTCCTGCGGGCCGCCGCCCGTCATCACGTAAGCCTGGGTGAACACCTGGAACGAACCGATGATGCCCATGATGAGATTGAAGAAGATCACCGGCGTCATCATCGGCACGGTGATGTTCCAGAATCGCTGCAAGGTGTTGGCCCCGTCGATCTCGGCTGCTTCATACAGGCTGCGTGGCACACCCTGCAAGCCGGCCAAAAAGATCACCGCCGTGCCGCCCACGCCCCACAGGCTCATCACGATGAAAGCCGGCTTGGACCAGGCCGGATCGGCCAGCCAGCCCGGCGCCGGCAATCCGATCTGGCGCAACAGATAGTTGATCAGGCCGAACTGCGGATTGAAGAGCCAGATCCACAACAGCGACACAGCTACGCCCGACGTGACCGCCGGCAGGTAGAACACCGTGCGATAGACGTTCATCCCGCGCAGCTTCACGTTCAGCAGCAACGACAGCGTGAACGCAAAGATGATGCCCAGCGGCACGCTAAACACCACGTAGTAGGCCGTGTTGTAGAGCGACACCAGGAAGCGCCGATCGTTCGTGAACAGATCCACATAGTTCTTCGGGCCGATCCAGCGCGGCGCCGTGATCAACTCGTAGTCCGTAAAGCTCAGGCCCAACGACGCAATCACTGGCCCCAGCGTGAAGATCACGAACCCCACAATCCACGGACCGATGAAAAACCACCCCCAGCGCGCTTCGCGGTCGGCCGCCTTCGACCGCCGCTGCGGCGCTTGCGCAACACCTGCCTGCATCACTCGCCTCCGCCGATCTCCGCTCCCACCCTCCCCTTGTCGAATGGGGAGGGTGGGATGAAGGTGAACGTTGCCTGATCGCTCAGTTACTCTTTGGCTTCCTTCGCCAATGCGTCTTCGATCTTCTTGGCCGCTTCGGTCATGGCCTCCTGAGCAGGCCGGTCACCGGCGATCGCCTCGTCGAAGGCCGTGTACATGGCCTCGGTGATCGTCGGGTACTCCGAGCTGCGCGGGCGGGCCTTGCCGGCCAGCATCGCGTCGATGAAGACCTGCAACTGCGGCACTTCCTTCAACCGCTGCTCGGCGATCGACTTGCGACCAGTGAGCGCATAGCCAAACTTGGAAGTGTGCAACTGCCACTCGTCCGTCATCATGAACTTCAGGAACTCGGTCGCCTGCGGGATGTGCTTGCCTTCCTTGTAGGCCGAGATCAACCAGCCGCCCACGCCACTGACGAACTTGCCGCCGGCTTCCTTGGCCGGCACCGGTGCAATATCCCACTTGAACGGGGGCGGGTTGCCCACAGTCAGGTTGGCCAGGTCGAACGCGCCCGTCTCGCCCATCGCCACCAACTGGCCATAGAATGTGCCCTCTGGCCCAGCCTGCATGATGCCCGCCTTCGGCCAGATGTAGTACTTCTTCTGCAGGTCAGACAGGAACTGAATGGCCTCGACCGCCGGCGGATCGGCAAACGTGACCTTCTTGTTCTCGTCGTACACGTCGCCGCCGTTCGACCATATCCACGACAGGATCATCCACGTTGCCCCCTCGCCCGTGCAGCACCAGGTCTCGAATGCGGCCTGCTTGAGCTGGTTGGGATCGAAGCCGGCTTCGTTGGCCTTCTTGCCGCTTTGATCCATCGTGATCATCTGGCCGTAGTCGATCAACTCCTGCCAGGTGGTGGGCACCTTGGCGCCGGCCGCCTCGATCATGTCCAGGTTCACGCGCAACGCCTGCGAGTTGGTCTCGAGCACAGCCGCATACACCTTGCCCTGGTACTCCATCTCGGCGCGCGCAGACGGGTAGAAGTCGTCCAGAGTCGCCGCGTCGATGCCGACGATCTCGGCGGTCAGGCCGCGCGCCGTGTAGGCCGGCACGTTGATGCCGTCCACCGCGAACAGGTCCGGCAGCGTGCCGCCGGCAGCCGCCGTGCGGAACTTCTGCTCCCATTCGCTCGGCACACGGGTGAACTTGAGTTTGATATTCGGGTTCTTGGCCTCGAACGTCGATGGCACGAACTCGTTGATCTTGATGTTCTCATCCAATGGGTGCGGCGTCCACAGTTCGATCGTCACAGCCTCGGCGGGGGCGCTTTCGGCTGGCTGGGCTTCGCCCGAGGTCGCAGCCGGCGGCGCCGCCGCTGGCCGGCACGCTGCGGCGGCGATGCCAATGCTACTGATGCCGGCCACCTTCAAAAAATCACGCCTGTTGAGTCGCTTGCTGTTCATCTGAATTTCTCCTCCAGAACCAAACGTCATGGTTGGCAAACCGTAACACTCGCACTCGAAACACACACTGGCAACTGAACCCGTTCCCTCGTACCAGTTACCGCGAATACACAGCGCCTGTTTGGGCAATCACCTCCTTCAGCGGCGGCGCATGTCGCGCCGCGGCAAACGTTGTTCTCTGCGCCGTCCCGTTCAATTCGCACGTAGAGCGGCGCACGACAAGACTCGTCTTCAACCGCACAACCTCAACTGGCTTGTCCGGACGCTCGATGCGATCGAACAGCAACTCGGCTGCCTTCTGGCCGAGCTGGTACGTCGGCTGCGCCACGGTAGTGAGCGGCGGCTGAAGATACGCTGCCAGGGGCATGTCGTCGAAGCCAATCAGCGACAACTGATCCGGAACCCGCGCGCCGCACTCGTGAATGGCGTCCAGCGCGCCCAGTGTCATCAGGTTGTTGGCAACGAACAGGGCTGTGATGGGCGGGGCGAGACTCAGTAACTCCAGCGCGCACCGGTAACCACTGGCCTGGTGCGCGTCGCCGATCCGAATCAGTTCCGGCGCGACGGTCAGCCCGCGCCTTTCATACGCCTGCCAGTAGCCGGTATGGCGCTCGCTGCCAACAGTCAGATTCAGCGGCAGGCTGATGTAGCCGATGCGCCGGTGTCCGAGGTCGAGCAGGTGCGACACCGCGTCGAGAACAGCCTCGGTGTTGGACACAAGCACCGTGTCTACATCTGCGCCGGCGATGGTGCGATCGACAGCCGCGAACGGAATGCCACAATCCATCAGCAAGCTTACGCTGGGGCTGCCGTCCGATGTCGTGGCCAGAATCACGCCTGCCACACTCTCTGCGCACATCACCTCCACGTACAGGCGCTCCTTGTCGGCGTTTTCATCAGAGTTGCACAAGACGACGGAGTAGTCGCGCCGATGCGCCGCATCTTCAATCCCGCGCGCCACCGAGGTGAAAAACGGGTTCTGAATATCGGGAATGATCAGGCCGATGACTGAACTGCGCTTGGCACGCAGCCGGCGCGCAGTCCGGCTGGGGTGATAGTGCAATGCCTGCACGGCTTCCAGCACCCGCTCGCGGACTTCGGGCCGGACGTTGGGCAGGTTGTTCAGCACCCGCGACACCGTGGTCACGGACACACCAGCCTGCTTTGCGACATCCTTGCCCGTTGGCAGTGCATGAGGGTCAGACATCTCGGTTCACCGACCAAACGATCTGTTATGTGCGCCAGAAATGCGATTGAAATCGATTTCAATTCATTGTACGAATCAGCGCAGGGGGTGTCAATAGATTGGGAGCGGTTCCAAACGAACTATTCCACGCCGCGCAACCTGAAGTAGGCTGCCGTCGCCAGCGCGCTGCCGGCACCCCAGTCGAACCCGCTCACCCCGCACAGGTGATCCGTCCCGCCGTGGGCGTGGTTCTCGGCCGCAATGCTGCGGGGCAACCGGTTCCAGCCAGTCGGGTACACGCTCGCGTTGGCCGGCAGGTAGATCGTGATGAAGCCGGCCCGCCGGGCAGCCAGCGCGCGCTCCAGGTGCTCCACATCACCCAGACGCCGGTAAAAATCGAGATGCGTGTCGCCAAACTGCGCCAGCCGCGCGTCGTGCCATTCGCCGTCGGTGTTCATCACCCCATACCCGCCAAAGCCATACACGTTCAGGAACGGCGGGTCCCACACCTGCTGGTACAGACTCAAGCGATCCATCGCCCGTCGCGCCAGGTCGAGGTAACGCGAATCGTTGGTCAGCTCATACAGCGCCAGCATGCCGGCTGCGGCCGTGTGCATGTTCAGCGTGTTCTGCGGCCACTGGCCCGATCGACGGTCGTAGAAGTCCAACGGCTTGGGCGAACACGAGTAGTAGACCTCGAAATCGATCCAGCGCGCTTCGGGATATACCCACGTCTCCAACCAGCTCGCTACGCGCCTGGCCGCTTCGACGAACGCCGCGCGATCCGGGTCCTGGGGTGGCAACACCCGCGCCATCTCGGCCAGCGCCAGCAGGCTGGTGGCATCCTCGGCGCTCTCCACAAAACGCTCCTCCACCCAATGCCGCCTCAGCATGGCCGGCACATAGCCGTCGCCACCGGAGTGGGCCTCCAGGTCGGCCAACAGCGCCTGCCTGTCCAGGTGGTTGACCGGCGCAAATGTGTGCGCATCCACCAACGCCGGCAAGCCGCCGTCGGCCCGCTGCACCGCCAGAATGCCCTTGCAATAGTCGCGCGCAAAGGCAAGCGTGCGCGCGTCGGGGATCAGGTCGTGATGCCAGCGCAGCAACTGCGCGACCGTCCACGACATGTCGGCCAAATGGTAGACACCCGGCCCCCCGCCCTGGTGCTGGCTATGCACCCAGCGGCACGTTTGCGGCGTGTCGCCAAACACGAAAACGGTCGGAAAGAAGCCCCGGTCCTGTGGCGCGGCGAGATGCAGATCGCGCGTGGCAATGGCGCGCTCGACCCAATCCGACTCGTTCAGCCACTTGCCCCACAGATACAGCCCATACGCAGAGCGGATCTGGCTGAACCAGGGGCACATCCACACATCGTTGGGATAGGCGCGGTTGATGCGAATCGCGCCAATGCGCCGGCCATCCAATTGCGTCTCGGCCCAGCGCTGCGCGATCACGCGCGGGTAGATCTGGCGCGCATACTCCTCATAGGTCATTGGCGCGGGCGGGGCTGCCCGCAGGTGGCGCGTTCCCCAGCCCGACCATAGTTTGCGATTGGCAGCGTCGAGCGCCGCGCCCGGCCTGGCGTTCGCCGCCGCGTACAGGTGATAGGCGAAGTGGAAGCGCGTCTGGCTGGCCGGCGCATCCTCGTGCGTGAAATAGACGTGGCCGCGCACTTTGTGCGGGCGCAGGCCAGCGCGGAACACAGGCGCACGGCCATCCCCCTTGCGCAGCAGGTTCATGCACGCCGGCAACGCCTGCATCTTGTGGATCGAGTCGATCGAGTACACCAGCGCCGCCACCCTATCACCGCATTGCGCCGTCAACGCCGGCGAGCGCATCACATGCCGGCCAATCACATCGTTTGGCTCTGGCACGAGCAAGGGCGAAAACACCTCGCCTGGCTCCTGCCAGTCCGCAAATTGCCACACCGCCTCGAACCAGCCAACCTTCACCGTTGCCTGTAGCGCGTCGAGGCACAACAACTCGTTCACCTCTACCCACCGGCTGCCCTCGGCCAGGCGCAGGCTGATGGCGTAATCAGCCTCGCCCACCGTGCCGTTCACGATCAGCGCAGCCGTATTGCCCACTTGATCGATCTCCAGACTGCATTGCTCGGGCCGCTCGACCTGCCAGGCGCCAGCGAAGGTGTTCCTGCCGGCGCGAACCAGGATGGGTATCGCAGCGCGTGCGCGAGTCAGTGCAGACAACTGGAGAGACAGACCGTCGCCACCGGCGCGCGCTTCGAGGCGCGCGAGTCTGTTGTCGATCACGACATGAGCAAGGTTGGGGTCCGAGTAAATGCGCATATGGGCAGTATGGCCCGATTTGGCGAAAACGAACGCGGCGCGCCTGGGCAGCGCGCCCCGCAAGACGATCCGAATGCTGGTGTGGCCTGAGATCAGGCGCCGGCCGGCTTTTCGCCAACTGCGTCGAGCCGGCGTTTGGCCTCGGCATACACATCAGCCGGCAGCGGGCCGGCGTTGGCCGCCGCCAGGTTGTCCTTCAGATGTTCGGGGATCAGCGTGCCGACAATGGTGGTGTGCATGTGGGGGTGCGAGAGCGTAAAGCGCAGCAGGAACGCGGTGCGGCTCTCGCCTGGCCCGCGCAATTCGTCAAGCTTTGCCTGATCCCAGATAGCCCAGCGATCCTTGTTGCCCAAGCCGGCTTCGTCGGGAGCGCCGCGCGCCACGCCGCCGCGAATGATCGTGCCGGCGCCGGACTTTGCCGCGTCCGAGATGATCGTCTCGTGCGTCCGCTCCAGCGCCGAGTAGGGAATCTGGAACGCGGCGAACTTGCCCCACTGAATGTAGGCGCTGATATGCGGCAGCGTGGAGGAGATGCCGATCCAGCGCGCCTTGCCGGATTTCTGCACCTCTTCCATGACCTGTATCAGATTGCCCTTCTCAACATCCTCGACCGGGGCGTTGTGAATCTGCCACAGGTCCACATAGTCCGTGCGCATCCGTTTCAGACTGGTCTCGATGTTGTGCAACAGGTTCTCGCGCGTCCACACGTGGGGCGTCTCGTCGTGGTCGCCCCTGTCCACCAGCGTGCAGCCGCACTTGGTGGCAAGGTAGAACTCGCCGCGGCGTTGGCTGATGAACTTGCCGATGAACTCCTCGCTGCGGCCATAATCGTAGGATGTGTCGATGAAGTTGACGCCGGCGTCGAGCACGGCGTTCAGAATTGTTTTGGCCTGATCGTCTGTCACCGGCCGGCCGCCCCACACGCGCGGGCCGCGCACTTCCATGGCGCCATACCCCAACGCCGTCACCATCAATCCCGTCTTGCCTAGCTGTCGTTTTTCCATTTTGCCTCCCTGGCTACGGCAAGGAGTATACGCTGCTCATTCGCGCATACGCTAGAGGCAGCGCGCCCGCAACAACGAGCGGGAACGTCGTGCGTAGGTCACCCAGCGCGAGGCCGGCAGGTCGCGCTGGCCGGTGTCCCCTTCGGCTTCGCTCAGGGCAGGACGCCGGTCCGTCGGCGTCACACCCCATGCCCAGCGCGTCTCGCCAAACGGCAGATAGCGCAGTTCGGCAACTTTCTGCCCACCGGCGTTTGTCATCAAACTTGCCGAACCCAAGTGGTCGCCGTGCAGCCAGTACACCGCGCCGGCCACCCGCATCGCCACGCGTTGGCTGCCGAACGTGTAGTAGCTCGTGCTCTGGTTCGTCGCCGTGATGTG
>DAOUDB010000141.1:0-32016 GCA_034431495.1 Thermoflexales bacterium
CTTATCCTTGTTGAAGCAAGATGGACACAAGTTTGCCATGTCCCAAGCCGCCTTTCGTGATCTACTGAATACGCAACACGCAACATTCAACACGATGACTGAGGAAACGCTGGCGCGGGCGTTGGAGGCGCGCGCAGAGATGTTCGATGCGAAGCGCGAGGGGGCGCTGCGCCTGTTCGCCGGCTTCTATGAGGGCAACCCCGATCTGGTCATCGACCTGTACGCGCGCACGCTGGTCATGCACAACTACGCCGACCCGCCCGCAGCCGGCCAGGCCGCCGTGCAGGCTGCGCGCGATTTTTTGGCGCGCCGGCTGAACTGGATCACAGCCTGCGTGGTGAAAACGCGGCATGCCCCAGACCCCGCGCAGCGCAGGGGCATATTGATCGCCGGCGCACGGGCCGACACGCGCATCCGCGAGCACGGCGTGCGCTACGCCGTCGATCTGTTGCTCAACCGCGATGCCAGCTTCTATCTCGACACGCGCAACCTGCGCGCCTGGGCGCTGCGCCATCTGAACGGCAAGACCGTGCTGAACACATTCGCCTACACCGGCAGCCTGGGCGCAGCAGCCATGGCCGCCGGCGCGCGGCGCGTCGTCCACCTCGACGCCAACCGCGCCTTCCTCAATCTGGCAAAAGAGACATACACCCTCAACGGCTTTCCCATCCACAAAAGCGATTTCATCGCCGGCGACTTCTGGGCCGCGACCAGTCGCATGCGCCGCGCCGGGGATACGTTCGACTGCGTGTTTCTCGATGCGCCGTTCTTTGCGACAGGCGCAACCGGCACAGTCGATCTGGAGCGCGAGGCCGGCCGGCTGATCAACAAAGTGCGCCCGCTGGTCTCCGACGGGGGGTGGCTGGTGGCCGTCAACAACGCGCTGTTCGTGGCAGGCCGCGCTTACATGAACACGCTTGAGGAGCTGTGCGCCGATGGATACATGCAGATGGAGGAGATCATTCCCGTGCCGGCCGACGTGACCGGCTATCCGCACACCATCGCCGGCGCGCCGCCGGTCGATCCGGCCCCGTTCAACCATCCAACGAAGATCGTTGTGTTGCGCGTGCGGCGCGCCCCCCGCCCCTGACACGCCAGAGCGCCGTTTCGATATTCAAGGGTAAGATAATTTCTGGTTGGGGCTGTCCGGCGTTCCAGGCGATTGGGCAGCCCGTAGGCTGGCAACATAGACATTCCATGATTGGTGAGCAGGACACAGTAATGCCTATCCCAGACTATCAATCGATAATGCTGCCGCTGCTCAAATATGCCGATGACGGACAAGAGCATTCCATGCGAGAAGCTATAGACGCGCTTGCCGATGAGTTTGCGCTCAGTGTCGAGGAACGCAATCGGCTGTCGCCCAGCGGCCAACAGACACTCTTTGACAACCGCGTGGGATGGGCATGCACCTATTTGAAAAAAGCCGGCCTGTTAGAGGCTACGCGGCGCGGCTATTATCGGATCACAGAACGCGGTCGAGAAGTTGTCCGTCAGAACCCGTCCCACATCAACACGGCTTTCCTCAGGCAATTCCCTGAATTTGTTGAGTTCCAGCAAAAAACGAGGATCAGAGCTGACGACTCCCAAAACGAGGAAAGCGGTGACACACAAACGCCTGAAGAAGTGATCGAGGCAGCCTATCAGAAGCTGCGCCAGGGAGTGGCGGCTGAACTTTTGCAAATGATCAAAGATCGCTCGCCAGCATTTCTCGAGCGGTTGGTGATCGATCTATTGGTCAGGATGGGGTATGGGGGCACACGCAAAGATGCCGGCGAGGCGATTGGCAGAAGCGGCGATGGTGGCATAGACGGAATCATCAAGGAAGACCGTTTAGGGCTTGACATTGTTTATGTGCAGGCCAAACGCTGGGACGGTGTAGTTGGACGGCCGGAGATCCAGAAGTTTGCCGGGGCCTTGCAGGGACAGCGCGCTCGAAAAGGCATTTTCATCACGACCTCGACCTTCTCTCAAGATGCGCTGGAGTACGCCGCGCGGATAGATAGCAAAATAGTCTTGATCGACGGCAATACGCTGGCGCAATTGATGATTGACCACAACGTTGGAGTAGCCCTGCTGGCCGCATATGAGTTGAAGCGCATTGATTCGGACTATTTCACAGAGGAATGAAACGACCCAGCGTTGTAGCTTCGCAATCTCTCCGCGAAATGGGGGTACAGCAGACTTGTGCCAGCGCGTCCTGCACAAGCGGGAATCCACAATGCCAACGGCCCACGCTGAAAATACGCCCGCCATTCGGGTTAAAATGCCGGGCGTCAATTCTGGTCGTTCGGATTTAGCGGAGGCAAATGGGATGTTGACGGCAGAACAGGTTCAGGCGTTCAAGACAAATGGCTTTGTGTTGGGGAGTCGTGTCCTCAGTGACGAGCAGGTGGAGGAGTTGCGCGCAGAGTTGCAGCGGGTCATCGACAACGCAGACCGGCTGGACCACAAGCCGGTGCGTATCGTGAACCTCAGCGGCAAGCCCGACGCGCCCGTGTGGCAAATCGTGAACATGTGGCAGGCCAGCGGGCCGTTCAAGGCGCTGATGTTCAACTACAAGATGGTGGAGGAAGTGGCCCAATTGTCCGGCGCGCGCGAACTGCGCATCTGGCACGACCAGATCCAATACAAGCCACAACAAACCGGCGGCGTGAACATGTGGCACCAGGATTCACCCTACTGGCCCAACATCGCCCCGCTCGACACACAGATCACGGCCTGGGTTGCGCTGGATGATGTGGACGAGTCGAACGGCTGCATGAGCATGGTGCCCGGCTCGCACCTGTGGGGCCGCGAGATCGACTTCCTGCACACATTCAAGGACTTCAAGGACATGCCGGCCGAGTACAAGGGCCACCAGCTGGAAGTCCGCCTGTGTCCGGTTCCCAAAGGCTACGTGCACTATCATCACCCGCTGACGTGGCACGGCTCGCACGCCAACCACAGTGGCCGGCCCCGGCGCGCCATTGCCTTCCACTACATGACCCAGGACACGATCTACGTGGAAGGCGGCAACCACATCATGAAGCCGTACGTGACCGTGGACGACGGCGAGATGTTGCAAGGCGACACCTTCCCGCGCGTCTGGCCGCAATAACAAATACACCACAAAGAAGCAAAGGGCACAAAGGACAGCGGTAGTATGCCGAAGGTCGTGTGAATTCGTACCGCGAGATTAATCTCGCGCCACTCTTACACAAAAATCGAGCTACTACCAGGACAGCAGACGCCGATCGGGGCGGACAGGCAATCCCTTTGTGCGCTTCGTGTCTTCGTGGTTCAACTCGAAATTCATCGCCAAGGATCAAAGAGCGAGAGAGAACCCCACGGCTAACAAGCGATTGCTTCGTGCTCTTTGTTTCTTCGTGGTTCGATGTACAGGCAAGGAGATGATGATGCGTATTGGAACTGGACAGCACACGTATGAATGGGTCGACAACTGGGGGCGCATTCCCGACACGCCCAGCGGCCGCGAGAATGGCCGGACGCACGGCGTGGTGGTGAGTGAAACAGGCAATGTGTTGGTGTTCAATCAGGCCAACCCGGCCGTTCTGGTGTTCGACTCTGGCGGCAAACTGATCGACTGGTGGGGCGATCGTTTCCTCGGCGCGCACGGCATGACGCTGGTCAAGGAAGGCGACACCGAATACCTCTGGCTCACCGATCAAGGCGCCGGCGAAGTGGTGAAAACCACGCTGGACGGCAAGACCGTTCTGAACATCGACAGGCCCGATCATCCGGTGTACCAGAAGGCCAACTATTCGCCGACATGGGTCGCGGTGAATGAAGAACGCTTCGGCGGCAACGGCGACATCTGGGTCACGGACGGCTACGGCTCGAACTACATCCACCGCTACGACAAGACGGGCAAGTATCTGAACAGCATCAACGGCGAGGAAGGCAAGACCGGCGCATTCAGTTGCCCGCACGGCATCTGGGTGGACACGCGCAAGGCCGAGCCGGAGTTGTACGTGGCCGACCGCAGCAACAAGCGCATCCAGGTCTACGATGCCGAGGGCAATTACAAGCGCGCCTTTGGCGCAGACTACCTCACCAGCCCAGATGGCTTCATCACCCACGGCGAGTTTCTGATGATGCCCGAGCTATACGCGCGGCTGACCATCCTGGACGGCAACGACAGGCTGGTGACACACCTGGGCAGCAACGAAGACGTGGTGAAGGTCAAAGGATGGCCCAACATCCACGACCACTTGCAAGCCGGCAAGTTCAACAGCCCGCACGGCATGGCCGCCGACAAAGACGGCAACCTGTACGTGGTCGAGTGGATCACCGGCGGGCGCATCACCAAACTGGCCAAAGTCTAGCCGCTTAGCGCAGCGAACACGCAGCCCCCGCAGAACGCGCAAGCCGGCGGGGGCTTTCGCTTTTTCGCGCCTGTGTGGTACAGTGAGATTGTCGTCGCTCTCATCGCCCACGCCAACTTCGCAGACAATTCAACACCGCGCACTGGCGCTCAAAAGTTGACGGAGGCCCTATGTCCACACCTGGTATTCATTGCGCCGAGTTTGCCGCCCAGGCCGGCGAACACCTCTTCGCAACCGCAGCCCGCGCCGATGTCTGGCTGCTGCTGGAATATGCCGAAACGTGGGAATCAGACGCCTTTGAGGGCAGCCGGTTGTCGCAGCCGGTGAAAAACCGGCTGACCGCCGCGCTGAAAACCATCCCCCGCGCGCGGCTGCAATTCATACGTCAGCCGGGCCGCGAGCAGGTCGGACCCGCGTTCTATCTGGCTGTGTCGCGCGAACCGAACGTGCGGCTGTATCGCTTCACCCTGAACGCCTACGCCGATCTGATGCGGCTCGATCTGCCGGCGGTCGTTTCGGGCGATGCGCGTTACGACGGCAACAAGGTGAGCGATCCGCTCATTCTGGTCTGCGCGCATGGATCGCGCGATGCCTGCTGCGCCAGGCTGGGCGTGCCGGTGTACAACACACTCGCGGCGCAGCCGGGATGGGATGTGTGGCTGGCCTCGCACGTGGGCGGCCATCGCTTCGCCGCGAATGTGATCTGCCTGCCACACGGCATTGTGTATGGGCGGGTTACGCCGGCGAACGCTGTCGGGCTGGTCGAGCGCTATCGCGCCGGCGAGATCGTCATCGACAATCTGCGCGGGCGGTCGAATCAAGACGCTGTGTTGCAGGCCGCCGACTACTTCTTCCGGCAGCACAGCGGGGCCGGCGCGATCAACGCCTGCCACGCAACGCAGACCCTTCCTGTGTCCGACAACCACTGGCGCATCGAAATCACGACCACCGACGGCGAGCGGCGCTATGTGGAGATGGCGCGCGACAAGGCGGCCATCAAGACCTACACCAACTGCCGCGACGAAGCGCCATCAGAACAGGATCAGTTCCGGCTGATCGGCATCGAGTAGCCGGCGGCGAGTTGTTGCGCAGATATCTCAGTCAGGAGGAAATTCATGGCGCACTTTGGCTGGCGCGTGCCCGACTTCCCCGTGGATGGAACAAAAGGGCGCGCCTTCGTCGATCAGATCGTCGAGAACCTGGATGCCCTGCGCGGCAGCTTTGCGTCCGCGTGGGTGGCGGATCATTTCGTGCCCTGGGCATCGTTTCAGGACCCGCTGACCGACACCTACGAATGCTGGACGACGCTGTGTTACCTGGCCGGCCTGTTCAAGGACTTCACCTTTGGCAGCATTGTGCTGTCGCAGTCCTACCGCAACCCGGCGCTGGTCGCCAAGATGGGCGCAACATTGCAGGCATTGACCAACGGGCGTTTTGTCCTCGGCATCGGCGCGGGATGGAAAAAGGACGAATACCTGGCCTATGGCTACGAGTTTCCAGAGCCGGCCACCCGCATCCACCAGCTCGACGAGGCCGCGCAAATCATCCGCCTGATGTGGCGCGAAGCCCGCGCGACATTTCATGGCCGCTACTACCACATCGAGAACGCGATTTGCGAACCCAAGCCGGCGCCCATGCCTCCATTAATGATCGGGGGTGGCGGACGCAAGCTCACCTTGCGCGTCACGGCCAAATATGCGGATTGGTGGAACTTCCCCGGCGGCACGCTGGAGCACTACCGCGAACTGCTCGACACTTTGCGCGGCCACTGCGAGGCGGTGGGCCGCGACTACGACAGCATCGTCAAAACGTGGGGCAACGAGTGCGTGGCCGTCGCGCCCTCGCGCGAAGCCGCGCTGCGCATCGCGCAGGCCAGCCCCTTCTATGATCCATCGAGCGCGCTCGTCGGCACGCCCGACGAGGTAGCCGCGCAACTGCGCCGCTTCACCGAAGCAGGCGTAGAGCACTTCATCCTGCGCTTTGCCGACTATCCCAGAACCGACGGCGCGCGTCTGTTCATGCAGGAAGTGCTGCCGCGCTTTGCTCAGGGGTAACAACGCCGGCGCATCGGCAACAGAAAAGGCCCGCCGGCACAATGCGGCGGGCCTTGCTGGTAGCTGCCTGGCGCGTGGCGCAGCGGGCGCCTGCTATTCCTTTGTGGCCTGCTTCATGCTGCTCGACAGCAGCGCAAACGTTTCACCCCATGCCTCTCGCGCTTCCTGTGTGAGGGCTTCGCCAAGCACCTGCTCGAGCGTCCACATCAGCGCGGCGCCGAAGGTGTTGTAGTCTGCCACGCGCACACCGTATTGCCAGTGCCGGTGACCCAGCGCCTCGATGTTGCCGGCGATCGTTTCAGGCCGGTCGAGGTTGCTGACGGCCATGCCGATTGCCGTCATGAGCATCAGGCCCTGCCGCTTCATATCGCCCTTGAACAGAGGGCGCACCGTCGGGTCCATCTCGAAGAATTTCTGGTAGAACAACTCGCCGGTTTCCTGGGCAACCGGTCGAATCTTTTCGAAAGTTGTCTGCACGAGCTTGATCTGTTCCGGCGTCATGTCGTCTCCATTCGCCTGAGTATTCGTCCACCCGCGCCGTTTCGCGACGCTGACAGTGCCGGCGCGCGGTGGCAGCGCAATGATAAACCACATCGAAGACTGCCGCCGCGCCTGAATGCGGCTGGAAGCAAACAAAACGTGGCGCGCCGGCTGGACGCGCCACGTCATGGCTCACAACGCAACACGCGCGTTGGGCTGCGCGGCTAGTACTTGATGTCCACCTGTCGGCGCGACTGGGCCGACGCCACAATCGCGTCGCAGATCACCGCGTTCTTGTAGCCATCCTCGAAGTCCGGCCCATGCGGCGTCACCGGTTCGCCCTTCACCACGGCGCGCAGGAAGTGATCCCACTCATGGACGAAGGTGTGCTCCCAGCCGATGAAGTGGCCCTGCGGCCACCAGTTGCCCCACCACGGATGATAGGACTCGGACACCAGCACTTTGGTGAACCCCATCGTGTCCTTGTCCACTGCGCCGTGCTTCCAGAACACTTCGAGTTCGTTGATCGCCTCGAGGTTGAAGCGGATGCTGCCGTGCTCGGCGTTGATCTCGAATGTGTTGAAGTTCTTGCGCCCGGGGCAGAAACGCGAGGCTTCCAGTGTGCCAACCGCGCCGCCTTCGTACTCGATGATGGCCTGGAAGGCATCGTCCACGGTGACCTTCTCGACTCTGCCCTCGGCGTTCTTGCGCTCGGGGATGAAGGTCTCGGTGCGCGCCATCACGCTCTTCGGCTCGCCGACCAGATAGCGCGCCAGGTCGATGATGTGCGAACCGAGGTCGCCGATCGTGCCGCTGCCGGCCACCGACTGGTCGAGCCGCCACACCATCGGGAAATCGGGGTCGGCGATCCACTCTTGCAGATACGTGGCGCGGAAGTGGTAGATGCGACCGAGCTTGCCTTGATCGATCAGTTGGCGCACCAGGCGCACCGCCGGCACAAAGCGGTAGTTGAAAGCGACCTGATGCTTGACGCCGGCCTTGACCACCGCATCCCACATCTCTTTGCATTCGGCGGCCGTGCGGCCCAGCGGCTTCTCGCTCATGATGTGCTTGCCGGCTTTGGCGGCGGCCACATTCGGTTCGAGATGCACGTTGTTCGGGCCGTTGTTGACGAACACCTGCACGTCCGGGTCTTCGATCATCTGCCGCCAGTCGGTGTAGGCTTTCTCGTAGCCATAGCGCCGGGCGGCCTCTTGCACCGCGTCCTGATTGCGGCCGGCGATGGCCACCAGCCGGGGGATGGCCGGCGGTGGGTACATCATGTAGGGCAGTTTCTTCAACGCATTCGAATGGGCCTTGCCCATGAAGGCATAGCCCAGCATACCCACGCCCACGGTCGGCGCGGTTCCTTCGGCCTTCGGGCCGGCCATCGTCACAAAACCAACTTTGGGGTCGCTCATTGAAATCCTCCGGAGATTACAGAGTGCAGAGTACGGAGTACAGAGTGCAGAGTACGGAGTACAGAGTGCAGAGTACAGAGTGGAGAGTACAGAGTACAGAGTGCAGAGTGCAGAGTGCAGAGTGCAGACATCAGCAGGAAAATGATCAGCAACTTCTCAGTACATCCTGAGCGCAAATGCCAGACTGCGTTGCCACACTTTCAACTGCCGATAGTTGTGCATCGCTCAGCCCCATATCTGTCATCTGTCATCTGTTGTCTGTCATCTGTTGTCTGTCGCCTACTTCCTCTCAAACGCCGCGTCGAACGCTACGGCACTGGGTTTGAAGTCGATGCGCTTGACGAAGGCAGCGGCCTCGGTCGCGCCATGCTCGCGGTCCATGCCACTGTCTTCCCACTCCACCGAGAGGGGGCCGCTGTAGCCGATCTCGTTGAGCGCGCGGATGATCTCCTCGAAGTTGATCTTGCCCCGGCCCAACGAGCGGAAGTCCCAGTAGCGGCGCGAGTCGCCAAAGGCGAGATGCCCACCGAATACGCCGGCCTGAGTCGGCACGCTGCTCCAGCCCACATCCTTCATGTGCACGTGATAGATGCGGTCGCGGAATTTGCGAATGAAGCCGACATAGTCCACGCCCTGATAGCCAAAGTGCGACGGGTCGTAGTTGAAGCCAAATGCCGGGCGGTGATTCAATGCTTGCAAGGCGCGCTCGGCCGAGGCGATGTCGAAGGCGATTTCGGTCGGATGCACCTCGAGTCCGAACTTCACGCCGGCCTCGTCGAACACATCCAGAATCGGATTCCAGCGATCGGCAAACTCACGGTAGCCGGCGTCTATCATCTCCGGCGAGACGGGCGGGAACGAGTACACATAGCGCCAGATGCTGGAGCCGGTGAAACCGTTGACCACCTTCACGCCGAACTTCTCCGCCGCGCGGGCCGTATTGGCGACCTCTTCTGCCGCGCGCCGGTTCACGCCTTCCGGCTTGCCATCGCCCCACACGTGCGGCGGCACAATGCCCTTATGCCGCTCGTCGATCACGTCGCACACCGCCTGCCCCACCAGATGCGTGCTGATCGCAAAGCACTGCAGGCCGTGCTTGTTCAGAATGTCCCAACGCGACTTGACGTAGCCGTCTTCGTTGAGCGCGCGGGAGACGTCGAAATGATCGCCCCAGCAGGCCAGCTCCAGGCCATCGTAACCAAACGACTTGGCCTTTTCGGCCACCTTGTCGAGCGTGAGGTCCGCCCATTGCCCTGTGAAAAGCGTAACCGGTCTTGCCATCGCTGTCACTCCTTTGGATTGAGATTTGGATTGCAGATCACATGCGTTACGACCCGGCCGCCAACGCGGCTCTGGCAGCATTAGTTTACACGAACGAACCTGGATTGGCCGTGAATTAGAATCTCCGGCATGTCCAAGCGGCCGCAGACCGTCGGCGCGCAGGTGACGCCGGCCAGATTCGGCGAACTGTCGCGCGTGCTGAGTTATCTCAACGCAGACGATCTCAGCCAGCTCGATCGCGGGGTTGGGCGCTGGATGTGGCTGCCGCTGGGCCGGCTGCTCACGGCGATGACGCTGCCGCTGGCCGGCTCGGCCTTTGTCTGCCTGTACAACATCGAGCCGGCCGGCCTGAGTCTCATCCGGCGCGTCAACGACACGGCGCGCATCCTGGCGCTGGCCGTCGCGCCGGACTTGCGCCGCAAAGGTCTGGCGCGCGCGCTGCTGCAAGACGCCATCGCGCGAGCCACCACCCGGCGCGTCACCTGGCTATGGATGACTGTCCCGTCCGCAAACACGCCCGCCACCCGTTGCGCGCTCAGTTGCGGCTTCAAGCGTTACCGCCCCCAGTTCCTGCGCCACGACGTGAAGACGTTGATCCCCGCCCACGCATACGATGTGATGTTGTACGAAGTGCAGGGCGAGGCAGCCGGCCAGGCCATTGCCCAGTGGCTTGACGCCGAGATCGACGCCGGCGACGCCTGGATCAAGGACCTGCTGGAAACGGAGTTGCTGTCGTGGGCGTTGCCGGGCGAGGGCCGCACGTGGCGATGCAGCATCTATGGCCGCGAGATCGGCTGCGCCCATCTCGGCGGTGACCCGCGCCATCCTGTGGTCACGTTGTGGCTCGACCCGGAGATGTGGAACACCACCGAAGAGATGGCCGTTTTGAAAGCCGTCGTGGACACGCAGATCGATCTGCCCCCGGCACTCGATGTCGTGCTGGGCAGCGAGGGCCATCTGCGCGCGTCGGTGGCGCGCTACAAGGCCATCGGCTTTGCGCCGGCGCTGCGCGAACAGGTGGTCTTCGCCCGGTCTCTCAATGCGCCCACTCCCGCGAGCTAATCCAGCCGGCTCCCCCACCCGATATAATCCACCTGCCAACACCTACACTCTGCACTCTCTACTCTGCACTCTGTATTCTGTATTCTGACCTCTGACTCCCACCATGCCCGAAACACAACAAGTCATCTACTCCATGGTCGGCGTGGGCAAGATCCACCCGCCCAACAAGCAAGTGCTGCGCGACATCTCGCTCGGCTTTTTCTACGGCGCCAAGATCGGCGTGCTGGGTCTGAATGGGGCCGGCAAGAGCACCCTGCTGCGCATCATGGCCGGCGTGGACGATGACTACATCGGCCAGACCATGCTCTCCAAAGGCTACACGCGCGGGTTGCTCGAACAAGAGCCACAACTTGACCCGGCCAAAACCGTGCGCCAGGTGGTCGAAGAAGCCGTGCAGCCCATCGTTGATATGCTGAAGGCGTTCGAGGAGATCAGCAACAAGTTCAGCGACCCCGACGCCGACTATGACACACTGATCGAGGAACAGGGCCGGCTGCAAGAGGAACTGGACAAGCACGACGCCTGGACGCTGGACAGCCGGCTGGAACAGGCGATGGACGCGCTGCGCTGTCCGCCTGGCGACACACCGGTGCGCGTGCTCTCCGGCGGTGAGCGCCGGCGCGTGGCCTTGTGCCGGCTGCTGCTCACTGAACCCGACATCCTGCTGCTCGACGAACCGACCAACCATCTCGATGCCGAGTCGGTGGCCTGGCTGGAGCGCCACTTGCAACAATACAAAGGCACAGTCATTGCCGTCACACACGACCGCTACTTCCTCGACAACGTGGCCGAGTGGATTCTCGAACTGGATCGCGGCTTCGGCATTCCCTGGCGCGGCAACTACTCCTCATGGCTGGCGCAAAAGCAGGAGCGCCTGCGCCTTGAAGAAAAGGCCGACGAAAAGCGCCTGCGCACCCTGGAACGCGAACTGGAATGGATTCGCATGTCGCCGCGCGCCCGACAGGCCAAAGGCAAAGCGCGCGTCAGCGCCTATGAAAACCTGCTCAGCCAGGAGACCGAGCGCCGGCGCGAAGAGATGCAGATCTATATCCCGCCCGGCCCACGCCTGGGCGACAAGGTGATCGAGTTCAAGGATGTCGCCAAATCGTTTGGGGACCGGCTGCTGTACGAACACCTCTCGCTGTCCATCCCCCCCGGCGCGATGGTTGGCATCATCGGGCCGAACGGGGCCGGCAAGACCACCCTGCTCAAACTCATCACCGGCGCAGAACAACCCGACGCCGGAACCGTCACGATCGGCCAGACGGTCAAGCTGGGCTATGTGGATCAAAGCCGCGACTCGCTGAACGGCGAAGCCACAGTATGGGAAGAGATCAGCGGAGGCGAAGAGACCATCACCCTGGGTCAGCGCAAGATGAATTCGCGGGCCTATGTGGCTGCGTTCAACTTCATCGGCTCGGATCAGCAGAAGAAGGTCAAGGCCCTATCGGGCGGCGAGCGCAACCGCGTGCACCTGGCCAAAATGCTACGGCGCGAGGCCAACGTGTTGTTGCTCGACGAGCCGACCAATGACCTCGACGTGAACACCTTGCGCGCGCTGGAAGAGGCGCTCGACGAATTCGCCGGCAGCGCGCTGATCGTCAGCCACGATCGCTGGTTCCTCGACCGCATCTGCACGCACACCCTGGCATTCGAAGATGACGGCACAGTAACCTGGTTTGTCGGGTCGGTGAGCGACTATGAAGCCGACCGGCGGAAACGGCTGGGCATCGAGGCCGAAACACCCCACCGCCTGGTGCATCGCAAGCTGACGGGTTGACGCAACCCCGGTGTCCGACATCTCACCTTACTGCGACACGTGCGTGGCGATTGACAGTGGCCAATCAGGAGACTAGAATCTTTCACATCTTGCGGTTGAGGAGGTGCGCAAGCAATCCAGTCACCACACACACTCTACTGACACGCGCGTATAAGCCCACAGTCCGTATGTTCGTTCCTGAGACACATTTGTCTGATTCAGAGGAGGAAGGATCCCTATGTACAGCAAGAGAAAGCTGACCCGCCGCGGATTTGTCAAGGCCAGCGCATTGGCCAGCGGCACCCTGTTCCTGGCCGCGTGCGCCGGCGCCCCCGCCACACAAGCCCCATCCGCCGAGAAGCCGGCTGAACCCGCCGGCGAAGCCCCGGCCGCAGCCCCCGCCATCGAGATGCCCTTCCCGATGGATGATGCGGCCAAGAACCCGCTCAACATCGGCACAGACCCGATCGACGGTGTGTTCTTCTCCGGCGGCTTCGGGCACGACTACATCGTCTACGCCGGCCAACTGGTCGAGGCCGTTCACCCCGGCGTGAAAGTGAGCGTGAAGCCGATCCAGAAAGTGGCCGAGGAACTGCGCCCGCGCCTGGTCGAAGGCAACCCGCCCGACGTAATTGACAACAGCGGCGCCGGCCAGTTCAACACCACCGACCTGGTCAACGAAGGCCAGCTCATGGAGCTGGAGGAGTTGATGGAAGCCCCCTCGTGGGACACCCCCGGCGTGAAGGTGAAGGACACGCTGTTCCCCGGCTCGCAGGACAACCTGAAGTATGACGGCAAGCAGATGGGCGTGAACGTCGCCTATACGGTCAGCGCCATCTGGTACTCCAAGCCGGCCTTTGCCGCCTCCGGCTACACCTACCCCAAGACATGGGCCGAAATGCTCGACCTGTGCGAGCAGATCAAGAAGGAAGGCAAGCAGGCTCCGTGGACCTATCAGGGCAAGTACCCCTACTACATGTGGGGCATCGTGTTGAACCAGCTCATGTACAAGGCGGCCGGCAACGATGCCATGATCGCGCTCGATAACCTGGAGCCAAACGCCTGGAAGAACCCAGATGTGCTGCGCGCGGTGCAAGACATGTATGCCCTGTGGGACAGAGGCTACATCATGGAAGGCACCGCCGGCCTGAACCACACCGAGGCGCAGGCCGAATGGCTGAACGGCAAGGCCGTCTTCCTGCCGTGCGGCACCTGGCTGGAGAATGAGATGAAAGCCCAGACGCCGGCGGGATTCGACATGACCGCAGCGGGCGTCCCTGGCTACACCGACGGCAAAGGCTCCATCGACGCTGTGGCAGCCGACGGCGGCGAGCCATTCGTCGTGTTCGCCAAAGGCAAGAACCCGCGCGGCGGGATGGAGTTCCTGCGCGCCCAACTCTCTCGCGCCTCGGCCAAGTTCTTCGCCGAAAAGGTCAGCTCCATTATGCCGGTGAAGGATGTGACCGGCATGCAGGCTACTGAAGGCGTCAAGTCCGCCATTGCCGTGGTTGACAATGCCAAGGGCGCCATCATCAAGTTCAACCTGCCCGGCTGGTACTCCTCGTTCGGCAAAGAGATTGAGCAGCGCACCGGCGAACTGCTCACCGGCGTCATCAAGCCAGAAGAGTTCGTCGACCTGATGCAGAAGAAGGCCGACGAAATTGCCGCCGACCCCGAGATCAAGAAGTTCAAGCGGGAATCCTGATTCACGCCCCGCACAACAAGCGGACTCCACCGTCGAGGTGGAGTCCGCTTCTCAGGAGTCGTAGCGCATGCGGCACGGGAAGAACCGTTTCATCGTCTCGTTCCTCGGCATCCCCATCGTGCTCTATCTGATCTTCGTGCTGATCCCTTACGCCGGCGCGATGGTCATGTCGCTCACCCGCTGGAGCGGCGTCACCACGCTCGACAAAGTGCAATGGCGCGGCCTGAACAACTTCGAGCGCCTGCTCACCGATGACAAATTCTGGAATGCGCTCAGCCACAACGTCATCATCCTGATCGTCCAGCCCATCATCATCATCGCCCTGGCGCTGCTGTTCGCCGCCCTGTTCACGCAGGGCCTGCGCGGCGCGCGGTTCTTCCGCATCGTGTTCTTCTTCCCGCAGGTCATGTCGGTCGCCGTGGTGGCCATTCTGTGGAGCTTCGTTTTCCACCCAACAATGGGCATCCTGAACGGCGTGCTGCGCGCCATCTTGTCGCCGTTCGGGGTGCGCTGGCCGGCCTTCCCCTGGCTCGGCGACATCAACACGGTGCTGCCGGCCGTCATCATCGTCGCCATCTGGCAGGCTGTCGGCTTCTACATGGTGCTGTTCATCTCCGGCATGCAATCTATCCCCGATGAGTTCTACGAAGCCGCCCGTATCGACGGCGCCAACGGCTGGACACAGTTCTGGCGGTTGACCCTGCCCCTGATCTGGGAATCGATTCGCACCGGCGTCGTCTTTCTCGCCATCGGCGCGATGGACATGTTCACCTACGTCACCGTGCTGACCAACGGCAGCGGCGGACCCAGTCGCGCCGCCGATGTGCTGTCTACATACATGTACGATCAGGCTTTCGGAGGCGGCAACAACACCAACCCATTCGGCTATGGCACTGCCATCGGCGTGGTGTTGCTATTCATCATTCTCGGTCTGTCCATTCTCAGCTTGCGCCTGACCCGGCGCGAAGTGGCGGAGTTCTGAGCCATGGCATCCCAGACTGCAACCTCCACCCCCGCGATTGAAGCCGGCCGGCCGGCTCGTTCCGGCAGCATCGGCGCGCGCATCCTCAAAGTCCTCACTTACATCGTGCTGGGCATCTGGTCGCTGATCGTCATCTATCCCATGCTCTGGTCGGTCATCAGCAGTTTCAAGACCGATGCCGAAATATTCAGCGATCCCTGGGCCCTGCCCACACAATGGATGTTCGAGAACTTCGTGCGCGCCTGGACCAAAGCCCAGATCGGCGCTTACATCGGCAACACCTTCCTGGTCATCATTCCCGCCATCTTCTTGACCCTGCTCCTGTCGTCTATGGCAGCCTATGTGTTTGCGCGGTTCGATTTCCGGCTGAAGTCTGTGCTGTTCTACACCTTCCTGACCGGCATGATGTTCCCCATCTTCCTGGCGCTGGTGCCGCTCTATCTGGTGATGAAGTACATCAAAGACTTCACCGGCATTCCCATGCTGAACACCTTCGGCGGCCTGATCATCGTCTACATCGCCTACTCGCTGTCGTGGACGATCTTCTTCATGACCGGCTTCTTCAAGACCCTGCCGCGCGAGATTGCCGAAGCTGCCTTCATGGACGGCGCCAGCCACGCGCGCACCTTCTTCAGCGTCATGCTGCCGCTAGCCCGACCCGGCCTGGTGTCGGCGGCCATCTTTAACTTCCTCGGCCAGTGGAATCAGTTCATCCTCCCCACCGTGCTGATGAGCAACGCCAATGTGCCGGAGGGTCAGACCAACTACGTTGTCTCGCAAGGCCTGTACTACTTCCAGAACCAGCAGCGCTACCAGAGCGACTGGAGTGGCCTGTTCGCCGCTGTCGCCATCATCACCATCCCAACCCTGGTCGTCTACATCATCTTCAACGACCGCATCGAGAAGGGTCTGACGGTCGGCGCAATCAAGGGATGAAAGGTGAAGGTCTGAGGATGAGCGCGCAAGGGTGACGATGAGGATACGGCGTCACCCATCAACCAACCCTTGCTTCAGGGCGTAAACCGCAGCCTGTGTGCGATCGGCAACGCGCAACTTGGCGAGAATCGCGCTCACGTAGCCTCTGACTGTGCCCTGACTCAGATGGAGCTCCATGGCGATTTGTTTGTTGCTCAATCCCTGCGTGATAAGCCGCAGCACATCGCGTTCACGCCCGGTCAACGCAGCGTGCAAGGGTGGTCTGCTGGCCGGCCCGTTGGCAGACGCAGCCGGCTGTTCCTCAATACCGGCTTGCGACGCCGGCTGGCAACCGGCGGCCGCCTGTCGGATCACAGCCAATACATCAGGCTTGTGCGCGCCGGCGGGCAGACAAGCCACAGCGCCGGCCTTGATCGCCTCGCCCGCCAGCGAATCGCCGGCGTCACCGACCAACGCCACAACGCATGCCCACAACCCGGCCTCGCGCATCTGACGCAGCGCCTCCAGGCCGCCCATGATCGGCATCGTCAGATCCATCAGCACTACGTCGGGCCGATGCCGGATGGCCTGCTGCACGGCTTGCTCGCCGTTGGCAGCCTGCCCAACCACATGGATGTCCGGCTCTTCAGACAGCAGGAGTTGCAGGCGCTCGCGCGCGTCGAGGTGGTCGTCTGCAATCAGCACACGAATGGGGGTCATCATCCCTCCTGACACTGGGCTGCCGGTAATCCGTGAGCGTCGCGCTGTTTGAGAGCAGCCAATCGCAGACAGTAAAATGCGCGCAGGACAGTCCCAAGCTCCGGCCCGCCCGACCCATCCAGTTCCCGCGCTGTAAGTGGCATAAGAGCATTCTAGCGCGGTCGTCAGAACCATGCAGACTACGTTTTATAATCCAGCCTCAAGGCGATGGGAAACACCTACTTTGACGTCCTCCGGCTGCCGCGCAACGCCAATGACGCGCAGATCGGCGACGCCTACCGCCGCCTGCGCGCCATGTATGCCAACGACCCGGCCCGGCTGCGCGCCATAGAAGACGCCTATCGCGTCCTGGCAAACCCGATCAGCCGGCGCGACTACGCGCAGGCGCTGCAGGAAGGGCGCGCCCCGGCCATCGGCGAGAGTGAGAACGACGCTTCGGCCATCCGCCACGCGCAGCCGGCCGGCCAGCCGGCCCCTGCCATTCCGCTCTTTCGCCGCCCCGGCGCAACGACCCGACGCAACAAGACCGAGTTGCTCGACACATCGGGCGCAGAGCAGAGCGAAACGCCAGTCACGCCACCGCCTCCCCCGCCGGCCCAGTCTCGCCGCGGTCGCCGCCCCACCGAACTCGTCGACAGCGCCCCCGAGCGCGCAGAGCCAGACGCCCGCGCCAGCAGCCCAAAGCGGCCAACTGCGGACAGCCTCCCACACGACCAGCGGACAGATGACCAGAATCAGCCTGTCGAGCGCGCGCGCAGGCCGGCGCCAGATAGCCAGCCCGACGCCGGGCATGATGCCGGGCACGATGCCGGGCACGATGCCGGGCGCGACGTGACGCGCATCAGCCCAACCCGACGCCCCCGAACGATTGCCACCGTCGAAGTTGCGTATGAGGGTCAGGTTGAGGTGTTCGAGTTGCCCAACGGCACGAACTGGATCGGCCGGCCTTCCAAAGACGATCCGCCGCCGGCCGTGCCCCTGCCCGACCCGGACCGGTTTGTGTCGCGCAAGCACGCGCGCATTTTCCTCGACGACAGCACCTGGACCGTCACCGACACCAGCGAAAACGGCACGCTGCTGAACGGCAAGCCACTGCGCAAGGGGCAACCCAATCGGCTGAAGGACGGTGATGTGCTCGTGATCGAGGGTCGCACCCTCACCATCCGCCGCGCCCGAGATGTATGAACACAACACTTCGGCGAACGCACAGGCGCAGCGCAGCCTATCCGCCAGCCAAACGCCGATCCCCTTCTCCCTGCCCATGACCACTACCCGCCCCGTCGCCATCGTAACTGTCGGCAGTCATAGCGATGTCGGCAGAGAACGCGACCAGAACCAGGACAGCCTGATGTGCTTCATGCCGACATCCGCCTCTGGCCTGCCGGGGCGGCAGGGCTGGCTGTTTGCCGTCGCCGATGGCATGGGCGGATACGCCGCCGGCGAGATCGCCAGCCAGATCGCTGTCGAAACAATCGTCCAGCACTACGCCGCCAGCGACGCCGAGGACCTGGCCTCCGTCTTACAACAGGGCATCGCCTCGGCCAACGAGGCAGTGTGCCGGCGCGGTCGAGAACTGGACGTGGAGGTCATGGGCACCACTGTCGTGTGCGCGGCCGTGCGCGACGATCAGTTGTATGTCGCTCACGTGGGCGACAGTCGGGCCTATCTGTTGCGCGGCGAGACACTCAAGGCCCTCACCCGCGACCACTCGCTGGTGAGCGAGCAGGTGCGTCAGGGACTGCTCACCGAAGCCGAGGCGCTGGAAAGCGATCTGCGCGGCATCGTCACCCGGGCGCTGGGCATGAAGTCGCGCGTCCAGGCCGATATCGCTGGACCACTGGCCCTGAACCCTGACGATGTGGTGTTGTTGTGCTCGGATGGCGTGTGCGGCTACGTGCCCGAAGACCAAATTCGCTACATTTTGCAAATGCACCGCGCGGCGCCGCAAACCGCGGCCGAATTTCTTGTGGAAGCGGCCAATGCCGTGGGCGGCTTTGACAACGCCACAGCCGTAGTGTTGTGTGTCAGTCGGATCGAGCATGTTGCGCTCGAAAATGACAACGACGCAGCCCCGGCTGCGCAACACGTCGGCCCGCCGCACACGTTGGAGAGCCAGCCGTCGCATAACCCGGCCAACAGCCGCTCCAACACCGAGACGTTGACCATCCCGCCAACCGTCGGCGGCGCTGCCGCTAGCACATCCACAGATAGCGATGATCTGGAGCAAACCAGTGACCGCCTGCCGGCACTGTCACACAAGACGTCGGCGATGATCGCTCCGGCCCTCGCACGGCTGCCCGCCCGGATGCGTAGCCCTCTCGTGGCAGGCATTGCCATCCTCGTCATGTTGGCAGTGGTCATTGGTCTGGCATTGGCTTTGGGTCGCGGCAATGCCAGTCCATCGCCGGCCGCTGGCGATGCGCTAACCCGGCCAGCCACCGCAATAACCCTCCCGGCGCTTGTGGCGCCATCGCAGACGCCGGTCGCGCAGGCCACAAACGACGCAGCGGACAAAGCCCGCGAGATCGTGGAATACACACTCACCATTGCCCCGCAGGCGCCGCTCATCACGCTCACCCATCTTTCCGCCATCACGATCCGCGCGCAGGCCGGCACGACAGCAACCCTGACAGTGACATTCAGAACAAATGCCACGATCGTCGAGCCGACCACGTTCGACACGCTCGTCGACCTCAGTGAGCCGGGGCGTGTGGTGCGTGTGGAACTGGCTCCGCAAGTCAACTTCGACCGCCAGGAACAGGTTAAGATAGAGGCGCTGGCAGAGGCAGATTCGGAACTCGACCAGACGGCGGATGGGCGCAGCGATGGCGGGGTCATCGACTGGACAGTTGGCACATTCGGCCTGCCGTCCAACCCAGGGCTGCGTATGCGCGCGCGGTTGACGGCACTGATCACGCTCGAACCTGCCGCCCCGCTACAGCTGGGCAGGTTGCCGGTTCGGCTGTTCATCCGCTGGCTGGGCACCGACGCGATCCCAGGCGATTTCAAACCCGAAGTGTCACAAACACAACGGTGAGCGCGCAACAAGCGCGCTGGCGTGTCAAAGCAATTCTTAATCGCGACGACATGAGCATTGTCGGCAAGACACTCGGACGGTTCAGGCTGCTAGAAGAGGTGGGCAGTGGCGGATTCGCCACCGTCTATCTCGGACTAGATACGCAACTCAACGAGCCGGTAGCTGTGAAGGTACTGCTGGATAAGGCCAGCCGCGACCCGACGGCAGTAGCCCGTTTTGAGCGCGAGGCGCAGGCCCTGCGCAAACTGCCGATGCATCCGAACATCGTCGGCCTGCGCGCCTCGGGCAAGGTGGATGGCTATTACTACCTGGTCATGGATTACCTGGCCGGCAACGACCTCAGCACGGTGCTAAGCCGGCAAGGCAAGTTGTCGGTCGCCGATGCCGTGGATATCATCGCGCAGATCGCCGACGCGCTCAAGGCCGCGTCGGCTGCCGGCCTGGTTCACCGCGACATCAAGCCGGAAAACATTCGGCTGCTGCCCGACGGGACCGTGAAGCTGCTCGACTTCGGCATCGCGCGAGACTCGGCCACGTCGCGCCTGACCAAGGAAGGTTTACTGGCCGGCACGGCTGCCTATGTGGCGCCCGAGGTCTGGCGCGGACAACAACCCGATCAACCCAGCGACATCTACGCACTCGGATGCGTCTTCTACGAGATGCTGACCGGGCAGCCCCCGTTCGTATCCGACTCACTGGAGAACACGATGCGCATGCATCTTGAATCCAGCCCAGATATCAACGTTGTGGCGGCAGCGGGCGCGCCGGCGGATGTGTGCGACGCTGTGGAACAGATGCTGTCCAAGGATCCGCGCAAACGTCCGGGCTACAACACGTTGCTTGCCCGGCTGCCCCCCCACGGTCGAGAAGGCACCTCGGCCCGACGCTCTGGCATCCCCACCCTCACACCGGCAGACACCCCCGATGTGACGCCACGCGCCGCAGGGCGCGGCACGCCGGGGCGCGGCGCGACGAGTCGCGGCGCGACGAGTCGCGGCGAGGTGGACGAGACACGAGTCAATCTGCGAACTGAAAGCGGCAGCAAGGCCAAAGCATCGCGCAGCCGGCCCAGTGCTTTCCAACTCCAGCCTGCCGACGGCACCCCCAAGCCGGTCGCAGGCCGGCAACAGCAAGCATCTGCCCATTCGCAGGACCGACGCGGCGGGGTGATTGCACTGGCAGTCGTCCTGCTCATCATCGGCATGGCAGCCGGGGTGTTAGCGACCGCGACGCTCGCGTTGCCGATGGTGCTCGACCTGCGCGCGAGCCAGTTGGAGCCGGCGTCCGCCTCGGCGGCGCACAACGTCGCCAACCTGCTGCGCGGCACGCCTGCGCCGCAACCCACACGTACTCCGCCGGCAGCAATCGTGACAGAGGTGATGACGCCGACAACAACGCCGACAGTCGCGCCGACGGACAACGCGGGCACCATCTTCAACTTCATCCCGGGCCGGCTGCGCCTGCTGCCCGATGGCCGACGGATGGATTACTGGATCGACGACAGCAGCCCCGGCCTGACCCTCGATCCGCCCATGGATAGCGAGGCCGGCAAGGTGACCTGGACACGCCTGGACTACATGGACGCCGGGGACTACGGTTCGGGGTTCGTCACCATCCGCGCAGGCGTCACCGCCAACATCGTCTGGTCGATGGACAGGCCCCTCGCCCCGGGCTTCTACGAACTGTTCATCTATCGGCCCTGGCGCCCGCCAGACCCGCTGGTGCGGCCCTTCATCGCCATCACCGTTCCGTATGAAGTGCGGTTGGATGGGCGGTTGCTGCTGCCCTTCGCCGGGAGCAGCGTGATCGATCACCAGGCCAGCTACGGGCAGTGGGTCAGCATTGGCGGCTATGAACTGACAGAGTCGGGCATTTTGAGCGTGCGACTGGATGTGGAGAATGCGCTGCCGGTGCGCTACGAAGTCGCAATCGACGGGCTGGCGATCGCGCGTCTGAGCGGGCCGCAACTGATCCCTACCCAAACGCCGGCGCCGACACCCACCGTCACGCCCACGCCGGCCCCCACTGCGGCCGGCCAGTGATACTGCGGAGTTAGACCGCGCGGACTTAGACCGCGCGGATGAGAAGGGACTCAAGCAACCATGGTCATCCTGCAATTTGCACATCGCCTGATGGGCGCGATGTGGATGTTTGTCGGCGCAGCAGTCGTGCTGGCATCGGGTCTGTCAGTGGCAGCGCCGGATCAACTACGGCAACTTGCCCTGGGAGACCTGCCGCAGATCGAGGCAGCGTTGCAACCTGTACTTGGACCGTCACCCTCGATCGTGGCGATTCTGGCTGGCCTGATCACCGGCGCCTACATGGTGTTCGTGGGCGCAGGGCTGGCGGCGTTGCGCGGCTGGGCGAGACTGATTGGCATCGCGTCCAATGCCATTATCGGGGCGTGTCTTGCTGCGCTTACGCTGGGCATCATCATGTATATCCCGGCCGGCAGAATGTCGGCCCCCACGACGCTGGCCGTGGCGGTCTCCGGCATCTCGGCATTCGCCATGCTGGCTTTCAGCGCACTATTGGGCACGCAGGCGGCAGCGAGCCTGTCTGCCGAGCCGGTGCCAGTGCTGCCGAAACTGCCGGCCGTGAAGTGCCCGACCTGCGGCGGCAACCTGGATCTGGCGCGAGCGCGCTGCCCCAAATGCGACGCTGAAATGGAACGCCCGATCGAGCCAAAACGCGCGCGCCTGGTGGAGTCGAAAACCGGCAAAGAGCATGGCGTCTCACTGCGCAAACTCAACCGCATTGGCCGGGACGCGCCCAATCTGGAAATCGCGCTGGAGCATCGATCCGTGTCGGGCAACCATGCCAGCATCGAGTACCATCAGGGGCATTTCTATCTGCACGCTCACGACGATACATTCGGCACATTTGTCAACCAGCGCCGCACGCGCGACTCGGAGATTCGCGGCAACGATGTGTTGACGTTCGGCCAGGCCGAATTCCGATTCATCGTCGATTATTGATCGATGTCATCGATCGATCCCTCATTATGAAACACTCTCAGGGAGCATCGCCGGCTTGCGATATCATCCGCGTAGCGACAGATCGCCGGCGCCTTTCGAGCCGGCGACAAGCGAGGTGCAATGCCAACCGTGTTGATCCTGTTTGCCGTCATGTTGGTTGTCTCGGCCGGCATCGCCGGATGGCTGACTTGGCGCGCCACGCGCCAAGTCAGGGCACACCAGACGAGCGCCGAGATCACTGCTGCGCAGCCGCAGGCAACGCCGGCTATCGCCCCGTCACCATCATCACCCCCGCCGGCCGACGCGCCCGTGCAACGCGAGGCCGCTGCCGAGAAAACCTCCATCAAGCCGATTCCAGGTCCGGCGCCAGACTCTGACGCGCAGATCGGCGATGCCAAACGATTTCAACTGGTCTGCGTCAGCGGGGCGCTCTCCGGCACTGCATTCAGTGTCGGTGACGAGTGCCTGATCAGTCGGGGGCCTGTGTGCTGGATCACCATCCCAGACACGACGCTATCCGCACCACATCTGGCCATCGATCTATCGCGCCAGCCAATGCGCGTGAAGGACCTGAACAGCCGCAATGGCGTCAAGCTCGGTGGCGCCAGGCTCGGCGGCAGCTTCGTCGACCTACCGGCCAACCAGTCACTCGACGCAGGCACGCTCACGCTGAGAGTCGAAGACAGCGTGCTGAAAGCCGCCTCGACGCAGCGCGGCAGCGCGTTACCGGAGAAGACGTATGCCTTGCCGGCGACCTTCGTCGTTGTGACCCGGCGTGAGATGCCAGTGGTGATCACCGGCGACATCGACCATCGCATCTCCGACGCGCATGCGCTGATGTATGTGGACAACGACACCCTGATGGTAAAAGACTTGAACAGCAGCAACGGCACGCGCGTGAACCAGAAACGGCTCACCACTCAGCCGGCGCCGGCGCAGCCCGGCGACATCGTGGAGATCGGCCAGTCGGCATTCAAAGTCGTGAGGGGTCAGTAGTCAGAAAACAGAATACAGAGCACAGAGCACAGAGCACAGAATCCGGCACTCAGCACTCATTGCTCAGCACTCAGAACTCGGCGCTTGACCGATTACAATAGCGACGCAATCCCGAAAAACCATGCATAACAAGAGCCTGTCCCCGACTGATAGCCTGTCCCGTATGAAAACGGGGGCGCGCGGATTCTGGACACGCCTGGCCCTCATCCTGTGGCTGATGTTGGCGTCCGGGGGCGCAATCGCGCCGGCTGCGGCGCAAACAGCAGTGCCGGGCGTCACCAACCTCGACATCGTGCTGGTTATCGACGAATCCGGCTCGATGTGGGAGCGCAACGACCCGCAGATTTTCAACACCGACGGCACGGTCAAGAACCCCGGCTGGCGCATCGTGGCCGCCAACCTGCTGGCGCAGTGGCTGGCCACCGATCAATCCGGCGCGCAACACCAGTTGTCTGTGATCATGTTTGGCACCGACGCCAAAGTGATCTTCCCCTTGCAGGAGATACACAGCCGGGAATCTCAAGCCGCGTACCAGAAGGCGTTGAGTGACAATCACGCTTACCTCGGCGCTACGGATATTGTGGAAGCGATGCGGCTGGCCCGGACCGAACTGGACAAAGCGCGCACCGGCGACGATGTCAAGCGCGCCGTCGTCTTTCTGTCCGACGGCGTGTGCGAACCCAAGCCCGTCACCAGCCCGGCTGAGCGCCGGCAGTGCGAGCGCGATCTGCGCGAGGTGGTGCAACGCGATTTTGCTGAGGCGCAGTTGCCCGTCTTCACCATCGCGCTAACGTCCGACGCTTTCAAGCAAGACCCCGCGAACACAGTCTACAAGAATGTGTGGCAGGAGATCGCGGCCACTACCGGCGGCGACTACTATGAGCCGGTGCAGGCCGAGCGCGAACTGCTCGAGGCGTTCGTCGGCATCCTGCAACGGCTGTTTGGCCTGCCGATCCAGGCGCCGCCGCCACCGGTAGACGCGCCAACCGAACTCACGTTCGAGGTTGCGCCAGACTTGTTGCAGATCGGGTTCACTACCATCAAGTACGAGCCGGGCATCGAAATGACAGTCATCCGGCCCGATGGCACAGTCGTAGAAATCACCGATCCGGGCGTGCAATACTCCAGCTCGGCGCTGACCGAAAGCTACAGCATCTCGCGCCCGCCACCCGGCACATGGACAGTACGCCTGTCGGGGCGCGGCAAAGTGATCCTGGTCACGGTTCCCTTTTCAAAGAACAAGTTCTTGATCGAGCGCCAGCGCCCGGCATCGACCCATCCGCAGGGCAAGCCGATGGACATCAGCGTGCGCGTGCTCGACGTGGATCAAATCGCCAGAACTGCGCAGCAATTGACGGTGGAGATCACGCTGCCGGATGGCACAACCACATCGGCGACGCTGACACCCAGCGGCCAGTCCTATGTGGCACGGCTGGACAACACGACACAGGCCGGCGTGTACAGGCTGCGGTTTGATGGTGTGGTCGCAAACGCCGATGGCAGCGCATTCGATCTGAGTGACCAGCAATCTATCCAGGTTGCGGCAGTGCCGTGGCTGCAAATCGTGGCGCCACAGGCCGGCCTGAACTACCCCAACAACTTGCCGGTGCCGGTGCAGACGCAGTTGATGCTCGGCGCGCAACCGCTCACGCAACCCAACCCCGACGATCAGTTTGAAGTGGTCGCCCGACTGCGCCAGGACAACGGACAGACGATCGACACGCAGTTCCTGCGCCCGGCGTCGGGCGGCATCTTCAGCGGGACAGTCGTAGCCGGCGCCGACGGCAACTACGTGGTGCGCGCAGAGTTGGAGTATCGCCCCGCCAGCGGCGAAACGTTCAAAGATGCAACCGAAGCGCCGGTGTCGGTGAGCGGCGTGTTCGTGCCGGTCACCCCTACCCCAGTTCCGCCTCCACCGGCGCCACCTGCACCGCCCAGCCCGCTGCTGATCGGCGGCGTCCTCGGCGTGTTACTGCTGGCCGGCGTTGTGACACTGCTGGTCCTATGGCGGCGCAGCAAACCAGATTTGGTGGGATCGGTGGAAGTGGCCGGCGTGCCCTATGCGCTGCGCGGCAAGCGGCCGGTGACGGTTGGCGCCGACCCGAAGAGCCGCATCTCGATTCAGGGCATGGGCGTTCTGCCGCGCCACGCCGAACTGCGGCCGATGGGCAGCCCCAAACGGCCGCGAGTCGTCATACGCAGCCTGGACCCGGCTAACCCGGTGCTGGTCAACGGCATGGAAGTTCCTTCGCAGACGCTGGAGAACGGCGATGTGGTAAAGGTGGGCGACCAGACATTCACCTACGTCGGGCCGGAGCAATTCGATGACCCGGGCAGTCTCACTGCCGACGATAGCGCGGGAGGATGGAAATTCTAATGGCACTGACTCCGCAGGAAATCCAACAGAAGGCAAATCTGCGACCGACCCTGTTGATCGGGATCGGCGGCACAGGGCAGAAAGTTCTGGTGCAGGTCAAGACGCGCTTCATGCGCAACTACGGCGCCAAGCCGGCGGCGGTCGAGTTTCTGTGCTTCGACACCGACCAGGCGCTGGAGCAGGTGAACCTGAACGGCCAGCCGATCAGCCTGACCCCCGGCACCGAGCTGGTCAACATCGGCGGCATCCAGACAGCCAACATCCTGCGCCACCTGGACATCAACCCGGCCATTGCGGCATGGATCACTGAGGACAAGGAGCGCATACCGGTGCAGGCCATCACCATGGGCGCGAAGCAAGTGCGCCCATTGGGCCGGCTGTCGCTGTTCTGGCATGTCGGCACAGTGGCCAGCAAAATCAAAGCCGCCGTCGCCCGGCTGACCGATATGCGCCTGCACAGCCAGCAATACGGCGTCAACGTTTTCATCATCGCCTCGGTGTGCGGCGGCACCGGCTCAGGCGGCTTCCTCGACATGGCATATCTGACGCGCAAGGAAATCGAGAACGCCAATCTGCCAGGATCGTTCTGCAACATCAATGCCATCCTGGCGCTGCCCTCAGTCTTCCCCAATGTCGACCCGATCGGCATCCAGTCAAATGCTTTTGCCGCCCTGCGCGAACTCGATTACTTCATGGAGACGGGGGAATGGCGGGTGGACTACGGCAACGCGGCGGTTGGGCTGGTGGACTTCTCCGGCCAACGGCCCTTCAACATCTGCTACCTGGTGGACGCGCGCAACGAGCGCGGCGGCGGACTGGTGGGCCTCGAAGACATCGCGCCGATGATCGCCGAGGCTGTCTACTTGCAGATCAGCTCGCAGATCGGCGCGGCAACCAACAGTGTATTCGACAATGTGCGGGTGCTGTCGTCGCGTGTGTTCTACAAGGAAGAGAACGCATACAAGGGCACGGTGTACAGCAGCCTGGGCACGGCCTCGCTGGTGTTTCCGGTCAACCGCATCATCGAGCTGTGCGCGCAACGGCTGGGTCGGGATTTGATCGAACAACACCTGCTCTGCCCCGCGCCGCCGTCGGAGAAAGTGGATGCCGCCGTCCGAAGCTTCCTGCAATCGCAGCAGATCGACGGCGAGGGCATTCTGCAACAACTGGCCCGCGATCCAAAAGGCAACATCATGCGCATCACGCTCAACCCGAACGCGCTCAACACGTTCAAAGAGGGCGAGATGTACGGCGCGACGGTGAGCTATCTAAACAAGGCCGAGACGGCGCTGGACAATGACTTCAGCCAACAGATCGACAAGAACCGCAAGGCCATTGCCGAGAAGCTCACCGCAGCGATTGAGAGTGAAGTAAATCGATTGGTCGACGACCCGGCCAACGGGCTGAACGCAGCCATCGCCTTCCTCGACCGGCTCGACGAACACCTGGCCCAGGCGCGCCGCGACCTCGACAAGGTGCGCGCCGACATGGACCAGCGCCGCGAGCGTTTGCAGAATCAACTCAAAGGGACGCAGGATGCTTTTGTGTCCAGTTTCAAGTCATTCCCGATGGGGCGCACCAACCGCATCCGCGAAGCGCGTGACCAGCACGTGCAGACCTTCCAGAACTACCTGACCGCGCGATCAGAGAGCCGCAAACGCGAGGCGGCCCTGGCCCTGCTAGCCAACTTCAGCGTAACCATTCAGAGCATGCGCACCGGCCTGCAGAACACGGCCAGCCGCCTTCAATTCGTGCAGACCCAGTGGCAGACACAGATCGCGCGCGACCACACTGGCAACAAATCGCGCACCGACTTCGTGCTGGCCGACGACATCACCACCGATGCCGACATCGGCCGGTATTACCTGGAGCACCTGGCGCGGCTGGGCGACTCGCCGGTGGCCGGCCTGCTCAACAGTCAAGGCCCGTTGCATGAATGGCTGAACTGGGAACAGGAACAGATCGCCGATCACATTTTGAATTACGCCCGTGGCGTCTTCCAGGACCTGCGCGACATCACAATCGAGGATGTCATCATCCAGAAGCGCGATGAAGTCGATCCGCGCGCCCGGCTGCAATCGCTAGTCAATCGCTCGGCGCCGTTCTGGTCATACCAGGTTGAGGGCCGCATGGGCCAGGACTGGCAGAGCGAGAAGATTGTGGCCGTGGGCGTAAATGACAACGAAAACTCGATCTACAAGGACGCCATCGAGACCTCGCAGATCCTCACCTCGACCTTCGACCCGTACACCATTACGGTGTTGCAGACCAAGCACGGCGTGCCGCTGTTCGCCCTCACGCAATACCCGGCGTTCAAGGACAAGCACGATCTGGTCATGAGATCGGGCCTGAAGCCGTTGTACGTGTTCCCAGAAGTGCGGCCGGGCGGCCAGCGCGCCAAGCAGGTGTTCGCGCTGGGCATTGCCTACGGCTTCATCTTCAAGTCCGGCGTGTACTACTACATCGTACCGGCCGACGCCGGCGACCAGCCGTTGCAGCTCGATCGCGGCATGGGCGAGTCGCTGCATATGTTCCGCAACAACGAAGAACTGGTGGATCAGGTCGGCGCGCAGGTGGAACAGGAGATCAGCGTGTCCGGCATCGAGCCGGCGCATCAGGTGCTGGACAGCTTTGTGAGCGAGCCATACGTGATGGAGTTGCGCGGCGGAGCGACACGGGCCAACATCGACCGCAAGGCTATGTCCAAGGACGCCTCGGTGGGCCGGGCCGGCAGCGCCAACTACGACCTGCTGATGGAACTGCGCGAAACGGTCAAGGCATACATCAAGGATGTGTTGCGCGCTTAGCACATGGTCAAACTGCAGCAAACGTACATCGTCGGCCTGGGCCGGCTGGGCAGCGAGGCGCTTGAGCATTTCAAGCGGCGCGCCGAAGCCGCCTATGGCGAATTGCCGGCCATCAAACTGCTGGCGATCGACGTGCCCGGCGTGGCGCCGGCAGACGAGCTTGGCCGCGCGCCCCGCGAATCGGCGCTGGGGCCGACCGAGTGCATCAGCCTGCCGCTCGACCCGGACCCCGCCCACGCGCAGCGCGCCTTGCCATGGTTGCAGCTGGATGTCACCGCGCGCGACGAGGCGTGGATACACACACGAGCAGCCGCGCGCGCGGCATGGCATCTCAACCTTCCCGCGCTCTACCCCTTTCTCGCGGCGCACCTCAACGAGATGGGATCGGTCAGCGCGCGTGACACCATGGCCTCGAAAGGCTTCGATGTGTCCACCGACCGCACCGAGGCTGCGCTCATTCTGATCGGCGACATCAGCGATCTGGCCGGCAGCGCGCTGCTGCTCGACGTGGCCTACGTGTTCCATCATTTGTTCCACACCACTGGCCTGCAAATCGCCAGCACAGCGTTGCTCTTCCTGCCATCCCTCACACGATCCGACCCGGTTGCCGAGGCGCGCGCCTACGCCACGTTGAAAGAGATCAACGCACACATGGGCGCTCATATGAACGGGCGACGACCCTATCGCTGCGCATACGGCCCGGCCACAAATCCCCTTCTCATCGTCGAGTCCGACGCGCCGGTCTTCAATCGCGGCTGCTACCTGATCGACACGCGCAACGAAAAAACACTGACCCTGAAAGATGAACACGAGGCTGCCCGTCTGCTCGGCGAGTGGCTGCTGCGCACCCTGCTCACCCCCCTCAAAGGGCGCATCGACGATTTTGGGGCTTCACAGGGAGCCATTCCGTGGGTGCAGGGGCAACTGGCCGCCTACAACAGCCTGGGCTTTGCCGCCTACACGCTGCCAATAGACAATCTGGCAACCTGGAGCGCATGCCGGCTTGGAGAAGCCGTCATCTCCGAACAACTGCTCAAACCTGAGTTGTTCGCCAGCGTGTCCGACCGACTGAACACGCTGATGACCGCCACTCACCTGCGGCCCGATGACCTGATGAGCGATGTACTGCGCCACGACCGCGACGGCAAGCCCATCCGGCTGCAGAGCGATCTCATCGCCCGTCTCAAGACCCTGCCGCGCGATCAGATCACCGCGTCGGTGCAGACCGCCATCAACACCATCAACAAGGAGACCCTGCCGTCGCTGCGCAAGCAGATCGAGGCCAACGCCCGGCGCGTGGTGCAGGACGTCGAAGAGGCCATCGACCAGGAAGTGACCACGATCCTGCGCACCCGGCCAGTCGGTGGCGTGTCGCTGGCCACGCAACTGGTTGGACGCGTGCGCGACGATGCCGGCCGCTTTCTGCAATCACTTGCCCGCCGCGAAGCCGCGCTGCTGGCCCGCAACCAGCAACAGATCAGCTTTCTGGCCCGCCAGGGGCCGCTGCTCAAGAACGCGATCGCCAGCATTCCTTCCGCGCCGGTCACCGCGATCGGCATCGTCGCCGGCTTCCTGGCGCCGCTCGTTCTGGCCTCAACCTGGCTCTGGCAGGTGCTGCAATTCGGTTCACCAGCGCTGCGGCTAGGCGTGATCGCTGGCGCGTGGATCGTCGCTTTCGTCGGCGCGTTATACGCGCTGTGGCAGGCCACATTCGGCGTCGAGCGCATCCGCGATCAGTACGTCACCTACCTGCAAACCCGCTTCGAAACCGAATTGAGCCTGATGCTGGCGCAGGCGGCGCGGACGCTGTATGCCGACGTCGTGTCGGCAGCCGAGCGGCGGCTGTCCCAGCTCGAGCGCTTCGGCGGGATGTTGCACAGCCTGGCACGCGCGTATCGCCAACGCGCCGAACAGACGCCACTGACCGGCAACATCGACTTCAGCCTACAACGATCAGTGTTGACCGAGGCATCGGTTGATGCGCTGTATCGGCGCTACGCCGGCCAGAACGACAGCGAGGCTCACGCCTACGCACTGGTGGAAAAGGCTGGCGCGCTCGACCGGTGGCTGGAGTGGCGCAGCGAGGAAGTGGACTTGAGCATCCTCGAATACGGCGCGTCGGTTTTCGCGCCAATGGGCGAGTTGCGCGTCGAAGCTCTGGCGCGCGAACAGCCGGACCTCGACCGCATGGCGCGCGAGTTAAACGACCGGGCTGCGCCGCTGTGCACGTTCAACGTCTACCATGCCGGCCAGGCGCCGGTGTCCAGCGTGCAGACATTCGTCGGCCTGGAATCGTCCGATCAAAGCGAGGTCAGGGAGCTTTTCGAGCGCGTCAACCCGGCTGCAATCTTCGAATCGACCGGCGACCGTTTCGCCATCACCGTGACCAGCGTGCGGCGCGGCATGCCGCTCTTCGGGCTGCTGCGGCTCAGCGACTTCCGCCGCAATTACTTTGACGCGCTGCGCCGCCATATCGAGCCTTTGCACCTCGACGACGAGATGGCCCTCACACCCGATCTAAACGCCATGTCCAGCGCCGGCCTGGGCCACGCCCAAACAGACCCGGGCAGCGTGTTTGCCCTTGGGTTGGCGTTTGGGCTAATTACCCGCGACCATAGTGCGCCAGACAGCATCTACATCGCGCGCGACAGCGGCGGCAACGAAACCGCGCAACTGGCGTCTGAGCGGCTCGAGTCAGCCGTGCTCCTGGGCGCAGATGACAAACTGCTCGCCCGGCTTGACGGCCTGATTCAAGAGCGGCTGGCGTCAAAGAGCGCCGGCGAACTGGCGCGCGATCTCACATCGCACCTGCAACGCGCAGACATCAGCGCATGGGAACGGCGCAGAGTGGACGAGCACATTGCGATGCTGAGGCGGTAACCTATGAGCGCCATCCCAGACAATCTGCTCTCCCATCCGGCCAACGACTTCGTCGTGGTCAATGTCAGCCAGACCCTGCTCGACGCCATCCGCATGCTGCAAAAGCGCAGTGGCCAGCCAGACTGGGTGCTGGTTGTGGATTTGGGCCAGGGGCAGTTTCACGCCGCCCGATTCAACGACCTGCGCAGCCGGGTGCAATCGGAAAGCCAGACGCTGCTGGAAGTGCCGCTGCAT
>DAOUDB010000142.1:0-24466 GCA_034431495.1 Thermoflexales bacterium
GGTGTGCTGATCTGTGTGTTGTTGGCAGCATGTCAGCCGGCTGCGCCGCCCACTCCGACTGCCCTGCCGATTGGCGAAGTGTCGCCGTTCATCACCGTGGCTCCGCCTCAGGCTGTGCCGGGTCAGTCGCTGACGATCAGCGGCGCGGGATGGCGGGCCGGCGAGGAGATCTCCCTCGCAGTGCAACCGGCGGATGCAGCGCTGGGCGTCGGGCTGTCGGGCGGGACTGTGCGCGCCGATGCGCAGGGGCAGTTCCAGCTGACCGTGATGTTGCCGCTGGATATGCGGTCTGGCGTGTGGATGGTCATTACGCGTGGCGCCGGCCCAGAGCGGGCCGCCAGCGTTGCATTTGCTGTGCTGGAGCCGACGCGAGCGCCGGGCGCGCTGGTCACACTGACGCCGACCGGTTCGCCCGCGCCAATCGCCACCGATACTCCGACGGCATTGCCGATCTCGACGCCGACCGCGACCCAGCCCGCGCTCCCCACCGCAACGCGCCTGCCACCCACACCCACGCGCACGCCGGCCCTGCCAACGCCCACCGCCACGCCGCCGGTCATCACTGACTGGCGCGGTGACTACTTCAACACGCCAACGCTGACCGGTAACCCGGCTTTCACGCGCAACGACCTCGCGATTAACTTCACCTGGGGTAACGAGTCGCCTGATCCACGTCTGAGTGGCGATGGGTTTTCAGTCCGCTGGACGCGCCGGCTGTATTTCGACCCCGGCCTGTATCGCTTCACCGTACGAATGGATGACGGGGCGCGTGTGTTTGTCAACGGTGTCATGGTCATCGATGAATGGCGCGATGGCTCAGCGCGCGAGGCGTCCACCGACCTGACCCTCAGCGCAGGCAACCATGATTTGCGGGTCGAGTATTACGAGCGCAGTGGCGCGGCCTCTATCAGCTTCAACTTTGCGCGCATCGCGCTACCGCCGACGGCCACGCCTTCGCGCACGCCGGGGCCGGCCACATCGACGGCCACAGCATTGCCCGTGCCATCTGCGACGGCATCGCCGGCACCTTCGGCAACCCTTATTCCACTGCCCACACAGGCCCCGCCACCCACCACCACACCTCGACCGACACCGATTCCTGTGCCTACCAGGACGCCCACGCGTCAGCCGACGGCGACGCCGACCGCGACTCCCACCAGCAAGCCTACTGCAACGGCCACACCGATTCCGGCTCCAGCCACCGCGACGGCCACAGCCATACCGGACTACACTGCGACGCCGACGCCCAGCCCCACCGTGACCGACACGCCGGTGCCGCCCACGGCCACGCCGACCGAAGCGCCGACGAACACGCCGGTGCCGCCCACGGCCACGCCGACCGAAGCGCCGACGAACACCCCGGCACCGCCCACGGCCACCCCGACCGAAGCGCCGACGAACACGCCGGTGCCGCCCACGGCCACGCCGACCGAGACGCCAGTGCCATTACCGACTGAGACCATTGCGCCCGGCGAGCTGCCGACGGCAACTGTGACATTGTCCGGCACCGTCCTGCTGATCGAGGGCGAGAACTGGCCGGCTGCCGCGCGCATCGCTGTGTCGTTGAGCGCCAGCGCCAATGGCGCGAATGCCAGGCGGGTCGGCGAAGTGCGGGCCAATCGCAGGGGCGAGCTGGCCGGCCGGCTCGAATTGCGCGAGCTGCCAGTCGCCGCGCGGTATGCCGTCTTGCGCGTCGGGCAGATTCGCCTGATCGTGCCGATTGAGATCATCGAGGAATCGTCACACGTTCTGCGTTTGCGCGGCTAGCAAGAGCCACCGTGGGGCAAGCCGCCGGCTTGCCCCACCCAATACGTGTGGGCCAGGCAGTAGCGCGGGGAATGCCGGCGGCTTCGATCGCTTCGACAAGCTCAGCCGTTGCAGGCTCGGTCGCTCGTCATGTGTGATCGGCGGCAAGGCCGTGATGCTACACTGTGCCCCCAATGGCAACCATACGGCCCTTTCGCGGCATTCGCTATTGTTTGAAAGATCCCGGCGAGCTGTCTCGCGTCATCACCCAGCCCTATGACCGCATCCACGACGCTGAGCAAGCCGCCTACTACGCTTTGCACCCGCACAACTTCGTGCGCATCGAAATGGGCGCGCGCGATCCTGACACGTCGACTGACAATGTCTATACCCGCGCGCGCGCGCACGCACAGTCATGGCTCCAACAAGGCATCCTGATGCGCGAGCATGCCCCAGCGCTGTATGTCATCGAGCAGCGTTTCAATGCGCCGGACGGTCGCACCCTCACGCGGCGCGGGGTGACAGCCGCGCTGTGGCTCACCCGCTTCGATGAGGGAATCATCCTGCCCCACGAGCGCACGCTGAGCGGCCCCAAGACCGACCGGCTTAATCTCACCCGCGCGACAGAAACGGCCTGGGGGCATATCTTCGCGCTGTATCCCGATGCGACCAACCAGATCGATCGGCTCTTGCAGCCATTTCTCGAAGCGCATGCGCCTCTTGTGGCGCGCGAGCAGATCATCGAGCCGGCCGTCGAGCAGCGCTTGTGGGTGGTGGACGATGCGGCCATCACTGCGGCCGTTGCGGAAGAGATGGCTCCCAAACGCCGGCTTATCATCGCAGACGGCCATCATCGCTATGAGACAGCGCTGAACTATCGCGATGAGATGCGTGCCCGGCATTCTGACGCGCCGGCCAACGCTGCATTCAACTTTGGGCTGGTTACGTTCGTCAGCATGAGCAATCCAGGGCTGACCATTCTGCCCACGCATCGGCTGATTCACTCCTATGCGCGCCTGAGCAGCGCCGAAGTGTTGAACGCGCTTGCCCCTTACTTCGACATTCAACCCATGCCCACGCGCGCGGCGTGGTTGCAGGCGCTGTCCAATGCGCCGGCCGATCGGCCCACCTTTGGCTTCTATGATGGCGCGCACATGCTGCTCACGTTGCGCGCGCGCGAGGCGATGGAGCAGCTCGCGCCAGAGCGTCACCCGGCCTGGCGCGCGCTCGACGTGGCCGTGCTGCACAAGATCGTTCTGGAGCATGTGATGGGGCTGACGCAGGACAGCATCGCCCGGCAGGAGAATATCCGTTACTTGCGCGACGCCGGCCCCGGTTATGAGGCGGTCGATCGCGCCGAGGCCAACTTCCTGTTCGTGCTCAATCCGACGCGCATCGAGCAGGTGCGCGCCTGCGCCGAGGCCGGCGAGGTCATGCCACAGAAGTCCACCGATTTCTACCCCAAGATCATCAGCGGTTGGGTCGCCTTGCCGCTGACGGGCCTGATCGAGTAGCGCGCCGGCAGGGGAACGCGGTGTATGGCGTGTTGCGTCCTGCGCGCATCGCGCAGGGCGTTAATGTCCATTTTGCACATGCAGCAAGGCATCGAGGGATATAGACATGAGTATCAGCAAGGTGAAAGTAGGCATCATCGGTTGTGGCAACATCAGTGGCGCGTACTTGCGCGCCGGCCGGACGTTTGAGATTCTCGACATTGTGGCAGTCGCCGATGTGATCCCACAGCGCGCCCAGGCCAAAGCCGCTGAGTTCTCGCAGGAGGGGCGCCCGCTGCGCGCGCTGACGGTGGCAGAGTTGCTTGACGATCCTGACATCCAGATCGTGGTCAACCTGACGACGCCCAACGCGCATGCCGAAGTGGCGCTGGCTGCGCTCAACGCCGGCAAGAGTGTGTACAACGAAAAGCCGCTGGCCATTACGCGCGAGGATGGGCAACGGATGCTGGCGCTGGCCAGGTCCAAAGGTCTGTTGGTCGGCGGCGCGCCCGACACATTTCTGGGTGGCGCGCATCAGACGTGTCGCAAGCTGATCGACGATGGCGCGATTGGCGTGCCGGTAGCTGCCACAGCCTTCATGACCTGCCACGGCCATGAAAGCTGGCACCCCGACCCAGAATTCTATTACAAGGCCGGCGGCGGCCCGATGTTTGACATGGGGCCGTACTACCTGACGGCGCTGGTCAACATGCTCGGGCCGGTGGCGCGTGTCACCGGTTCGGCGCGCATCACGTTCCCAGAGCGCACCATCACCAGTCAGCCCAAATATGGCGCTCGAATTGTTGTCGATGTGCCGACGCATGTAGCCGGCGTGCTGGACTTTGCCAATGGCGCCATTGGCACGATCGTCACCAGCTTCGACGTGTGGGCAGCCAACCTGCCGCGCATCGAAGTGTACGGCAGCGAAGGATCGCTGAGCGTGCCCGACCCGAACGGCTTTGGGGGATCGGTCGGGTTGCGACGGGCGACAGACAAAGCGTGGAGTGATGTGCCGCTGACACACGGCTATGCGGAGAACTATCGCAGCATTGGCGTGGCCGACATGGCGTATGCGCTCACGACCGGCCGGCCTCATCGCGCCAGCGGCGATTTGACGTATCACGTGCTCGACATCATGCACGCCTTCCACGACGCGTCGCGTGTAGGCCGGCATATCACGCTTACCAGCACGTGCCATCAGCCCGCGGCGTTGCCCCCAGACCTGGAGCCGGGCAAACTGGATGAGTGAATCGGACTGAGCAGCATACGGATTGGCCTGCGCCACAACGAATGTGGCGCAGGTTTTTTTATTGGATGGGTTTGTCTTTGCGTAGCCCTGTGTGGAGCTGGATGCCAGATTTGCACGAGTATACCAGATCAGGATGTGAGATAATATAATGGTTGACGATTATGTTTGTGATGTTGACTTTCCGGTCTGCATTAGTACAATAGGATCCTAATTGATGTGATCGTTGCTCACCGAAGATAGGGGAAACCTGTGCGCCGTCCGATATAAATCCCAAGATCCACGACTTGTAGCTCGATCTCCCAACCCCGTTCTCCAAGGAGGTGCGTCGGCGTGAGGTAATAGTGTGACACCGAACTGAGTATCAGCAACCGCTATGGCTGCCAAGACACGAGACAACCTGATAGACATAGACATATCATCACGACTCAACAGGAGACATCATGAAGACACGCTTTGACGCCATAATCGTTACCGTGACCATTTCGCTTGCTCTCGCGGTCAGTCAATGGTCCATCGGCCAGCCATCGTTAGCCACCTCATCCTCGCAATTGCCATCGGCATCTGTGGCCCACTCTGTTCCCGATTACCTCAGGAAGACGCCTGTCAGCACCGACTCTCTCCCCGACCAGCCGAAGGACTATCTGCCGCTTATGGCGGTTGAGAACCGTGGTCAATTTGGCCCCGACGTGCTGTTCCAGGTGCAAGGCCTGCCGGATACAGTCGCATGGCTTTCCGCCAATGCAATCACCTTTTCTCTGGTCGCATCGGACACCGGAGCGGCCGAGAACGCAGACGGCCCCGACGCACAGGCCATCGGGCCGGCAGTGCGTGCGATTACGCTGCGGTTTGCCGACGCCAATCCCAACGTGCGGGTGCAACCGTTCGATCCCCTGGCGGCGCGTTTCAACTATTACACCGGCAGCGACCCTGCCACGTGGGTCGAGGGGGCGCCTGTCTTTGCCGGTGTGCGCTATATCGGCCTGTATCCGGGACTGGATCTTGAGTTGACGGCATCGCTTGCCGGCCTGCGGTCGCGTTTGATTGTGACCGATCTTTCCGGGGATGCCGCCTCTGTGTTACAGCAATTCCGCATCAGCGCAGAAGGCGCCGACAGTGTGTTTGTGAGTGGAGGCCGGCTGGTCATGCAGCAGGCCGACAGCAGTTTCTCCATCCCGTTGTTCTTTGCCACCACCGAAGCCGGCGCGCGTCTCGCGCTCGATCAGTTCGCCACCCCAGAGCAGCCCTTCACGGATATACCCCTTGTCCACGACGCCAATCTGGCCCTGGCGCCTGCGACAGTGCAAGCATCGAGCGTTGGCAGTTTGCTATACGGCACGTACATTGGCGGCGGCGGTGTTGAGTACGCCGGCTACACCGCCTACGGCTACGGCGATCCGTTCGCCATCGACGCCAACGGCAACATGTACGTGGGCGGCAGAACCGCATCCGGCAGCGGCTGGCCACCGCCCAAAGGTGGGTATGACTATCAGGTTCAAAATGGCGACGGCTTCATCGTCAAGATCGATCCGGGCAAGACCACCTGGGACAGCCTAGTCTACGCCACTTTTGTTGGCGGCTCGGGGGACGATGCCGTGTACAGTGTCAAGGCCGACGCCGCCGGCAACACCTACTTTGTAGCCGGCGCCAACTCGTGCGGCGAGTTGCCCGTGCTGAACGGTTTCGATGCGGTTTGTGCCGGCAGCAGCACCAACTGGCGTGAGCTGTTCGCTGCCCGGTTGGGGCCGTCTGGTACGCTGTCCTACTCGACCTACATCGGTGGTAGTGGTATCGAGATGCTGGGCTATAGCGGCAGCGGCACCGGCGACCCGTTCGCCATCGACCCGGCCGGCAATATGTACGTGGGCGGCTACACCACCAGCGCCGACGGGCTGGGCGGCATGCTCAAGAACGCTTTCGACACCGGCTATCAGGCCGCTGGCGAAGGTTTTCTCGTCAAGATCGACCCGACCAAAGCTGGCAACAACAGTCTGATCTACGCCACTTACGTGGGCGTCACCGGCCCCGATGCTGTGCTGAGCGTGAAGGCTGACGCCGCCGGCAACGCTTATTTCGTGGCCGGGTTCAGCCGGTGTATGCAGAGCGAGATACAAACGCCCAACGGTTACAAGATTGTGTGTGACGCTGCCGGCACAACTGCCTGGTCTGAACTCTATGCCGCCAAACTGGGGCCAAACGGCGGGGCGGCGCCTTTGTACTCGACCTACGTCGGTGGCTCCGGCCGAGACTACCTGGGCTATCTCAGCACCGACGCGGGCGCAGGCGACCCCTTTGCCATTGACGCCAGTGGCAACATGTACATTGGCGGCTCGACTGCTTCTGGCAATGGCTGGGCGTTGACAGGGGCCTTTGACCAGGTCGCCGCCGGCTGGGAAGGCTTTCTGGTCAAAGTGGACACCACAAAGACACTGGGGCCAAGCCTGAAGTACGCCACCTTCGTCGGCGGCAACGGCAACGATGCGGTGCTCAGTGTGAAAGCCGACGCCGCCGGCAACACCTACTTCGTCGCCGGTGTGATGAGTTGCGCCGGCCTGCCGCAGCCGGTGAACGGCTACGACACCACCTGCGGCTCCAACTCCAGCAACTATGTCTGGTACGAGCTGTATGCAGGCAAGCTCGGGCCGGATGGCGCAACGACGGGCTTGCCCCTCTATACCACCTATATTGGCGGCGCCAGCATTGAAAGGCTTGGCGGCGGATACCATTACTCATACGTATGTGGTCAAAGCACATGCTATGCGAGCCCGGCCCAGGGGCGTGGGGACGCGCTGGCGATCGATGGCCAGGGCCGCATGTACGTGGGCGGTTACGTGGCGGGCGGTTCGCCCCTGCTGCTCAAGAATGCGTTTGATAGCAGCATTCAAAGCAACGAGGCTTACGTCATCGTGCTCGACCCGGCCAAGATCGGCTACGACAGCCTGGTGTATGCCACCTATGCCGGCGGAAACGGCGCCGATGCGATCTATAGCCTGAAGACAGACAGCACCGGCAATGTCTATGCGTTGGGCGCAGTGGCGGCCACCACGACCTGTGCGGGATACCCCTTTTACTTTGGCTTTGACGGCACGTGTGCCGGCAGCAACACCGCGTACTGGAAGGAGCTGTATGCCTTCAAGCTGCTGGGTGATGTGCATTTCCCCGGCCCATTCTCCAAGTCCGACCCCATCAGCGGCACGACCAACATCGACCCGATGAACGTCATGGTGCAATGGACCCAGACGGCCACCAACACCCAGTCTTACGAATATTGCGCCGACAACCTGCTGGATGGTCGCTGCAACGGCATGTGGAAGCCGGGGTTGGGCGGCCAGGGTGTCTACAGTGGGCTGAGCGGCAACACCTGGTATGAATGGCAGGCGCGCGCCATCACCACTTCCTACGGTATGCCTCTATATACCTATGCCGATAGCACGCCTGGTGTTGGTGGTGAGGATGGCGCTGAGACAGCCTGGTGGCGCTTTAGAACCGGCAACCGCAGCCCGGTGGCCGTGGAAGATTCCGTCAACGCGCGTATGGGATCGGGGCCGCAGCTTGTGTTCGTGCTGAGCAACGACTGGGACCCTGATGGCGACATGATTCGCGTCAGTTCCATCGGACCGGTGTCCTCAGATCCGCCCGGCGCCATCACCGTCACGAATGTCTTTGATCGCATCCTGGTGGATTTCGCTCCCACCTGGTTCGGCAAAGCCCAGTTTGTCTATGTCATCACCGACACGAATGGCGGCATGGCGGCGGCGGCGGTCCGGCTCACGGTCAGCGCGGTCAACCTTCCGCCCGATGCCATCGACGACACGGCCAGCACTGTCAATACAGCGCGAGCGATCATCGATGTGCTGGCAAACGATACCGATCCGAACAGTGATGTGCTCTCGATAACGGGATTGGGGCAACCCTTCTTCGGCGGCGTCACCGCTTTGACGACCACCAGTGGGCTTCAGCGCGTGGTGTTCTCGCCCACGATTGGTTTTAGCGGCACGTCCATATTCTCCTACACCGTCTCCGATGGCGTCTATCAGGACACGGCTTACGTCTATGTGCTTGTGCGGCCGAGTAACCGCGCGCCCGACGCGGTGGACGATGCAGCTACCGCGCAGCGCAATACAGCGCTGACCCTCTACCCGCTTGCGAATGACACCGATCCCGATGGCGACGCGATCAACATCGTGGCGGTGGGCAACGTGTCGCCGGCTGGCGCCGGCACGCTGCTGTGGAGTGGCAACCAGGTCTTCTTTGACCCGGCTGAGACGCTGACCGGTACGGCCTCCTTCACCTACACTATCAGCGATGGCGCGTTGCGTGACACAGCCTGGATACGGATCACCGTGATCGAGCCGAACCGGCCGCCAGAGCCAATGCCCGATTTGGCCTCGGCTGCGCTCAACGGCGGCTATGTGGTCATCGACGTGCTGCAAAACGACACCGATCCCGATGGCAACCCGTTGTCTCTGCTTGGGCTGGGGCCGATCGCCCCGGCGCTCTCTGGCATGTCTCATCAGCTTGTCAACATGCCGACCCCCTCGGGCGTGAAACAGGTTGTGCGCTTCGATTATCCAAACGGCTATTCCGGCACGGCGGTCTTCACCTACACCGTGAGCGATCTGCTCATCACGGCAGACACAACGGTGACTGTGAATATCCAGCCGGTGCAGCCGCCGGTGGCAGTCGACGATGTGGCGACGGCTATCACCAGCACAGTGATCTATATCGACGCGCTGGCCAATGACTACGCGCCGAACGGCAATAGCCTGTCGCTTAGCGCCATCGGGCCGATAACGCCAACCGACAAAGCCGTGGCAGTCATCGTCAACAACCAGATTCGCTTCCAGGCTATACCGGGGTTCCTGGGCACAGTCGCCTTTACCTACACCATTAACGACCAGGCCGGCAATGCGGCCTCGGCATGGGTGCGTGTGGCTGTCACAACCACCAATCGCGCGCCCATTGCCAACAATGACTACAAGACAGTAGCCCGACAGCCCAGTCAGGTTGTTCTGATCGATGCGCTGGCTAATGACTTTGACCCCGATGGCAGCGTAATCCATCTGTCGGCCGTCGGGGTCATCAGCCCGGCCGGAGCATTAGCCTCGACCTGGGTCGATGGCAACGGCAAGCAGTGGGTGGCCTTCTTCCCCGATGACGACTTTATTGGCACCGCCTCCATCAGCTACACCATCAGCGATGGTTATCTGACCGGCCGGGGCACTGTCTACGTGGAAGTGCGCGCCATCAACCAGCCACCGGTGGCGGTGGATGACGCCGCCTCAACGCAGTCTGGCGTGCCGGTGACTGTCGACGCGCTCGCCAACGATCACGATCCTGACGGCGACACGCTGAGAATTGCGGCTGTCGGCGTGCTCAGTCCGACTGGCGCTGGCCAGGCGCAGGTCACCGCCGATCAGCGCATCCGATTTGTGCCACAGGCGAATGTCACCGGTGTTGTGACCATCCTCTACACCGTATCCGACGGTCAGGAGACGGCGACAGCCCTGATTCGTGTGCAGGTCTCTTCTGCAGCCGTCAATCGTGCGCCGGTTGCGGTAGATGATGTCGTTGCGGCGCCACAGACAGCCGTCAATATCAATGCGCTGGCCAACGATAGCGACCCGGACGGTGATGCGCTCACCATTGTGGGTGTGGCGCTCGTCGGGCCGGCCAATGCCGGCGCCGCCGGCGTGACAGGCGATCGGGTTGTGTTCAATCCGTCGGCCACGTTCACGGGCTGGGTGACGCTCGTCTACACTATCAGCGATGGCCTGCTGAACGCCTCGGCTCAGATCAGGGTGTGGGTGCACAGCGCGAACGCAGCGCCGATTGCCCTGAACGACGCCGCCTCGACGCAGAAGGGCGTCTGGCTCGCGCTGGATGTGATGCAGAACGACTGGGACCCGGATGGCGATTCGGTTCAACTGTACGCCGTTGGCGCCGTGACCGCCGGCGTTGGAACGGTGGCCGCATTGCCAGATGGCCGGATCAAGTTCAGCCCGGCTACCGACTTCATCGGCACAGCCACGTTCACCTACACCATCAGCGACGGCAAGCTGCAAAGCACCGCCACCGCGCGTGTGCAGGTGTACGACGCCCCGAACCAACCCCCCGTTGCGGTTGGCGACGTTGCCGCAACGCCGGTCAACGTGCCGATTCTGATCGATGTCCTGGCCAACGACAGCGACCTGGAGGGCAATACGCTCACGATTGTGGCGGTCGGCCAGCCGGGCGCCGGCGGCATCGCCGGCGTCGTGGGCGACAAGGTGCGTTTTGCGCCTGCCACTGGTTTCGTCGGGACTGTTGTGTTCAGTTACACGATCAGCGATGGCGCGCTCCAGGACACGGCGCCTGTCACTGTCGTGGTTCACAGTGTCAACGCGCCGCCGGTTGCGGTGGGCGACGTCATCTCCACGCCGCAGAACACGCTGGTCCAGATCGACGCACTGGCCAATGACTACGATCCTGATGGCGACCCCATTTCCATCGTGGCCGTTGGCCAGACTTCCAACGGCGCAACAGGCGTGAGTGGTAGTCAGGTGACTTTCATGCCCAACACCGGCTTCTCTGGCACCGTGGTGTTCAGCTACACGATCAGCGATGGCGCGCTCCAGGCCATCGGCTCGATCACGGTCAACGTGCATGTGGTCAACGCCGCTCCGGTGGCCGTGAACGACACAGCCGCAACCCGGGTGAATCGGGCGCTGCGCGTGGACGTGCTGGCAAATGACTATGACCCGAACGGCGACGCTATCTACGTCACGTCGATTGGCGCAACAACGTCCGGGGCTGCCACGCTCTCCGATGGGCGCGTGCTGTTTGTGCCCTATCAGGATGTCTTTGGGCAGGCGGTGTTCACCTATACCATCAGCGATGGCAAGCTGTCGGCAACGGGGCGGGTCACGGTGACGATCGCCCAGTCGCCGTTGGACAATCTCACCAACGACGAGACGCTGAAGTTTGTCGACCCGGCCACGGTGGGTGTGGGCAGCGTGGCGACCTACACGCTGGCGATCTCGAATAGCGGCGCCGGCGCCGTGTCGGTGCGTATTACCGACACCATCGATAGCCAGGTCAGCATTGTCAGTGTGACGCCGGCAACCACGACCCAGATCGGGCCGACCCTGGTCTGGTCGGTGACGGTTGGCGCGCGCGCGCTGGCATACATCACGATTCGCGTCATGGCCTTGCCTGGCAACACGCCCTATGACGTTCCGAACAGCTTCCTGCTGGGCGTGTTCGATGTGACGGAGTGGCGCGAAACGGAAATCGTCAGCAGCAACCAGTTGCGCGTGACCGGTCTGGCAGACGCCTTCGAGGGATCGAGCAAGGTCGTCACGCCGACAGCCGCGCGTTCGGGCGAGCTGGTTACATTCACCCTGATCCTGTCCAACAGCTATGAGACGGCGGCGACCGTGCGCGTGACCGACACGCTGGACAGCCGGCTCACGTGGCAGAGTGGCGGCAGCCACAGCGCCGGCGTGGTGACCTGGCAGGTCAACGTACCCGGCAACACAACGCTGCCGCTCGAGCTGGTCACGCAGGCGAGCGCCGCCATCACGCAGTGGGTCACGCTCACCAACACCTATGTGGCTCAGATGGAGGATGGCTCGAGCCTGACCCGCAGTGTGACCGTCAACGTCAGCCCAACCGGCACGCCGCTTGTGCCCAGGGTCTATCTGCCTCTGGCTCGCCGGTAGCTGGTCAATCCACTGCCAGATCAAACCTCGACAGGGGCGCGATGCCAATCGCGCCCCTGCTTGTTGGGGCTGGTCGATTGCGAGCAGGCCGGTCGTCGGCCTGGAGTCATCCTGATCAGCCATTCCTGCTGCCCACTTGCAGGGCATTGATACTCCATCTGTGGCCTGCTACGTTACGCTCTTGCTGTCGGGGCAACACAGACTCTCGCACCGTGCTCACGGGCCATAGGCGGCTCAAATTATCATTCAGGCAGTGGGCGCTATGACGACGCGAGACAATTCGAACACGTTGCTGGAATTGAGAGTGTTTGGCCGGCCGCAACTGTTGGTGGACCGCCGCGAGGCGCGTTTCCGCCGGCGACAACCCCTGGCCATTCTGTCGGTGCTGGCGCTCAATGATCGCCCCGTCACGCGCGATGAGCTGACTTATCTGATCTGGCCCGACGCGGCCCAGGAAGTCGCCAGGCAGCGTCTGCGTCGCTCACTCTCGGAACTGCGCCAGGCGCTGGGGTCGGGCGCCGCCCAGGCGCTGCCCGATCCGGCCAGTTTGTCCAACAGCGTGCTGTATCTCGATCCACAAATCTGCCGGGTGGACGCGCGCGAGTTCTTGAGTTTGTTCGACCAGGCCCGCGCCCTGCCCGACCCCGACGGTCTGCACGCCGCCGAGCAGGCCGCCAGCTTCGCTGTTGCGCCCCTGCTGCAAGGTCTGGACCTGAGTGACGCGCCCGAATTTGAAACCTGGCTGCGCGACAAGCGCGAGCTTTTCGAGCGGCTGCGTCTGGATGTGTTGCGGCGCATGGCTCAGGGTTATGCGGCGCTGGGCGACTATGCGCGCGCTCTGGCCACTGTCGAACAGGCCCTGACGCTGGACACATTGTCTGAAGACCTGCACCGCAAAGCCATGTGGCTGTATGCCGTCACAGGCCGGCGCAGCGACGCCGCGCGGCAATATGCCTGGTGCGCTGCCTTGCTCAACCGCGAGTTGGTGATCCAGCCCGATGATCGCACGCGCGCCTTGCATCAAGCGATCCTCGAAGACCGCGCCGAGGCTGCCCGCGACCTGGCTTTTCCAACCCCGGCCACCGGCGCGCCGGCGCAGCCCCACGCGTCCCGCATCACCGACGTATCGCTTGCGATGGCGTGGCCGCCCGCCGACGCGCGCGATGCGCTGGCTGCCGCCATCGCGCGCGCGTTGGACGATGCATCGAAAGTTGTGTGGATCACCGGCCCGGCCGGCGCAGGCAAAAACAGGCTGTTACAGGCTGCGCTATCGGTCCTGCCGCAACACTTGCCGGGCGCAGCCTTGAGTATCTGGTCGGTCAGCGCGCGTGGGCTGGACGATGGCTCGCCTTTTGCGTTGATGCGCGCGTTGCTCGACGTCGCCTTGCGCCAGCAACTGGCGTGGTCGGCCCAGCATGGCAAATCTTCTGCCGACGCGCATCTGTGGAGCAGCGAGGCGACTCGCCTGTTGCCTGAATTGCGCGCGGCGTTCTCAGGGTTATCGCAGTGGCCGCCGGCTGCGCTTGCCGACCTGTCGCTTACAACGCCGCAGGCTGTGCTGCGGCGGCGTTTGTTGCAGGCGCTGCCGCGCGCGTTACGGGCGCTGGCGGGCGACCGGCCGGCCATCATCGCGCTGAACGATCTGGATTCGGCCGACGCCTACTCGATCGAAGCGGTGGGCTGGCTGGCGTGCCCGTTGGACTGCGCCGGCATGGTGCTTGTGATCACCTGCCGCGACGCACCGAACGGCCCGCCTGCGCTGAACACGCTGCTGAGCGATCTGCGCGCGCGGGGGGTGGCCCGCGTGTGGGAGACACCGCCGCTCGAGCGAGCCGAGGCGCTGGCGTTGGGCCGACAACATGCCGTGCCGGCCAGACTGGCCGGGCTGATCTGGCAGCGCGCAGAGGGCAGTCGCTTTGCCATGCTGGAAATGTTGCGCGCGGCAGCAACTTCCGCCCAACAGGGTGAATCAGCCCCGCCGGCTTCCTTGCGCGCGGCTATTGCGATCAACCTGCGCGCGCTCGATCCTGTCACGCGCCAGGTTCTGGAGGCAGCCGCCATCCTGGGTGGCGACACCGCCCACTGGCTGCAACATGTCAGCGGGCGCGCCGCGGATGAAGTCGAACGCGCCTGCGACACCCTGCTGGCCTGTGGCTGGCTGATGCTCGCCGGCGACCGCTATATTCTCGGCTCGCCGGAGCTGCGCCAGGTGGTGCTGGAACAACTGAGCACAGCGCGCCGGCAGCGTTTGCACAGCCAGGCCGCGTTGTTGCTGCGTCAGCACGGGCGCGATGCGCACGTGATTGCCCATCATCTGGAAGCTGCCGGCCAGCCTGACCAGGCCGCCGAGGTATGGTTGGAGGCTGCTCGACGCGCGCAGGAGTTGTATGCCTCTGAGGTTGCGCTGACTGCCGCGCAGCGCGGTCTGGCGCTGACCGGCGATTTGCGTTTGCAGTTTGCGTTGCTGTCCGAGCAAGAGGATGCCCTGCATCACCTGGGCCAGCGCGAGGCGCAGGCCGAGACATTGAACGCGCTTGAGCGCCTGCTGGAGTCCAACCCGGATCATCCCGAATGGCGCGCAGACCTGCACCGCCGACGTGGTCGTCTGGCCCTGGCGCGCAACGCCTGGGCCGAGGCCGTGGATGCATTGCAGCGCGCCGCGGCCTGCACCCTGCACAACGATGTGCCGGTGTTGCTGCTGTTGGGTCGCGCGTTGGCGCACAGCCAGCGCTGGGAGGAAGCCGAGGCCACGGTGCAACGCGCGCAGGCGCTGGCCGAGCAGCGAACTGATGCGGAGAATCAGGCGCGCGTCTGGCTGTTGCAGGCCGAGATCGCGCAATGGCGCGAACGCTACGATCTGGCTGAAGCGGCGCTCGAACAAGCTGTTTATCTGGCCGGGGCGCACTCCGTGCTGTTGCCGCACATCATGTTGATGCGGGGTTCGATCGCTTCGCTGCGCAATGATTTCGCCAGCGCGCTCACCTATGGTCAGGAGGCGCTGCGCCTGTTTGCCCGACGTGGCGCGCCCGACGCCGAAGCGGCTGCCAACGTGTTGATTGCGCGCATGTGCGCCCGGCTCGGCCGGCTTGATGAGGCGCTGGCCGCTTATCAGGCGGCCTACGCGGGCTATGCCGCGCTCGATCTGCGCCAGGGTATGGCTGCCGCGCGCGTCAACGCCAGCACATTGGCCCTGCGCACCGGCGACCTGCAGGCCGGCGCGCGCATGGCCCAGGATGCGTATGCCCTCTTCGAGGCCATTCAGGACGCGCGCGGGCTGTGCGTTGCGGCCAGCAATGTCGGCGCGGCGCTGGTGTGGATGGGGCGCGGGGCAGAGGGGGAACGCTGGCTGCGCGAGTCTGCCGAACGGGCCATTGCGCTGAACCTGCCGGCCCAACAGGCAGCCGCCCTGGCCAACCTGGGCGCGGCCTTGTTGCAACAAGGCCGGCTCGAAGAAGCTCGTCAGCGCATGGAGCAGGGGCTGGCCTTGCGCGCGTCACAGGGCCACCTCGACGCCAGCATTGACCGCGCTTTCCTCGCCATCGCCTGCTTGCGGCTGGGCGACCTGGCATCTGCAGAAGCCCACAGCGCCCAGGCTGTGGCAGACGCCGAGCGCATGCCACAGGCCGAGAACCCTCAGCAGGTGTGGTTTGCGCGGGCGCAAGTGTTGCGCGCGCTGGGCCGGCCGGCCGAGGCGCGCGCGGCCCTGAGTGAAGCAGTGGCATGCCTGCGCCGTTTGCAAGAGGCGCTTCCGCCAGAACAGCGTGAGCGCTATTGCTCTGCCTTTACCTTCAATCAAGCCATCTTGCGCGCCGACGCCGAAGACCTCTGGCCCAACCCGCCGGCGCTGGTGTGAGGCCGCGCCCGTGCGCTCGTTATTGCCGCGCGGGCGCGAATTGGGGCCGATTGGCGATGTCAGGCAACCGCTCATGATCACCACCAGCGGGGCGGGGATGGTGTGACCCCCGTCCACGCGGACTTCGCCTGCTCGTGTGATCATGGCGAGTGCTCATGCCGTCCACAGGTGTGGACGTTGTGTGGACGCCTCCTCCGTAAGAAGCTTGTGAATGTTGTTTGCCGGCATGAAGCCGAGTTGGAATGGTTTACCTGAATACGGAGGATTTGAAAATGGAACATGGTGTCGATGTGCTGCACAATCAGACGGCTCGACGGTTTGGACGCGCAGCGGGAGGAATGCTCGTCGCGTTGGCGTTGGGGCTGTGTGGGGTGTGGCTGAGTGAGCGGCCGGCCTGGGCGCAGGAAGCGGCGCAGGAAGCGGCGCATGAAGCGGCGCAGGAAGCGGTGCCAGAGGCTGGCGAGATCACGCGCCCTGAACCGGTTTACCCGACCGAGTACCCGACCGAAGGCGGGGAACGGCGCGCAGACGAGGTGGCAGGGGAGAAGCCTGCCGGACCGCTGCCGGCGCAGTCGAACGGGCCGGTGGCGCTGCCGCGTGTGTGGCGCGAGCCGACGTTTGACGGGCCGGAGCTTGCGCCGGCCGGCATTCGAGCTGAGCAGGGGCGCTTTGCGCCGGCTGGGCCGACTGCCCCGTTGGCCGGCACCTTTTCTGTCAATACCACGGCGGATAACAATATTGGGGACAATTTCCTCAGCCTGCGCGAGGCGATTCTGGTGGCAAACGGCACGCTTATCGGCCCATTTACAGCAGCCGAGCAGGCGCAGCTAACTGGGTGCAGCTTCAACGGCGCAGGTTCCATCACCGGCGGGTGTGGCGCGAACATCCAGGATTCGATCTTCTTTGCCCCTGCGCTGGGCTTTCGGCCGATTATCACCCTGAGCAGCGCGTTGCCGCCCATCAACGACACGCAGCCCACGCTTCTTCTTGGCGCCTTCTTGTTTAACAACGTGCAGCCGGTGATCAACGCGCAGAATCTGACCGGCACCCAGCCCGGCCTGGTGGTCAACTCGAACGAGAATCAAATCGTTGCTGTGTCTGTCATCAGCGCGCCGGGGGCTGGCATTCGCTTGAACGGCAACCAGAACCTGGTGGGGACATGGACGATGGCGCGCAACAACGGCAGCGACGGCATTTACATCGCCGGCCTGACCAACACCGTGAGCAACAGCTACATTGGCGTGTTCTCGAACACGGTCACCAATCAGTTTGACTGCGCCGGCAACGCTTATGAAGGCATTTACCTGGCGTCCAGCGCGCGCGCCACCACCATCCAGAAGAACCGTATCGGCTGCAATGGCTGGGGCGGAATTATGGTCGGCAATTCCTCTGACAATCTGATCGGGGGACCAGATTACTCTACACAGGGGAACACGATCTACAACAACACGTTTGAGGGTATCTATATCAGCGGGAGCGACGCGCGCCGCAACGTGGTTCAGGCCAATGACATTATCGATAACCGGTTCGGCGTCCGCATCTCGGCCGGCCGGCAAAACACGATCACGATCGGCGCCTCCTCGGGCGATTACAACTTCATCGGCTATAACGGCTTTGACGGGGTGCTTTTGGAGGGAGGCGCGCAGGACAACCTGCTGGCCGAGGCGCTTATTGGATACAACGGCCGGCACGGGGTGAATCTGGTTGACACCGGCACAACCGCTAACCTCATCACCCGCACTGCAAGTTACCTGAACGCGGGCGATGGGATTCGCCAGGACCCCGATGCCGGGCCGAACTTCTGGCGCGAAGTGCGCATCTACGACAACGGCGGGCTGGGCATTGACATCAACGCGGCAGATGACTCCTCGAACACGCCCAATCCGTTTTTCTTCTATATCACGTCGGTGAATCAGAACACCGGCCTGGTGCAGGGCAAAGCCAACGGCACGTCATTCCTGGTGATCACGATTGTGGATTTGTACCGCATTGACCTTGACCCAAGTGGCTTTGGCGAGGGGTACCAGTTCGTTGGATCGGACACGACCGATTCGAACGGCGACTGGAGCATCACCGACCCGGATCCAGCCCTGTCGCGCGGGTGTTACACGGCGGTGGTGCGTGGCGTGGCGATTGTGGTGCCGTATGCCACCGAGTTTAGCCGCACGAATTGCGTGGCCTTTGTGCCCATCGCGCGCAAACCCTGATGCGCTGTGGCGGGGGCGGACTTCTCGAAGAATTCCGCCCCCCTGTGGCATTCACTCGCCCGACACCGCGGTGGGCGTGAGAGTGGCCGGCGGGCGCGGCGGCGGTGTCGATGTCGGCCCCACATCCAGCACTGGCAATTTGTCGATCAACACATAGGGGCGCAGGAAACGCGCATACGACCAGCCGATGAGGCCGTAACGGGTGCGCAGCCGGAACCAGTTGCCATCCACCGAGCGCGCCACCAGCTCCACCTGCTCGCCTGGTTGTAGCACAGTCAGGATGCGGTCGTTCAGGCTGGGGCCGGCGCGCACGTTTAACGCCACGGTGGCGCGCGCCGGCCACAACCCCAGGGTGGGTTCTGGCGTGGGCAGGGGCACGGGCGTGTCGGTGGCCTCGCCGGTGCGCGCGCCTCTGGCGGCTGTGTCGTCTGCCGGCAGAACTGGCATTGCGCGCAGCGACGCGATCAACTCATCCAGAGCGGCCAGACTGGGCGTGAAGCTGTCGGCAGGCTGTCGCTCAATGGTGTTGACCGCGTCGCTCAGATAGCGATCAAAGTTGCGGATGAAGGCGTCGATATCTTCGGCGGCCTGCGTGTAGCCGGCGTTGTCGGGCAGCGCCGGCGTCGTCAACGGATAGAAGAAAGACACGTAGTAGTTCCCGTCTGACGTTAACCCCTGAAAGGTGTACAGGATGTTCTGGTTGGTCACGGGCATCAGCTCATCCACGTAGGCCGTCACAAAGCGCACGCCGGCGCCGTTTTGGAAGGAGAGGTAGCGCACACGGGCGCGGAAAATCTGCGCTGCGTTGATGAGGGGCAGCACCGGGATATCCGAGGTGAACTCGACCGGTTGTTTGGCCAGCACATCTCTTAGATCGTCGATCACGCGCGACAGCGCGGGGTCGATCCTGCGGTACGCCGCGACGGGGAAGACGCGCAACTGCGCGTCGCGCGGCGACAGGATGTAGGGGTGTTGATTGGCGCCGAAGGTGAACAGCACATGCGCCGGCGCCGCGCCGCCGAAGCCAGGTTCGGCTGTTTTGGGGATGGCCGGCATCAGCTTGCCGCGCGTTTTCAGCGCCAGCGGGTGATCGGCGCGCAGACTGACGCCGGCGTAGCTGCCGCTGAAGCGGTATGCATCCTCAAGCGCGCGCGCCTGTTGCTCGGCCTCGGCGCGTTCCTGCGCCTTTTTGATCTCCGGCACGACTGTGGCCAGCCTGTACTGCGTGGCGCGGTCGCAGCCGGCCAGCGCCAGGGCTGTGACCGCGATCAGTGCTGCCAGCCGGCGCAAGCCGGTCTTTGGGTGATTGAGCGATTGATCCATTGCGTCATGGGGTGATTGGGTTGTGCGTGGGCCGCTGAGCGCAGCGCAACAAACGAGCGCAGTGCGACGAGCGAGCGCAGCGTGACGAGCGAATGATACAACGCCTGTTTGTCGGGCATCACGGGGTTGCGCGCTTGGAGATATAAAGGATGCACCATGAACACAATCGATCCAAACATTCACGACTGGGAGAACCCACATGTGCTTCAGCGCAACCGCGAGCCGGCGCGCGCGACGCTTCTGCCTTATGCCGACGAGGCGTCTGCGCTGGCTGGCGAGCGCGGGGCCAGCCCGTTTTTTCTCATGCTCAGCGGCGAGTGGCAATTCTGCTATGCGCCGTCGCCGCGTGAGGCGCCCGAAAACTTTCACCGCGATTCGTTCGACGCCAGCCAGTGGGACACGATCCCCGTGCCCGGCAACTGGCAGATGCACGGGTATGGCAAGCCCAACTACACCAACGTCACCTATCCCTATCCTGTCGATCCGCCGCGCGTGCCGCAGGATAACCCGGTCGGCTGCTATCGCCGCGAGTTTATCGTGCCCGACGACTGGGCCGGCCAGCAGGTGTTTCTGAATTTCGACGGCGTGAACTCGGCGTTTCACGTGTGGGTCAATGGGCGTCTGGCCGGCTATAGCCAGGGCGCGCATTTGCCGGCCGAGTTCAATATCACTCCGCTGTTGCGTCCCGGCAGAAACCTGCTGGCGGCGCAGGTGTATCAGTGGTCAGATGGCGCATATCTGGAAGACCAGGACTTCTGGCGACTGAGCGGCATCTTCCGCGATGTGTATTTGATTGCCACGCCGGCGGTGCGCGTGCGCGATGTGTGGGCGCGCGCCCGGCTCACCAATCATTACACCGATGGCACCCTGAACGTGTGCGCGACACTCAAGAACTATGGCAGCGTGACGGGCGAAGGCTACAGCCTTGTGGCCCGGCTGGTGAATGCCAATGGCGAGACCGTCGCAACGCGCGCGCTGACCTCTGCCGCCCGCATACAGCCGGGGCAGGAAATCCAGCTCCAGGCGGAGGTGGATGTCATGACGCCTGGCAAGTGGACCGCCGAGACGCCCAACTTGTATACGCTGCTGCTGATCCTGAACAGAACTTCAGAAGAGGCCGGCGAAGTGCTGCAAGTGCTGCCGGTCAAAGTCGGCTTCCGCAATGTCGAAGTGAAGAACCAGCGCCTGCTGATCAACGGACAGTGGGTCAAGCTGAAAGGGGTCAACCGGCATGACACGCATCCCGACTTCGGCCATGCCGTCACCTATGAGTCCATGCTGCGCGACATCACATTGATGAAGCAGCACAACATCAACACCGTGCGCACGTCGCACTACCCGAACGACCCGCGCTGGCTCGATCTGTGCGACCGCTATGGCCTGTATGTGATCGATGAGGCCGATCTGGAGACGCACGGCTTTGGCTACACCGATATCAACCGGCTCTCGAACGACCCGGAGTGGGAAGCGGCGTATCTCGATCGCGCCGAACGCATGGTCGAGCGTGACAAGAACCATCCGTGCGTGATCTTCTGGTCGTTGGGCAACGAGTCGGGTTATGGCCGCAATCATGACGCCATGTCGGCCTGGATTCGCGCGCGCGATGATTCGCGCCTGATTCACTACGAGGGCGCGCAATATGCGCCGGGCGTGGTGGATGTGGTCAGCCAGATGTATCCAACGGTGGATCACATCATCCAGCAGGGGCAGGTGACCGACGATCCCCGGCCATATTTCATGTGCGAGTATGCCCACGCCATGGGCAATGGGCCGGGCAACCTGAAGGAATACTGGGAAGCCATCTACGCGCACCCGCGCCTGATCGGCGGTTGTGTGTGGGAATGGGTCGATCACGCCATTCGCCGGCGCCTGCCCGATGGTCGCGAATGGTTTGCCTACGGCGGCGACTTCGACGATCATCCGAACGACGGCAACTTCTGCATCGACGGCCTGAACTTCCCAGACCGCATTCCGCACACCGGCCTGATCGAGTACAAGAAGGTGATCGAGCCGGTGGCGGTGGAAGCGATCGATCTGACGGCCGGCAAGGTGCGCATCCACAATCGCTATGACTTTCTGTCGCTCGGCTATTTGAACATTGCGTGGCATGTCACCTGTAACGGCGAGATCGTCGAAGAGGGGGACCTGCCGCGCCTGGATACACCGCCGCACGGCGCCACTGTCGTCTCGTTGCCGTTTAGCTTGCCGAAGGGCGCGCCCGGCGCGATCTATCATCTGAACCTTTCCTTCACGCTGGCGCGCGCAACGCTATGGGCTGCGCGCGGATTCGAGGTGGCCTGGGCACAGTTTGAGTTGCCGGTCAGGCCCGCGCCACGGCCTGTTGTGCCCATCCAGTCCATGCCGGCCCTGCGCGTCAACCATTTGCAGCGCGTCATCGAGATCGAAGGCGAGGACTTCGAGATGGTGTTCGACCGCTGGACGGGCGCAATTGCGCAGTGGACGCACGCCGGCCTCGATCTGTTGACGGCCGGCCCGCGCCTGTGTCTGTGGCGCGCGCCGACGGATAACGATGTGCACATTGCGCGTGAGTGGCGCAAAGCCGGCTATGACCGTCTGGTGGCGCGGGTGGATCAAGTTGCCGTCACAGCGCAAGCGCCGGGCGCTGCGCGCATCGAGGTGGCATCGCGGCTGAATGCCTATGGCGTCACGACATGCTTTGAATGCCGCGCGGTCTATACCGTCTATGGGACGGGCGATGTCGTGGTGCAGACGACGCTTACCCCCGGCGCAGCTCCTGAAGCGCCCCTGCCCCCGTTGCCGCGCGTGGCGCTGCAAATGCGTTTGCCCGGCCAGTTCGACCAATTCGCCTGGTTTGGGCGCGGCCCACACGAGAGCTATATCGACCGCAAGGAGAGCGCGCGATTTGGCCTATACGCCGGCTCGGTCGATGACCAGTTCGTGCCGTATATCTTCCCGCAGGAAAATGGCCTGAAGTCCGATGTGTACTGGGCTGCGCTGACGAACCGGCGCGGTGTGGGGGTGTTGGTGATCGGGATGCCGGCGATCAACGTGGCGGCGCTGCGCTACGCCACCGAAGATTTCACCCGCGCGCGGCATACGCATGAACTGACCCGGCTGGATGAAATTGTGCTGACGCTGGATCACGCCCACAATGGGCTGGGCAGCAACAGTTGTGGGCCGGGGCCGCTGCCGCAGTACACGCTTCAACCGGCCCCGATCGCATTCACCGTTCGCCTGTTGCCGTTTGCCGGCGAGGTATTGTCTGCCGGCGCGCACGCCCGCGTCGAACTGGAGTCATTGTCGTTGTAAGCGCGGGCATGGGATATGGCGGGGCGCAGCGATGTTGCGCCCCGTTCATGGCCGGGTTAACGGCGCCATGCTGCGCGCCACTGGCCGCCCCTCGGCATCGAAGAAAGTGTGGCTGGGGACAATGTTCGGCGTGACGGTGAGGAACATCAACAGCGCCTCGCGATCACTGCCGTTGCCGATGATGTGCCACTCGCCGGCCGGATTGACGATCAGGCTGCCTGCCGGCAGGAACACATCCTGATCGGGCGTGACCACGTGGGCTGTGCCTTGATAGAACCAGAAGATCTCGTCGGCGTTCTCGTGGAAGTGTCGCTCGGCGGCAAAGCCCGGCGCAAAGTTCAGCACGCGGCTGCGAAAGTAGTCGGTGTAGGTCAGCCCCAGGCCGTCTGTGATCTCGAAGTGCTCTATGTTGCTCAGGGCGGGCATGAGCGCGCGGGCCGGGTCGAAGCCGGGATGCCGGCTGTCCACGCGCAGCACTTTGACGCCCTGTGGGCCGGCTGTGGCCGACCAGTCTGCGCCGGCCGGGATGTGCGCCCCGTGCATGGCCGCCAGCAGCCTTGACGCCGCGCCGGACGCGGCGACTGTCAGCTCGCCTTCGACGACACACACGATGGTCTCGACGCGCGCCGCGCCGTGTCCGCCCACCGTTTGGCCTGCGCCATATCGCCGCACATCGGCATAGGTCAGCGGCGTGTCGCACAACACAATGTCGTCCTGGTCGATGGAGAAAATACGCATTGGAGGGATAGTCAGAAGATCACGTTCAATTGTCGATTGTCAGAAGCACCTTGCCGGCGGCCTGAGTGCGAGCGAACTGGACGGCATCCATGGCCTGATCGAGGGGGAATTGTTCCCGCACCACCGGCGTCCAGTCGATGGCCTGCTCGATGCGGATGGTGCGCTCGTATTCCAGCACACCGCCCCACGAGGTGCGCAGTGTGTACTCGCGCAGAAACATATCGTTAGGGGAGATGGGGACGCTGATGTGTGTAGGCGCCAGGCCGGCCCACATCACCGTGCCGCCGGTAGCAACCAGCTCGATGGCCTGCGACAGCGCCGGCTCCAATCCAACCCCTTCCATGCTGACCTCGACGCCGCGCCCATGTGTGAGGTCCATGACCACCTCGCGCAAATCCTGGGCTTTGGGGTCGACCACGACATCGATGCCCATGCGCTTTGCGATGTCGCGCCGGCTGGCGCGGATGTCGCTGACGATGACCCGCGCGGCGCCGGCGTGTTTGGCCAGCACGGCGGAAAACAGGCCGATTGGCCCCGCGCCGATCACGCACACGTTCTGCCCCGTCTTGAGGCCGACGCGGTCGATGATGCGCACGGCGCACGCCAGCGGCTCGGTGATCGCGCCGACCTCGTTGGGCACATCCTCAGGCAGCGCGTACACCAGTTGCTCCGGCGCGACGATGGCCTCGGCCCATGATCCGCCGCGATGCGTCACTTTGCGGCACAGCGCGCTGACGCCGGCCCGGCACAACGCGCACTTGCCGCACGGCCCGCGCGGCACACCGGTCACGCGCTGGCCGGGCTGGACTGCGTTCACTTCTGGTCCCACCTCGGTCACAACGCCGGCGTATGCATGCCCCTGGTTG
>DAOUDB010000143.1:0-45406 GCA_034431495.1 Thermoflexales bacterium
TGCGACATCCACCAGCATCCTAGAAACTGTCTGCGCAGTGGCCGGGGCCGTTGGCTGCGTGGTGAGCGCCGGGATCACCTGAGACGGATTCAACACGCGGTCTGCGATGCGCTGGAGCAGAGGGTCTTCAAACCTGGAGCGCAGATCACGCTGAGGAAGGGATGAAGTGGAGGCAGGCCATTCTGCGCGCGCTTCGAGTCGCTCGAGTTGACGCCAGCCATCGGGAGTGTAGAACAGCGGGAACAACAGCACGCGAGCCAGCGAGACGCCCCGCATGACACCGGCATCTTCCACACGCAACGGGGCCGTCGGCGGGGGCCATTGCGCCGGCCCGTCGGTTACAGCGGTCGTCGTCACAGGCGGTGTTGCCGCTCGCCAGCGCATGTGGTCGATGGTGATCGATAGATCACCCGCCCGCGCGCGCGGCGGCAGGGCGATTAGCCAGGCCACATATGGCACAGCCGAGCCGTCGGCCAGCGGCCAGATGAGCTGTGTCGAGCCGGCAGCGTCGGGCCATGTGATGCGCACGCCGTCGGGCAGCGCCTGTGCGTGAGCAGACACAGGACGCGGCCCGATCGGGCCGGCGCACAGCGCCAGCCAAACAACAACGATTACCGCGCGCAAGCGATGCATGACACGTCTAGGAACAGCTCCATCCACAGCGATCAGGACGCGGCAGGCAGGCGTTGATGAGCTTCATGATCTGCTCTCATTTTGCGCGCAGCACAGGGAGCCACACGCGATACGGCGCAACGCCAACACGCGCCTGCGCGGGGGGCTGATGCACAGTTTCGTGGCCGCGCGTATCGACATCCGCCAGCCAGTACCACCACACGCCAGGGCCGGGGACCGTGTCGGTCACGACATAGCTGGCGCCCTGGGCGCCGCTCATCGCCGCCGGCACGCTGCGCACCAGCGCGGCCTGAGCCAGCTCGTTGACCGACGAGCGATAGACATTGAACTGGAAGTTGTTCTGCTCCGTCTCTGTCTCCCAGATCAGGCGCACATCACGATCGGTCACGCCGGCCACTGCAAACAAACGCAGCGTCACCGCCGTCGGGACATTGATGACCTCGGCATCGTCTTCAGGTATGTTGGTCGGATTGTCATAGACGTCCGAACTGCCTTCTCTGACGCGGGCCACGTTGACCGTTCTGACGATGTCCGAAATCACACGGAAGGTGACGGTAATCAGCGCGCTATGTCCGGGCGCTAACGGGCCGCCGAATCCGTGCGGCGCAGGCGCGGTGAGATCGTTCCAGACCAGAAGGCCGGGGCTGGCGCTGTCCGGCGCGGGGACAGCCAGGGTGTAGTCCAATAGGTCGGCATCGAATTCATCCTCGACCGGCAGGCGAGCAATTGCGCTGGGGCCGGTATTGGTGATACGGATGGTGAAGGTGACAGAGTTGGGCGCAACGTCGTCCAGATCAGCGCCCACAAGCGTTTTCTGAATCGCCACACTGGGACCGACGGGCGTCACGGGCGAATCATCCGCATTGTTGGATGGGTCGTCGCCGGGCGTGTCGGTCGTCGTGACGGCGGTGTTGGTGAGAGGATCATTCAGGGCCACCGCCGGCGACACCGTCACGCGCACGGTGATGCTGACGCTTTGACCTGGGGCAAGAATGCCCAACAGCCAGACCAGAAGGCTGCCGGCCATATAAGCAGGCGTGGGCGTGGCAGACTGGTAGACGATCCCCACAGGCAGTGTATCGGTCACGATCACATTCCAGGCCGGGTGCGGCCCCAGGTTGGTGACGACCAGCGTATATGTCACCGGCGCGCTTGGCGCAACGAGCGCAGACGCGCCAACCTGGGCGCTGTTGTGTTTGCGCAACACCAGCTCGGCAGTGGCCGTCACGGGCGTGGTCACTGTGCTGGTGTTGTCGAGAGGATCGTCGCCGGGCGTGCTGGTCGTCACGGTGGCAGTGTTGGTGAGGATTGCGCCTGCTGACGCCAGAGCGCTCACCTGAGCCGTGACGGTCAACATCACACTTGCCCCGGCGGATAACGCGCCGAGCGTCCAGGTGATATGCGTTGAGCTGCCGAAACCGCCACTGACAGCGGCAGGCGGTGGCTCTGCGCCGACAAATCCGAGCAGCGCCGGCAACGTGTCTGTGACGACAACGTTCTGAGCGTCGCTTGGGCCGGCATTGGTCACCAGCAACGTGTACGTTAACAACCCGCCCGGCGCAGCCACGGCGGGCGTCACCGACTTGCTGAGACGAATCTGCGCTTCGACCACCACCGGCGTGGTGACTTGATCGGTGTCGGTCAGGCCGCTGCTATCTCCAATTGTGGCGAGGTTGAGCAGGAGCGTGCCGCTCGGCGCATTCGAGTCCACGCGCGCCACCACTTGCAGGGCGGATGTCGTGATCGGGTTAAGCGCGCCAAGCGACCAGGTCAGCGTCTGGCCGCTCACGACACAGGCCGGCGCGCAACTCTGCAACGTCACACTCGGCGGCAGGGTGTCGGTCAGCAGCACGCCGGTCGCGGGCTGATTGCCGGTGACAGTGTAACGCAGGGTATAGGTGAGAAGGCTGCCGGCCTGCGCAGCGCCCGCCGGCTCGACGTGCTTGCTCAGGTCGAGCGCATGGCTGCTGTTCACCGGCGTGGTTACTGTATGCGTATCGGTCAAACCAGACGTGTCGCTGAGCAGCACTGTGTTGACGATCTGTGTGCCGCTGATGAGCGGGCGATCCACTTGCAGCACAAGCGTCAGCACGCCGGTAACCTGGGTCAAGCCGCTGCCCGGCGGCAACACGGGCGGCGGGCCGAACTGCCAGGCTACCGTGCCGGCGTTGCCCACCCCCGGATCGCTCGAAGGCGCCGGCGATGCCGAAACAAACGTTGTGTGGACAGGCGTCGTGTCGCTGATGGCGATTCCCTCCACCGGCTCATCTCCAGTCAGCGTGTAAACGATGGTGTAGGTCAGCCATGCGCTGGCTTCCACCGGGGACGGCAACGCCGTCTTGTAAACCACGAGCGTGTGATCAGACACCAGCGTGTTGGTTACAATCGCGCTGGTCGGCGTTGGCGTTTCGGCGCTGGTTACACTGGCCGTGTTCATCAGCGCCAGGCCATTCGTCAACGGCAGGTTGACCGTGACCGCAAAGCTCAGTGTGATGGGCGTATTTGGCGGGAGGGTGTTGATTCCCCAGGCCAGCGCAGGCAACACAGCGTCGCTGGCCGAGTCGCCGCCGGCGATCGAGCCGGGCACATAGGTTGTGTTGGTCGGGACAACGTCGCTGATAGCCACGCTGTTAGCCGTTGCATTGCCCAGATTGACCACCACAAGCAGGTAACTCAGCGCGTCCCCCGGCCGCAGCGGCGGGCCGTTCAGATCAACGCTGAACTTGGCAAGCCTGAGCTGCGGCAGACTGCCCACCGGGGTGGTGACGAGATCTGTGTCAGTGATGCCTTCTGAACTGGTGACGTGCGCGGTGTTTGTGAGCAGCGTACCGTTGAGCAGCGGACTGTTGACAGCAACCACCAGCGTCACCTGGCGCGACTCGCCAATGTTCAACACACCCAGCGTCCAGCTCACCACAGCGCCTGACACGCCGCAGGGCGTCGGACTGCAAGCGACATACGCGGTGTTGAGAGGCAGGGCGTCGGTCACCAGCACGCCCGTGGCCGAAACCAGGCCGCCGGCTGTGACGCTCAGGGTGTAGGTCAACCAGTCGCCGGCTTGCGCCAGCGCCGGCGTGACGGATTTGACAATCTCCAGGGTGGGATACCCCAGGTGCACATTCGTGGTGTCGGTGATTGGGCCGTAATCGCGGATGGCATCGCTGCCGGCAGGCGGCAGGCTGGACCAGCGGATGGCAGCCTGATTGATCACATCCACGCCGGCCGGCGCGTCGTCGCCGACAACGACACGATAACGAATTTGCAGGACGCTGCCAGGGGGCAGGGCCAGGTCAAGGCTAAACGTGATCAGCAGCGCGCCACTGAGCGCATCCCAGGTTGTGGTGTAGCTTGTCGGCGGAATGGGGTTGCCATCCAGGGTCAGGCTGAAAACGTCCGGCGGCGTGTCGCGCAACGGCAAGGGCAACGCATCGCTGAAGCGCAGGCCATACGCGGCAGAAACTGTCGGGCCGGCCGCGTTGGTAATCGACACCGTGTAGGTGAGGGTCTGGCCGGCGCCGACAGTGCTGCTGGTTGGCGGATCGCTCGCCTTGACCAGCGTCAGCGCCGGCTCGACGACGAAGATCCGTGTTTCATTCGAGGGGGTCGGCCCGCCCTCCTCGTGCCGCAGGGTGGCCACATTCGTGATGGTCTGGCCGGCAAGCGCGCCCAGCGGACTGGAAAGCACGGCTGTGACTGTAATGCGGCGCTGCTCGCCGGCCGGAATGGCGGGGTAGGTGACCGTAAAGGCGTTGCCGACGGTCAACACCACGCCATCGGGGCTGTCGATCACGCCGGCCAGTTGCAGGCGTGAGGGGCTGTGGCCGGCGTCCAGCGTGTCGGTGACCGTCACGGCATACAGAGTGGCGGTGATGGGGGAGGCCGGCACAACAATCACATAGGTGATGACATCGCCCAGCGTGACCGTGAGCGGCGTGGCGATCTTGAGGATGCCGGCGTCGACTGTGCGATGGCTTGTCTGATCGCTGCCGTCAACATATTCGCGCTGGTCGGGGTCATATGGCCCCGGCCCGTCACCGGGCTGCGAGTCGTAGCGCGGCACAGCGGCTGTGTTGGTCAGCGTCAGATTGGCGCCGATGGTGTCGGTCACACGCGCCACAACCGTGATGACAGCCACACCCGGCTGATTGCTGTTCCACAGCGCGCCCCAGAGCGCGCTGAGATGCCAGGTGAGCACGCCGACAGCGCCCGGAGCCGGCGCGAACAAGAAGGTCGCAGTGGGCGGCGCCGCGCTGCTCAGCGTGAATGTGATCAGCGTAAGGGCGGGCGGCAGCGCGTCGCTGATGATGATGTCGTATGCCGGGCCATGCCCTGTGTTGGAGAGCGTCAAAACATAGGTGATCAGGTCTCCCGCGCCAACGAATGAGCCGGGCGGCGGGAAGCTGTCCTTGTCAATCGCTACCTGGGGTTGTATGACATCATTGTCGGCGCTGTCCGTGTCGATCAGATCGCTGCGTTCCCACAAGGAGACTGTATTGACAACCCGGGTCAGTGTGCCGGCAGTCCACAAAGGCGCCAGCGTGTCGATGCGCAAGCCCACTGCCTGAGCGCGGAAGGTGAGCGTCACCACAGTGGGGACATCCTGCGCGCTGGTGATGGGCGCAAAGCGCCAGTAGATGACCTGCGACCCTGGCGCTTCGACGGTATTGCTGAGCCGGCTGCTGATGGTCACCGCCACGCCGGCAGGCATCCAGGACAGGGTTTCACTGTCGGTGATGTACCACACGCCGGGCGGAAGCGTGTCGCGCAGGAACGAGTCGGGATGCCCCATAGCAGCGAGGCCGGCCGGCACGCTGAAGACCAGGTGATACGTCACCAGATCGCCGACGCGCAGGACAGGTGGAATGGAGACCTTGCTGACCGATGGCGCGCCCACGCTGACGGTTGCCGTGGTGGTGGCAGTGTAAGGCCGCACACCGGGAATGTCATCGATGCCGCCGGTGTGGGTGAGCGAGTGATACAACACGTCAACCGTGTTGGTGAGCGACTGAGCGACCAGGGCTGCGGAAATGCGCGCGGTGTACGTCAGGGCCAGCGTGTTGGCCGGCGGCGCGTTGCTGAGGGTGTTGACAAACCAGGTAATCACACCCGGCCCGCTGACCGGCGCGCTGCGGTCATCGCCGCCAAACAGGGCCGTCACACTGATGCCGGCCGGCAAAGTGTCACTGACGCTGACTGAGTAGGCCGGGCTGCTGCCGGTGTTGGTCAGGAGAATGGTGTAGGTCAAAAAGGCTGTGCCGTCGAGCGCGGTGACGACGCCGGCGCTGCTGACTACAGACTTGCGCGCGAGCAGATTCGGTTCGCCTACCACGGTGCTGACCTGATTGCTGGCTGTGAGGGGGGCCGTGCTGTGGCTCATCGCGGCGGCGTTGGTGATGATATCGCCGGCGTTGGCGTCGCCGGCTGCGCTGGGGAATTCGTGGGAGATGCGGGCAGTGACCGTGATCAGCGCCTGCGTGGAGGCCGAGATCACGGCAAACGTGGCCGACACCACCTGGCCGCTCCAACCTGCGCTGCCGCCAATGCCGCCGCTGAACACCACCGACTCGATGAACAGCCGGCTGTCCAGGGCGTCTGTCACCAGCGTGTTGTACAGAACCGCCGTGATAGGCGCGGCAGGCACAAGCAGGGTATACGTGACCAGCGTGCCCAGTGTGGCAGTCGGCGGCGGAGCGAAGATTTCTTCCTTGCGAATGCCGGGGTTGACTGTTTGGACGCCCGCCGCGTGCGAGCCGCCGCTGTAAGGCCGGGTGATGGTAGTGGGCTGCGTGTCACTCAGCCAGGCATCATAGCTCAGGGCTGCCTGGTTCAACAGCGTGATGTTTGCCGTGATCCAGTCGGCCACCTGGGTCACGAGGGTGAGTGTGAGCGCCGTGTGCTGCAAGGGGCTGTACGGCACGGTCGGGGTGAGATGATCGATGAGCCATGTCAGCACGCCGGTGGCGCCGGGAATGGGCGCCGGCTGCGTCAGCGCCTGCGAGGCGACAGGGGCATTGCCCGTCAGGGTGTATGTCACCAGGCTCAGCCCGCTCGGCAGCGTGTCTGTCACGAGCAAATCGAATCCCGGCCAGCGCGACTGGTTGGAAATAGTCAGGGTGAATGTGAGCAGATCGCCGGCCCCCACAAAGCACCCCGCGCGATGAATGCGCGTGACCAGGGCGTCGTCAAAAAGACAGGCGTTGGCAGCGCAGTTGTTCGTATAGAACCCGACCGATCCGGGACTGCGCGGCGTGCTGTCAACAACATCGAAGTACAGCCGACCATCCACGTAAGCGCGGATGCGCAGGCCGCCCGCCTCCTCGCTGACCTGCGCTTCCAGGTGATACCAGCGGTTGGCTATCGGCGCAAAGGGCGCCACAGCCAGTTGAGCGAATGTCCCTGCGGTCACTTCCTGCAATTCCAGATTTGTGCCGCCGTCGCTCTGGCGCAAGCGCAACAGGTAGTAATTGTTCGTTGTGTGGCGCAGGACGATGCCACGGCTGGACGTGGTATCCGACGCCCAGGCGAGGGCGCTGTAGCTGAGTTCAGAAGCCGCGAAGCCGCTGCGCGCCAGAATTGCGTTGGCCGCCGCGCCGCCCGAGCGTTGCGCCACGCCGTTGGCGTTGTTCCACGCGCCGGCGATCGCCGTCCAGCCAGCCGGCGGACTGGCGCTTGCGCGGTTGAAGTGATCTTCCATCAATGTTGCGCTGCATCCTGTGGCGGTCATGGCTGTCTTGCCCAGATGCAGCAAGGGTTCATACACTGCCACCGGAGATGCGTCTGACACTACGCTCGTCTGGCCATCGTCCAACAGACTCAGACGCATGGTGTTCGTCAGCAGTGTGCCGTTGAACACGGCGGGGACGTCCTGAACAACGGCCGTCAACACGCCGTCGATGTCCAGCGCGCCCGTCAAGACGCCGAGATTCCATACCGCGTTGCCGGAGCCATACAAGGCCGGCGCGTTGTCTGGCGGCACATTGAAGACCGTGACCGGGCCACCTTGGTTTCCATCGACGTCCCAGGTGTACGTCAACGCTGCCGAGACATACCCCAGGCCGGCCGGCAACGAGTCGGTCAGGATCACCGACTCGAAAATGTTCTCCACATCGCTGGAGTAAAAGGTGAAGGTGAAGACGGTCAGACTGCCCACGGTTGCCGTCTGGAACGCCGGCCCTTTGTCGAACACGTCGCCCAGTGTGACGTAGGCGATGTCGCCCGCCGCGCCGGAAAGACACCCGCTGCCGCACACAGAAGTGGCGGTGATGACGTTGCGGTTTTCACCGCTGCTGGTAAGCACCGCCGTTACCAGAGCTGTGAACACGCCGCCCGGCGCCAGCGACGGCAACGACCAGGTGATGACGTTCCCGTTCACCATGCCGCCAGCGCTGGCCGTCAGGCTGACAAAGGTCGAGCCGGCCACATCCGTGATCACCACGTTGAAAGCCGTCCCCGATCCAGTGTTTGTCAGGCCCACGGTCCAGGTCACTGTCTGGCCGGCGGCAGACACCTGAGACAAAGGCGCCTTGTCCAGCGTCAGCGCCGGCGTCAGAATACTCAGCGCCAGAGAGGCCGAAGTGGTGTAGCTCGCGGTGTCCGGACAGTCTGGAATATCGTCGTCGTAACGCAGAAGCGCGCTGAAAGCGCCAGAGGGAACGACACACGCGCCGCTTAGTGTGGTGTTGCGCGTTTCGAGTGTGAGCGTTGTCAGGCCGCTGGGCAGAATAGCCCAGATGTAGACCACAGCGCCGACCAGATCGACCACGCTGGAGGGAGGCGTGCTGGCCAGAATTGTGCCGCTGAACACATAGCCGGCGGGCAGCGTGTTTGTCAGCGCCACGTCGTACGCGGGCGGGCCGTCATTGTTGAGCGTCACTGTGATCACACCGCCGCACACGTTGAGCGCCCCGGGCGCGATGGACGTCTCGATGTCGGGTGAGCCGAACACAGGCCGGGTGCGCACGCGCACGGTTCGCGCCGGCAATGACTGGCGACATCCATCGAGGCATCCCCAGCTCACCTGCGCCGTGTTGATCGCGTCTGTGATCGCGCAGCCATTGGGCGCGCTTACCACAGCGGTGAGCGTGAGCGCCACGGTCTGATTTGGGTTGAGCAGAGGAATCGACCACGTCAGCACGCCGCCCAGATCGCCCGGCAGGGCGCCGGTGAAGCCCGGCGTGGCCGTGATCAGGATCAGATTGGCCGGCAACATGTCGGTCACGACAAGCAATTGCGCCGGCGCAGCTGTGGCTGCATTGGCAACCGTGATTGTGAACACCAGCGTCTCGCCCGGCTCCGCGTACAGGTAAGTGTTGGAAGGCGATGTGCGGCTTAGATTCCAGCCGATCTTGTCGATGGAGATATCAGCCCGGCGCGCCGTCATCAGGAAAAACGATGAATCTGCCAGATACGGGTTGCCACAGGTGTCACGGTAAGCCGTTTGCACGCGCAACTGGCCGCCGTCAAAGGCGCAGGTGGCGCGCACGACAAAACGGATGTACACCGTCTCTTGTGGCCAAACGCGCGGCAACAGCGCGTCGAGCGGCGCGCCGCTGGCGGCGCTCCATTGCAATGATTGTCCGCTGATGATCGGGTCAGGGCCGGCATGCCATTGCGCAGTGTCTGTGCTGATCTCGCTGCTGCCCATCACGTAAGACAGCCCGACAGGCAGCGTCTCGGTCAACACGGCGTCATACACGCTCAGCAAGCCGGCGTTGCGCACCGTCACGGTTACGGTGCGCGTGAGACAAGTGTCGATCGGCGAAAGGGTCTGGTTGGTGTTGAGCAGGATTGTGGGCGGCAGCTCCACCACTGAGGTGACCGGCCCCCTGGCCTGACAGGTCTCCCCAAGGCAGCCCTGCGTCTGCGACAGACGATTGGTGAGGTCAGTGCAGCCGATGATTTCCGCGGTGTAACGGATGGTCAACGTCTCTTTGGGCTGCATGACCGGAACGAGCCATGTCACCATCTGAGTGGATGTGATCATGCTCATGCCGCCGGTCGCGCCAAAGGATGAGGTGATCGTAGCGGTGACAAATTGCAGCCCGCTGCCCAGTTGATCGGTCAGCGCAACGCTGTGAGCCGGGCCGGCGCCGGTGTTCTTGGCAATCAACGTCCAGGTCACCAGGTCGCCCTGGGCATAGATGATCTCCGGGAACTTGGTGAGAAACGACAAAGGCCCATAGGCAGGCGGCGCAGCCAGAGTGCCCCCGGCGCTGCAACTCTGGCGGTAGTCATCGTCGTCAGCGCACAGGCTGTCATAGTGCGCGGCGGCTTGAAAGGGCGCCGGGCCGCTGGCGCAGCGCAGTTGGACGCGCATCAGGACAGTCGCCGTCATTGCGCTGGTGAACGCATCAGCGTAGAACCAGTGATATCCCAGCGCGTCGGTCTGTGTGAAGACGGGCTGCGCGCCTCCAAAACCGAGCACATCGAGAACGGCGTAGGTGGCGGTGGGAACATCGATGACCGCATCGTACGCGCCCACACTGGACACGCGCTGCGCCGTCAGCGTCAGGGTATAGACACCGCAGGAAGCCACATTGGGCGGCAATCCGCTCGCGGTCAACGCCATGCGCGGGGCCTGTGTTTCAACCAGCACGCCGTGCTCCAGAACGCCGTCGGCGGCGCAGAAACTATTGCCCGTGACCCCCAGATGGAGATACGACCAGTCGTACCAGGTGAAGTCCTGGCAGGCCGAGGTTTCACTCACATTGGTGGTGTAGGTGATGATGAGCGTAGCGCCGGCGATGTCTGGATTGCACGATGGCGTGATATTCGAGATGACCAGAGCGCCACCAACCACTGACTCCGAAAACGTGGCAGTGCAGGAGACCGGCCCGTTGCCAACCCACACCGTAGCCGAACCGGGCGTATAGGTCTGGTAGGCCAGGCTCTCGGTGAAGATGAGGCTGCTCCAGGTTGGCGTGACGACGAAAGCACTGCCAAAGGTGTAGACGTTGGTGAAGGTGAGCGCGGAGGCTGCGCACACCTCCGCCGGCCCGGACACAGACTTGCTGCCGCGCGCTTCTGGCTCATCGCACTGAATTTGCGTGGTGGCCTGCGCGGTTGCCGTCTGCAGGCAGTCCTGGCAATCGCTGGCGGTGGCCGTGATGATGTTGGTCACCGGCAAGCCGCACAGCGCGCATCCTTGCGGCGCGTCGACGACGGCAAACACCGGCGTCAACACGGCGCTGCCGCTCAAAGTCCACGTAATAAATGTGTTGGCGCCCTGAGTGAATGTGACACCGCCCGCCGGATCGAGCACTACCAGGCCGGCCGGCGCCTGATCCGTCACAACAATGCTGCCCACGATGCCATTGGCGTTCACCGTGACGATCGACGTAATCACCTGGCCGCGATAGATGGCCGGCGGCATGGTTTTGCTGACACTCAACTCGCCGAGCGCATTGGTCATCTGCCAGGAGCTCATCTGCGGAATCTCCGCGTAGGGGAAAGCGCAGGCATCCTGATAGCGCAGATCAAAGTTGAACTCGCCCTGGCGCGCGGCAGCGCAGATATTGGCCGGCGCAGTGAGCGTGAAGACAAGCGTGTACGTTTGGCCCGGCGGAATGTCCGGCAACTGGAACGCGCCGCCGCTATACGAGGCCGGCGCGGCAACACTCACCTGAAACGGCGCAAAACTGGCTTCCAGCGTGGGCGAAATGGCCGCGCCATCGCCCGTGTTGGTGATGGGAATGGCGAAGACTTCAAAGCCGGCGCAATAGGGCAGATCGAACGCGGGCAGCGCATACGACAGCGCGGGGAAACGCGGCATCAAATCGATGCTGGCCTTGGCCTGCTGGGGCGCCTGACAGGTCTGGCTATCGCACCCCCATGTCGCCACAGCAAAGTTATCCAGCCCGGCGCAGCTCATCACCTGGGCCGAAATGGTGAAGCTGCGCGACTCGCCGACAGGGATTGACACGAATGACGTGCTGGTGAGTCCGCCCATCCACTGCAAGCCCGCGCCCAGCGTGTCTGTCACTTGCACGTTGTACACCGCCCCATAGCCTGTGTTGTTGACGTAGACCGTCCAAGTCACGATGTCGCCCAGAGCAGCTTGCGTGACCGCAGGGTCCTTGAGCACTGTGATCGCGCCTGGGTTGACCACATATTCGGCGAATTTCACAATCGGAGGGTAGCTATCCTGCGTCAGTGTGACGACGATCTGGCCGGAAACCACACTGCACCCCGACGAAAACACGGCGGTCAATGAAAGGGTTGCGCTGGGCGCGACGCTCGGAATATTGAACACCTGCGGCGAAGGGGATAGGCCGGGCGGCGCCGCCACCACGACGCTCACGCCTGTGGTTGTGACGGCATCGTTCACCGCCAATACGCTCACGGCCAGCGGATCACATTGATTGATCGTGTCTGGCGACACGGTGACGGTGATCTGATTCGGGTAGATGGTGTGATGCCCGGCATCGTAATGCCCGGCATCGTGATGCCCAGCATCGTGATGCCCGGCATCGTGATGCCCAGCATCGTGATGCCCAGCCTCATCTCCGACCGACGTGACAGGATCGAGTTGGTCAGGAGCGCCCCATGGCAGGCCGTCTGTGACCGGCGTGAACCAGGCCGGCAGCGTCGTGGTCGCGGCATCGGGGAGCATTGAAGCGTCTGCCGGATTCGCCACACTTTCACCGTCATCAGCGGAAGCAGCCAGATGGTTGGAGTCTGGGGCCGCCAGAAACCAATCGGGCAGAGCCGTCTGCGCCGCATACTCGGCGCGCCCGGTCGCGCGGGTCGGGGCTGCCGCGCTGGCGGGCTGAGGCAGCAGCAAGCCGGCGGGCCACTGGGCCGCCACGGTAACCAGCGCCACGATCGCGCGCAACACTAGCGTTCGCGAAAAGAAGGGTGGATGAGGGAGATGGTGATGGTTAAGCACATGGCCTCCTGTGCGCGCGGCGACGGTGCGCAGGGTGAGTGTGGGCGGACTGCGTCCGCGTTGCTTCAAGGAATTCGCTGAAGGATCATATCGGGAAGGGGATAATCTGTGGGAGATTGGCCGATGTGAGACCACACAATGCCGCCCTCTGCGTCGATCACGAACACTGCGGGCGCGGCAAGCCCGTCTCCGAATAGATTGAACACACCGAAGGCTTCGCTTGCGGCGTGATCATCGTCGGCCAGCACGGGAAAAGCCAGCCGGCCCAGCTCGCGCGTCGCTTTGGCCTGACTCACACTTTGCGCGGCCACCGCCAGCACGATGGCGTTCCGCGACCGGAAACGATCATAGGCCGCCTGCACGGCTGCAAGATGCTGTTGGCAGGAGGCACAGCCGGCGCTTCGGTAAAACAACAGAACAACCGGCTGCCCGCGATGCTCAGCGAGCGACACAACCCGACCTGAATTGTCGGGCAGGGCAAACGCAGGAGCCGGCCGGCGCGGCGCAAGCAACGGTTCAACGTAGTCGGCCAGTTGCGCACGTGTCAACACACCCACGTGCCGGCGTTGCATGTTTCCCGCAGCGTCGAAGATCACCGTCGTAGGGATGCCGACCACCTGGTAGCGGGCGGCCACTTCGCCCTGGCTGTCCAGCAGCAACGGGTAGTCCACGCCGTTGGACTCCGCGAAAGCGCGCACTGTCGCGGCATCCTCGCGCAGATTCACACCCAGCACCGTCACGCCTCGCTCACGATAGGCGCGGGCAAACTCGGCAAAATCGGGCGTTTCAGAGCGACAGGCCGGGCACCACGAAGCCCACACATTGACCACCACAACCTGCCCGCGCAACTGACTCAAGGAAACGATCTGACCGGCCAGATCTGGCAGGGACAAGTCAAACTGAGGGTCGATCGGCAAGGCATCGGCTGGCCCGGGAGTGACGATCTCCGCCATCGCAGCGGGCGTCTCCGACGCATCCGGCGTTGCCGGCGCCAGCACGAGCGGTGTCAACGCATAGGGTGCTGCCGGGGAAATGGAGGCCACGCGGGCAATATCCGCCTGTTCGCCAGGGATCAGCCGGGTGTCGGCTGCCAGGTCTATGTAAACACTCACGCGCGCTTGTTGGCGCTGCTGAGCCAGCCAGGTGGACGCTGCTTCAGCCGAAGCAAACCCTTTCAGATAGGTCTCCACAATCAACAGGCGACGAATGGCTTCCACTGCTTGCGCGCGGCTCAGGCCGGACCGGGACAGCGCTTGCTCCAATTGTGTGTCGCCCACTCCCCACCGCGCCAGCAAAGCCGTCAGGCGCGCCTGCGCCTGCGCCGGCGTGGCAAAGATGCCCGCTTCACGCGCCGCGCGCAGCACCAATCGCTCGTTGACAAGCCGCTGCAAGGCAGACTCGACCGCCGGCGGCGGTTGGCCGGCCAGGATGCTCATGGCCGCATCCAGCGCATAGGCACGGCGCCATTCCTCACGATCAACCGATTCGCCGTTGACACTGGCGACGCGATCAGGCCGCGCCGGACTGGCAACTGCCGGCAATTCCTGCCTCAGCGAGGGGGCAGGCGCACATCCCGTCAGGCCGACGGCAAGAGAGACGCTCAACCACAGTGTGGTGATGGCAGTCCACACAGCGGACATTGTCCGCGGGGTCAGGCGCAGCCGCGATTCATGGGCCATGACACAGCAGAAATCAGCAGGGCGAGCCTTTGGGCAGATCAGAGAGACATCAACAAATCAACAATAATCTGATTAAAAAGGATTATAGTAGTCGGCCCAAATTTCGCACTTGCGCAGCCGGCTAGATCAGCAGAGGGTCAATCCTGCGACGAGGTATTCGGCGCGAAGTCGGCCATGAATTGGGCCGGGATGCGAACGGGCCGGCCACTGGCCAGATCGACCCACACAGCCACGGTGTTCACGCGCGCAAGGCGCGCGCCATCGGCGACACGGGTGAGCAGGTAATGGCGGGTAGCAGTGGCGCGTTTGACTTCGCAAACCCAGGTGGCAATTTCGATCTCGTCACCGAGTAGCGCCGGCTGCAAATACTCGATCTGATGTTGCCGCAACACCATGCCGAATCCTTCGGCGGTCATGCGCGGCACAGACCAACCGTGCGCCGCCAGCACCTCCATGCCGCATGCATCCACGTAGACCATGTACATGATGTTGTTGACATGCTGGGCGGTGTCGATGTCGCTCCACGAGACGCGCCGACGCAGGCGAAATACACCAGGTGGCGGCGGGGCCGGCTCGGGAAAAGATTGGCGCGGAGGGACCTCAGCCTGCGGATCATCCCCCGTGAAAGCAGCGACCATTTCGGCCGGCACGCGAACAGGCCGGCCGGATCCGGCATCCACAAATACCCAGTCGGTGACGGCGCGCGCCACAAGTTCCCCGCTCGTCACCGAGCGCATGTTGTAGGCGCGACGCGACAACACACGATGGAAATCCATCACCCACGTTTTGACCTCGACCGAGTCGCCATAGCGCAGCGGGCGCAGATATTCGATATCGGTGCGGCGCGTCAGCCAGTTGCGGTTCATGGCCTGATAACGCGCGAAATCATAGCCGGCGGCAGCCGAAGCGTCGAAGGCGGCTTCCTGCATATAGCGCAGGTAGTTGACGTTGTTCACGTGGCCGTAGGCATCACATTCGTAGTAGCGCACGCGAAACACGCGGGCATGGACAGGGGGCATGAGCGTGTTTTCCGGTTTGTCATCCTCCCGCAAGGTGTGACCCGGCGGGAGGATGGGGTGGATGTTCATTCAAACCACGTTGTGCCGGGGTACTGATAAGCGCGCGCCACCGCTTCGTCCAGTTCCAGGCCGATACCTGGCCGGTCGGTCAGCTCGATGTACCCATTCTTGATGATGTCCTCTTTCTCTTTGATGATCGTGGTCCAGTAAGGCCGCTCGTTCCAGTGCCACTCGAGCACCAGGAAATTCGGCACGCTGGCGCACACGTGCGCGCTGGCCATGGTGCCGATCGGCGATGACACATTGTGCGGGGCGAACGGGATGTAATACAGTTCGGCGAGGTTGGCGATCTTGCGGCCATCGCTTAGACCACCGCACTTGGGCAGGTCGGGCATGACGATGTCTACGGCCTGCTTCTCGATCAGCTCGCGGAAACCGTGGCGCAGGTAGAGATTCTCGCCGGCGCAGATGGGCGTGCTGCTGTGCCGTTTGACCTCGCGCATGGCGTCGATGTTCTCCGGCGGCACCGGCTCTTCCAACCAGAGCAAATGATAGGGATCGAGATCGCGCACCAACCGGACAGCGCTGGGCACGTCGAGGCGGGTGTGCAGATCGGCAGCCACGGCCACATCTTTGCCGGCTGCGCGCGTCACCATGTCCACCACCTGCAACATGCGCTCATGCTCGCGCTGCATGGCGGTGTAGTTGAACTTGTCCTTGCTGAACGTGCCTTCTTTGAGCGTGAGCACCTGCGTATCGGCATCCACCGGAATGCGACCCGCCGAATATGCCCCTATATCCAGGTCGATCTTCAGCGCGGTGAAGCCTTTGGCCAGCACACCATGCACCACACGCTCGATCTCGTCGAACTCCATGCCTGGATCGACCTGGCAATCGCAGTACATCCAGATCTTGTTGCGGAACTTGCCGCCCAGCAACTCGTAAATTGGCGCGCCCAGCGCCTTGCCTTTGAGGTCCCATAGCGCGATCTCGATGCCGGTGAGGGCGGTGATGAGGGCGCCGCCGGTACCGCCGTCAAATACGTGACTGCGGCGCATTTCTTCAAACAGGGCGTCGATTGCAAACGGATCGCGCCCGATCAACTTTTGCTCCAGATACTGGATGATGGCAATAGCCTGGTTGCCGCCATGCACGCATTCGCCCAGGCCGGTGATGCCGGCGTCGGTATCCACTTTCACCCACAAATGCATGCCGTGGCCGATTGTGGCTGCGGTCTTCACGCTGGTGATCTTCATTCGGTCTGCTCCTGTTTGATGTCTGCGACAGATTGTATGGGGGGATCGATCATGCGTCCAGTCAGAAAGCGAAGAGGCAGCGATGATGCTGCCTCTTGGGTCCAGAAGATGTAGTCCACGGCGCTGAGCGGCGCGTGTCTAGGTCACTTCAACACGATCGGCTGCCAGGCCCAATAATGATAGGCCAGGAAGCTCACGTTTACCACCGGATTGCTGGTGGAGACGGTGACGGTCTGAACGCCGCCAGCGGGCACATAGGACCACGGAACGACATTCATGTAGTTGGGAGCCAGGTAATAGACCGAAACGGTGTACACCTGCGAACAATTGCCGTCGGACGGCTCCACAGCCATAAGGTTGGCATTGGCATTGGTGTATGCGTAGGCGGTGGTGGCACCGTGGTCAAAACCGACAAGGGTGGACTGCTGATTGACACCCGGTCCCTGAATCAGGTAGATGACATTCTTCAAATTGGCGATCCCGTTTGAACGGGCCGGCGGTACGATGCTCGGCGCGCTGGGAATTGCGCCGGGCACGAATACGGCCTCGGTCATGCGCACGTTCACCGTAACCGACGGGCGCACCCAGGTGGCCACGAAGTCCATGCCGGTCACGATGGCGGTCGATGTCATCTCAGCTGTCCTGCTCACAGGGGTGATGGAGTAACAGGGGGCAGATGGGATGGCGGATACGGTGTAGCTGACGGTGCTGCCATAGCCAAACCCCAAATCATCGCCGGCTGGCAGGTTGGTGAAGGTGTATGCGCCGGGACCGACCAGCGTTGAGGTCTGGTAAGTAGTCACTTCGTCGGAGAGAACGGCTGTAACGGATACGGTGAAGCGGGCGTTTGGCGAGACGCTGCCACTGATCGCGCCTGTAAGCGTCCCGTTGTTTGTCTCTGCCGGCGCCAGTGGCGCAAAGCTAGTTCTGGCAAAGGCGACGGTCGCTGTGCCAATGACGACGACAATGAGGGTGAGCAAGGAAAGCCGGGCTATGAGTCTTGGTGCGTTCATATTGTCTCCTGTGATGCCTATGCGGTAGCGAAGCGGTCCAGATGGGCAATTAAATAAAAGTTGCCCATTCGCATAATACCACGCACCATAAAGTATCGCAAATTGAGTATCTGATTGAGTGTACATCCTTGCGAGATGATTCAACGGTCGGTATCGCCCACAAACAAAAAGCGCAGGGGCGGTTGCCTCTGCGCTTGAAGGACTGGTGGTCAGTTCCTTACGGCTACGGTTCTCTGATCACAACTGGCGCCCACGTCCAATAGTGATAGGCCAGAAAATCGGCGTTCGCTGTCGCACTGCCACCCCACGTTGCGACGTTGACAGCCTGCACACCACTGGCCGGCACATACTTCCAGTTGATGACATTCAAGTAGGGCTGAACTGACACGACTGTCACCGTATATGTCTGTGCGCACTGGCCATTGGCGGGCTCCGTGTTCATCAGTCCGCTGTTGGCGCGTGTGAAGCTGTACGCCGTGCTTCCACCAGACCCACTTGCTACACCAGTGGCGTCAACGCCCGGCCCTTGGATGCGATAGTTGATGTTGTTCAAGAAGCTGATCCCGTTAGAGCGAGCCGGCGGGACGATCACGGGTGTTGTTGGAATGATGCCCGGGACAAATATGGCTTCCGTCATCCGCGCCGTGACCGTGACGTTCATCGGGATGTAAGTCGGTGTGAAGACAAAGCCGGTTGCATCGGGTGTACCGGGAGTCAAATAGGCTGTATAGCTAATAGGGGTGAGCGCGTAACAGCCGGCGAGAGGCGCTGCTGTAATGGTATAGCTTACGATTGTGGAATATCCCCACCCCAGGTCATCGCCGGAGGCCACGTTGTTGAAGGTGAATGGACCAGGGCCGACAACCGTCGTGTAGACGCGCGTTTCCACGTTGTCAGACAGCGTGCCGGTGGCTGTGACGAGAAACCGCGCATTGGCTGAGACGGTGCTTGCGATGCTGCCGCTGAGTGTGCCGTTGTATGTCTCAGCCGGTGCCAGCGGTGCCAAAGTTGTCCTGGCAAAAACCACCGTGGCTGTGCCAAAGATGAGAACGATGATGGACAATAGCGTCATCCGGGCGATCAGACGTCGAAAATTCATTGTGTGCCCCTGTAACTGTTCTGCGAATCTGGCCTGCGCTGAAGCGGACTCTAGCTATCTTCACGTCAACACGCGTGACACGCGCATGCACATGATGCATTGTTTCCGCCGCAGTCTGATTCATTCACGTGTATTTGTCGTGCCAGACGGCGCATCTCTGCACACGGGAGCGCATATCAATATAAGGATCATCACTGCAAGGGCACTGGGGAATCAATGAGAGCAAGATTCTGTGCGCGGCACCAACGATAGCTTGATCACGGCATTGCCTGGGCTGGATGTTTCAGGCGGTCGGGTCACAAGGAAACAAGGGGCCAGACCGTCAACAAGCGACTGCAGGGACAGGCGCCCACTCTGCGATGCGTAGGCCAGTTCCACTATGCCACTGTCGAACAGTGATTGGCGCAGGGCCGGCAGCATTGCTTCCGACTGAATGAGCAGATACGCCGGCGCGGGTTGGGCCGCGCATTCAGGCGCGCGCCACCAGTCATCCGTCACCAGGATATTCGCTTCTGTCTGCCATGCTGCCCGGCACCCCGGCAGGACAATACCCTTGTCTGTCTCGATTCGTGTCAAGCCAAGGGTGTTCACCAGGATGCCCGTTGCCAATGACAATGCCACGCCCACACCCAGCGCAATGGCGCTCGCCGCACGCAATTGCGGTCTGTCTTGCGCCGCCGGCTCGCCAGTCTGTCGAACAGCGCGCATCCACGACATCAGGCTTGCCAGCGCCACTATGGCCATGAGCGGATACAGCGCTAGAAAGTATCGACTGCCCCAGGTACTACCTATCTGGGTCATCACCCCGCCGGCTCTTGATGCCAGGCGCGGCGTTAGAAATGCGCCCACGACGAAGCCGGCAAAAACCAATACGAACGCCCGGCGCAAGAAACGCAGGCGCGTATCGCCGGCCGGCAGAATGGCCAGAACTACCAACGGCGCACCGCATAGCAACCCTGGGTTGACCACACGAAAAGGCTCAATGCGCAGGATCGACAGCGCCGTGATGAGCGCGGTGGAAATCAACACGCCGGCGCCTATGCCGGCGCATAGGGCTGGGTCGCGCCGCCACACGATAAGCGCCCCCACCCCAATAACCAGCACACACAAGAGCGCCACGCTGGTTGCGGGCGAGGCGTCATACCCCACAAACACACGCATCACCTGCGCACCCATGCGCTCGAGTTGGGCCGGCGACAGCGCCGGCGCCAAGACCGGCAGACGGTATGGCGTATCGCGCACAATGAACCAGTACAGTGCCAACAACAGCCCGACAGCCAGCGTCACAGCGCCAACTATAGCAACCCGTCTGCGACCTGGCGCTTCTGCCGCGCTGAATTGATCCCAGCCAATCGCAAGCAGCGCAGGGGCAACCACAAACAGCGTCTCGACGCGCAATGCGCAGGCCAGTGTTGCAGCAGCGGCGCCGACGACCAGCACACGGGCGCGCCCGCAGGTTTCATATTCGACGTAGCACGCCAATGCCAACAAACAAAGCGCCAGCGCAAGCTGATGTTCCCAGAGCAGGAAGCTGTACAAAGCCGAGGGAATGGCCAGCATCACTGCCACGACGCCGAGTGTTGCAGTGCCCCGGCCTGCTATCTGATGCAGAATCCGGCCGGCGAGCAGTCCAGTCAGCACGCCACAGAGCAGCGGAAATGCCTGTGCCAGTGCGATCCCGCCCAGCGCATACAGCGGCGCAATCAGCGCCGCAAACCACACGATCGGATAACTCACCCGCAGCTCGGGGCCGGGCGCAACGTTGAACCATTGGTCAAAATAAGGCGCGAACTCGATGCGCGGATCGATGTGTTGGTTTTCATAGCGGATAACGCCGGTGAAGATGCTTTCGGGTCGCAGGTTGCGACTGACGATGATCCGCATGCCCTCATCGGGGGCAAAGAACACCTCGCGCGGCAATAGCCCATATTGAACGATGACGAGCAGGATGGCACAGGCAATCGCCCATTCGACAGGCGAGACCTCCCGAATGAGGCCAGGCAGAAGCCTGCGCAAGGGCTGGCGGGGCATATTCGATCTGTGGCAATAGCAGTCTTTAAGCGCAGTGGGCGGGAATGAAATTGCCCCGGCGCCTGTGCGGGGCCGGGGCGTCTGCGCGCAAAAACACCCTAGATAGCGTCTTTCAGGGCCTTCACCGGGCGGGCACGCACGCTGCGAGTGGCCGGCTTGGCCTTGAATGTGGTCGGTTCCTTGGTGAACGGGTTGATGCCCTGACGCTCAGGAACCGCCGGCTTCTCCACCTTGTTCAGCTTGAGCAAGCCGGGGATGATGACCTCGCCCGGCCCCTTTGCGCCGAGTTGTTCGATGACGACAGCGTTCATCGCGTCCAATATGGCGCCTGCGTCCTTCTTGCTCAAGCCGCTCCTCTCAGCAACCTCGGCTACGAACTGAGACTTCGTCAACTTCTTTCCTGCCATGAGTAATTTCCTTTCCTCTCTAGAATTGATGCCGGTCGAATCACCTGGGTAGCCCAGGTTATACCTGAGACCAGAAGCAGCCGGGTTGCGTCGAAATGGCTTGCTTGCCCCGCTCATTGCCTGTGCCTGTTCTACCCCTGTTCGAGGCGGATGATAGCATAATCGAGATGATAAACTACAGGGGGAACAGGGTATGGCCGAAGTCAAGCACTCGACAATCCACGTCGTGGACGGACAGGAGCGCGGCGACTCTCCTCACGTATGGGTGCAGCCGGCCGGCAAGCGCACCCCACGCCCTGGGGAGACACTGATCGTCTTTCTCGACCTTCCCTCTGCATCACCGTCGATGTGCGCCGATCTTCTGCGCACACTCAGCGACGCTTACTGGCGCGCCCCTGGCGGCGTGACGACGGCACTGCGCCTGGCTATCAAGCTTGCCAATGACCGGCTGATCGAACTCAATCGCGGCGTGCCGGCCGGCCAGCAGATACACGGTTCGCTCACCTGCGCTGTCATCAACGACCAAAGCCTGATCATCGCGCAGACCGGCCCGGCCATCGCCTATGCCCGTTCTCGCAGCGGCGCCTTTGAACGGATCGAGCCGCAAGAGCGCCACGCACTGATTGGCAGTGGCCGCAATCCAGAGCCGTCTTTCACGCATTTTGCCTGGCAGCCCGGTGATGTGATTGTCTTGACCGGCGCCGGGTCGTGCGTCGATGGCCTTGATCCGCTGATCGAAGCTTGCATGTCCAAAGGCGAGCCGCGCATGGTGGCCGGCTATCTCAACGCCAATGTCAGCCAGGGCAAAATGATCGGAGTTGCCTTCTCGGTCGAGGGGGAGCCGGGGAAATCACCGGGCGTTGCGCCTGCGCCTCCTGCTGTGATTGCCGCGCCGCCGCCTGTGCCCCTCTCGGCTCAGGAACCTATCCCAGAACCTGAGAGCACCCCCGCTGGCGCACGCCTGTCGCGCATGACTCAAACCCTCTCGACTGCCGGCGCGGCTGCCGCCACCACGATGAGCAACGCCGCGCGCTCGGTTCAACGCAGCCTGAGCGCCTTTGGCGGCCAGCTCTTGCCGGCCTCTACGATCACCAGCGCCGAGCGATCGCGCGCCATCATGTTCGGCCTTGCTGCCATCGCCGTGCTGTTGCCCATTGTGGTTGCGCTGGTGGTCAGCGTGTTGTACTTCCAGTTCAGCGGCGAGGCCGAGCGACAGCAATTGCAAAATGCCGCGCGCGCGCAAGTGGAGACAGCCCGCGCCGCCACCGAGCCGGCTGCGATCAAGTCGGAGTGGACAGAGGCCCTCGACGCCATCGCCGCCTATGAAGCTAACAACCCCGCCGACACGGAATCATTCGCCGAAGAGAAACGCCAGGCCTACGCGCAACTCGACCGCGCGGCACAGATCACGCGCATTGCGCCTGTCACGCTCAGCGAGCTGGCAACGGCCAGTGGTCGCCGTCGCATCGGCGCGGCGTCGCTCGGCGTCTACATGCTTGACACCGGCGCAAACATTGCCGAATACTATGTGCTGAACGCGGAACGCAATGCCATCACCGGCAAGCCCGTGCCGCTTGCCTTCCCTGCCGGCATCACCGCAACCGGCCGGCTGCTCGACATCACCTGGGCCACACCCAGCAGCAGCCGCTGGCGCACCGAAGGCAGCATCCTGTTCGGGAATAGCACGCTCTACGAATACAGCGCCGCCACAAGCCAGATCACCCCCATCGAACTACCCGCCGTGGGCGAAGCCCGGCCCGAACAGGTCGCGTCTGGCGAGTTGTACAACGACACGGCCTACCTGCTCGACATCGGCGCCGGCCAGATCTGGCGCTATACCTATCAAAACGGCGTGTTCACCCGCGCTGACACCTACTTCCGCTCCCCGTTTTCCCAGTTGAAGGAGAGCGTGGATGTCGCCATCGACGGGGCGATCTACGTGCTGTCGCGCAACGGCGCGGTGTCGAAGTACTTTGGCCGCGCGCCGGTGCAGTTCAATATCACCAACCTGCCGATGCCTTTCGGCGATGTGGTGGCGCTGGCCGTCAGCGGGCCGGATCAGAACACCGGCAACGTGTTCATCGCAGACGCCCGGCACGGCGCAATCTTCATGCTCAGCAAGAGCGGCGCTTTCCTCAAGCAATACCGCGCCACCGGCGATGTTTTCGTCGGCATGCAGGACATCTCGATCGACCCCACCAGCAACACGCTGTACGTCGTCACGCCCACACACCTGTACAGCTTCAAGGTGGACGAGTAACGGCTGACCCAACCCCCTGTCCCCTTCCCTGGAAGGGAAGGGGGAATCCGCTGCGTGGATGAATCCACCCGCTCACTCATTCCCGCTCAGCGTGACCAGCAGCGCGCCACCCTCCCAGAGCTGAAGCTCCCACCCGCCACCGGAGGCAGGATATGTGGCGCGGAATGGCTGCCCCGGCCCAACCATCACCTCCCACTCGGCGCGCGTCACGCCAAATTGCCGCAGGATCAAATGCGCCTCGCTCGAACGACTGGCGTGCAGCCCCACCATCACCTGACCGCCCGACGGGCGCAGGAACGCAGCCAGCCTGTCGTTGGCCCACGACAACCCGCCCATGCCGCTGACCGGATACCATGTCTCCGTCCATGCGATGGTCTGCCCCGGCTGGATCACGGCGTCGTCCTCGCCGAAGAATGTATGGTTGTAGCCGCCCCAGAACTCGATGTACCGGCTGCCGTCGTCGGTGTACTGGCTCGATGGAAGATCGCCCAGACAGAACAGCTTCAGCCCCTGCGCGATATGGGGGGGATAAGCGCGCACGATGCCCTGGTCGCTGCTCTCGTCATAGGCCGCGGCTGCGCCCGTCCACTCTGTGGCAAACAGGCCGGCATAGCGCGTCCATGTCTCATAGCGGCTGAAGTCGCGCCCCTGATAGACCGGCCAGCTCATCAGGCCGCGCGGGCCGGGCAACGCCGGGTCATTCGTCGAATGCACCTTCATCTGCGCGGTCGGGGCCCAGAAGCGCAGCCCGTTGGATGGCGCGTTGCCGCCCGACAGCGTCAGCATGGCGTTGATCCAGAACTGGAAGGCGCGCGCCTGGCCTGTGCCGTTGACAATGCGCGGCGTGATCTGCATGTCGCTGCGCCCGGCGAACAGCCTGAGCGTGATCTCGATCGTCAGGCCGGTGTGGCTCTCCACATCCCACACGCGCACGCCCCGCCAGTCCGGCCCGGCCAGCAGTTCATAGCGCCAGGGTCGATATTCATTCAGGCCATGTTCTTCCACCGGAAAGGCCCACTCCAGCCCGCCCGTGCCCAGCCACCAGCCGCGATAGCCCCACGTCATCGCCGGCTTGATGACCGGGTTGGCGTAAGTCAGCAATCGGCCCGTTGTCTTGTCCGCCCAACGGATCACGCGTCCGCCGATCTCCGGCAACACTGTCACCTGAACATAGTCGTTCTCCAGCACCACGGTGGCATAGATGCGGGGTGCTTTGGTGGTGACGCGGCCGGCATCCAGCCGGGGATACGGGTAGACAGGGTCGGATGGATCGGTGACTGTGATCAGGCCGGCCTGCCAGTTGTAGGTGTCGAGGGTCAGGCTGGATTCCATCACCCACACAGCCGGCAACAGGGAAGCAAGGCGCCGGCTAACCGTGTCGCTGAAGAAGTTGGTGATCCACACGGCTGCGCCGTCAAAGGCGATGCTCTGCGGCCCGCGCTGCGCCGCGACATCGGGCGCTCGCGCGCCATCAGCGGCGCGCACGATCGAGACTGTCTGCCCATCGTAGTTGGCAACCCAGATGCGGCTGCCGTCAAACGCCAGCCCCTGCGGGCCGGCAAATCCGCTGTATGTGGTGATTGGCTGACCATCGCTGGCCCGCGCCACCCCAACCGTGCCGCTGTAGTAATAGCTGATCCACATGCGCTGGCCGTCGAAGGCGATGTCCCACGGAATCGCGTCGAGTGCAATCGTGCGCACCGGCGCGCCATCTGCCAGCCGGCGCACGGTGATGCTGCGCGACGCCTGATTAACGATCCACAGCGTTTGCGCGGCAGTGTCCACGGCCATTTCGTATGGATTGACGCCGGCGCTCCACGCGCCCACTATCGCGCGCGTCGTCGGGTCGATCTTCACCACCTGCGCCTGATCGAAGCGCGTCACCCACATGGCGGCCCCGTCGAACAGGATGCAGCCGGGGCGCGCGCCGATCGGCACAGTGCCCAGCCGCGCGCCATCGGTGGCGCGCAGCACCGCCACCGATTGCGTGGTCAGGCTGGTGATCCACACCTCGCCCCGCGCGGCGTCGAACGCCAGACAGCGCGGCGCGGTCACCGGGTAGGTAGCCGTCACACGACGTTCGGCGATGCGAATGACGCTCACGCTGTTGCCGAGTGTGTTCGCCACCCACACCGTGTCGCTGACGACGAGGATGCCGCGCGGCCCGTCGCCCACGGGGATGTCATCCGCCGGCAATGCCCCCGGCGTCGAGACGATGGGCAGCAAAGCGGCTGGTATCAACGGCGGCAGATCGAACGCCCACAATTCTTCGCCATGTTGCAGGTCGGTGGCGGCAAAGAAGACGCGCCAGCCGGCCAGGGTGAAACGATGTGGCTGTGAGGAGTCTGCGCCCGGCGCGAGATCGCCCAGCCTGCGCGTGCCTGCGGCGGTTCCATCCGACTCCCAGGGTTCGCTGCCGGCCACGCCATCCGACGCGGCGAACATGATTCGCCCGCCGGCCCCGACTGCGGCCAGCGACTGCGGGAAAGAGCCGGCCTGCCCCGGCGCGATGTCGGCGACCATGCGCGTGCCTTCCGGCGTGCCGTCGCTGCGCCACAGCTCCATGCCATGCAGGCCGTCGCTGGCGCGGAAATACACGACGTCGCCGGCGGCTGCCAGCTCGGGCACAAAGGCCAGCGCCCCCGGCCGGCCGGGATGGATGTCCGCTACCATGCGCGTGCCTTCGGCTGTGCCATCGCTGCGCCACAGCTCCGCGCCGTGCGCGCCATCGTCGGCGACGAAGAACAACAGGCCGCCCGCCCCGCTCAGTTCGGTGATGTCGGGGTAGCCCGCCCCCGGCACGATATCCCTCACCATGTTGGTGCCGGCAGCCGTCCCATCGCTGCGCCACACCTCCCAACCGTGCGCGCCGTCGTTGGCACGGAAGAACAACACGCCATCGACCTCGGTCATCCAGGCGATGTCCGAGCCGGCTGCGCCCGGGTTGATGTCGCGCACCATCCACGTGCCCTGCGGCGTGCCATCGCTGCGCCACAGCTCGGGGCCGTGCTGTTCATCGCCGGCTGTGAAGAACAACACGCCAGACACGACAGCGAAACTGCCGGGGCCTGATCCCATCGCGCCGGGCAGAATGTCCTTAACCATGCGCGTGCCCTCGGCCGTGCCGTCGCTCGTCCACAATTCCGCGCCGTGCGCGCCATCGTTGGCGGAAAAGAAGAGCGCGCCGTTCAGGACAGTCAGGTTGCTGGGATATGAACTGTTCGCATCGCCCAGGCTGCCCGTGCCGGTGTAAATGTCTTTGAGCAGAGTTGTGCCGGTGAGCGTGCCGTCGCTGCGCCACAGTTCCCGGCCATGTGCGCCATCGTCAGCGGCGAAGAACACAGCGCCGTTCGCCGCAACCAGCTCCCAGGGCGCGGCGCTGACGGCGCCGGGCAGGATGTCTTTGATCAGAAACGTGCCGGTCAGCGTGCCATCGCTGCGCCACAGCTCCTGCCCGTGTTCCGCTGTCGAAGCCGCGAAGATCAGCAACCCGTTGAGATCGGTCAGGTGCTGCGGGACGCTGTCTGACAACGACACAGCCATGTCTTTGAGCAGGCGCGTGCCTTCTGGCGTGCCATCGCTGACCCATGCCTCGTAGCCGTGCGCGCCATCGTTGGCCCGGAAAATGGCCCGCCCGTCCGGCAATGCGGCAAAGCGCGGCTCGTAGCCCGAATAGGGATCGTGGAACGCGCTGCACGGGTAAGGCGTGTAGGGCGGGTAGCGGCTATAGCACGTATTCGGGTGAATATCTTTAACAAAGCGCGTCCCATCGGCGCTGCCATCGGTGACCCACAATTCGTGGCCAGCGCCGTTGTTGCCATCAGCGATCAGAAGCAGCATCCCGTTCGAGAACAGCATCAGTTGTGGGTCCGACGAGTCGACGCCGGGGCGGATATCGGCCACCCGCCACGTGCCATCCGACGTGCCGTCGGTGCGCCACACTTCGCGCCCGTGCGTGGCGTCGCCGGCGCTGAAATACAGCACCCCCGGCGCGCCCGCGCCCGGCGTCATCATGGCCGGGTACGAACTGTTCGGATCACCATAGCTGTTGACGCCGGGGTAGATGTCCTTCAGCATGAAAGTGCCGGCATACGTACCATCGCTGCGCCACAGCTCTGCGCCATGCGCGCCGTCATCCGCATTGAAGATCAACAGACCGTTCAGGTTGACCATGTGCGCCGGCCCCAGCGTGAGCGTGGATGTCCCAATCTGCCGCACGAGAATCGTGCCGGCCGGCGTGCCATCCGTCTTCCAGAGCTGCCGGCCCTGCGGGCTATCGGCGTTCAAAAACACCGTGTTGCCCACCAGGGTCAATTCGCGCGGCATCGAGCTGCACGGTCTATCGCCACATAGGCCCGGAAAAATATCGGCCAGCATCACCGTGCCTGCTGGCGTGCCGTCGCTGATCCAAAGTTCTCTGCCATGCAGGCCATCATCGGCGGTGAAGAGCAGCCGATCGCCCAGGGCGATCAACTGATCGGGAGATGAACCACACGGCGGAATGCCGCAGGCGTCGCCAGTGAAAACGTCGCGCACCAGCCGGGTGCCTTGCGGTGTCCCATCGCTGGCCCACAGCTCAAAGCCGTGCGCGCCGTCGTTGGCCTGGAAGTACAGCGTCCGCGACACGACTGTCGGATACAGGGGAGACGAAGATTCCGGGCCGGGATAAATGTCCTTGATGAGCCGCGTTCCAGCCGGGGTGCCGTCACTCCGCCACAGCTCCCAGCCATACGATCCATCGCCGGCCTGAAAGTACACCGCATCGCCCATGCCGGTCATATATGCCGGCCCGCTGCCGCTGATGCCGGGAAAGATGTCTTTGACCAGCGTGGTGTTTTGCGGCGTGCCGTCGCTCCGCCACAGCTCGCGCCCGTTCGTCGTATCGTTCGCCGCGAACCAGGTCGCGCCGCCCCAGGTAACAAACCCGTGTGGCGTGGAGTTTGGATTGAAGGCCGGCAGGCCGGTGTTGATGTCTTTGACCAGAAATGGCCCGGCCGTGCCCGACACAATCGAGGACTGCGTGATGGTTATGGCTTGAGCCTGGCTGCACTCAAATGCCCACCCTGCACAGGCCGTTGCAACCAACACAAAGGCCGTTCGCCAGAGGGCAAATCCGAGGCGCATATGTTCCTCCTGGCACGCCTGCACTGGGGAACTCCGGCAAGTCACGCGCCGGAATCCCCCGGCAAAAACGGATGCAGCCCGCAGCAGACGACATCCGCACAGGCCCGCAGGATTCATCTTAGCATCGTGCGAGGCGCGACGCACATAGAAACTGCTTCGGGCTTTGTCTGAAAAAAAAGAAGGGCGAGTCGATTGCTCGCCCTCTCTGGTTGGCAGACGACCGGCCGTGTGTTGCGCCTATGCGCGGATCGGGAGTTGCGCGCCATCGCGCAAGAAAAGGGGAATGCGCTCTAACGGCGCGTCGACCGTCAGGGTTGTGCCGCCCGCATAGGTTTGCCCGCTCCAGGCGTCGGTCCAGCTTGCGCCGGCCGGCAGATACACCGGCCGGCTGCGCGCGCCGGCGTGCAACACCGGCGCCACCAGCGCATCCGGCCCAAACATGAACTGATCTTCGACTGCCCACGCCCCTGGATCGGCGGGGAAGTCATAGAACAGCGGGCGCATGGGCGGGTCGCCCTGTTCGTGGGCCGCCTGCATCAGACGCATGACATAGGGGCGCAGTCGCTCGCGCAGCAGCATCACCTCGCGGATGATGGTGTAGGCCGGCTCGCCAAACGCCCACACCTCATTGTCGCCGCCGCTCCCGCTGACCTCGCCATACGGCAGGCGATAGCCATGCAGCCGGAACAATGGGCAGAACGCGCCGTACTGGAACCAGCGCACGATTAACTCGCGGAAGTAGTCTGACTGGATGTCGCCGCCGAAAAAGCCGCCGATGTCTGTTGTCCACCACGGGATGCCGCTCAGCGCGATGTTCAGGCCGGCGCGCACCTGCGCCTGCAACGCTTCCCATGTGGACTGGATATCGCCGCTCCAGACAGCCGCGCCATAGCGCTGGCTGCCGGCCCACGCCGAGCGACACAGAAAGATGGTGTCTGTCTCGCCTTCCGCGCGCATCCCCTCGTAGAACGCGCCGGCGTGCATCTGCGGATAGGCATTGGCAACCACCGGCCCGTCGCCGGCGTGAAAGCGCAGATTGTCCACCTGCACGGGGTACATCTCTGGCTCGCAGGCGTCCAGCCAGTACACCTTGATGCCGTGATCGTAATAGCCCTGCTTCACCTGCTGCCAGATAAAGCGACGCGCATCGGGATGCGTGGCGTCGTAGTAGGCCAGATACACGCGACCGTCGGTGTAGCGATCGCGGAAGGCCATCTGGGCCGGCTGGCCGCGCAGATTGCGAATCAGCCAGCCCTGGCGCATGGCTTCTTTGAAGTTGGCGCTGTCGGGGCTGAGGGCCGGCCACACGCTGACCATGACTTTCACGCCCATCTCAGCCAATGCCTTCACCATGCCGGCCGGGTCGGGCCAGTCGCGCGAGTCAAAGCGCCAGTCGCCGAACTTTGTCCAGTGAAAGAAGTCAATGACGATGACCGACAACGGCAAGCCGCGCTCCTTGTAGCCGCGCGCGATGCTCAGCAATTCGTCCTGGGTTTGATAGCGCAGCTTGCACTGCCAGAAGCCGGCAGCAAATTCGGGCAGCATGGGCGCGCGGCCGGTGACGGCGGTGTACTGGCGCGCGACGTCGGCGGGTGTGTCGCCGGCAGTGATCCAGTAGTCCAGTTGCGATGTGGCCTCTGCAATCCAGCGCGTGCCGGTTGCGCCCAACTCTACCCGGCCGACTGCTGGATTGTTCCACAGGAATCCATAGCCGCGACTGCTGAGGACAAAGGGAATCGACACTTCACAGTTTTGCTGGAGCAGTTCGATCACACAGCCTTTTTGATCGAGCCGGCCATGCTGATGCTGACCCAGGCCGTACAGGCGTTCGCCGTCATAGGCGCGGAAGCGGGCTTCGAGACGCCACAGGTCGCCGCCGGCCGGCCGGTAGTGGCGCGGAGCCGGCCACGAGGCATGATAGGACGACTCGGCCAGCAGCTCCTCGCCGGTGGTGACGTTGACAAAGCGGATGTGAACATCCATGCCGGTAGGGTCAGCCCAGTCAAACGGCTCACGCGCGGTGACCTCGGCTGCGATGCGCCCGTTGCGCACCACGGCGCGCTGGCCGTCCACGGTGATCGCGGCCTCTGCCGGCGTGGTCACCGGCAACAACGCGGAAATGGCATGCGGGTCGAATGCAGCGTTGGGCGTAGCCCGCACGCGCAGGGCGTGTTCGCCCCACGGCTCGATGCGAATGATCTCGCCGGCATGCCGCACAAGCAAAGCTTTTCCATCAATCTCAAAAGATGTCACGTTACCTCCTGAGTTCTACCAATCGAGAATTGCGCCGTCATGCGCGCGGACATTCAAGGCATGGATGACTTCCTGCTTGAAGGGATGTCGCGCGGCTGCTGCTTCGTTGACCTCGATACCCAGCCCCGGCGCATCGGTTTTGAGCCAATAGCCATTTTCTGTTTTCAAGGCATGTTGCACAACATCCCAGCGCCACGGCACATCGGTCAGCATATCTTCCTGGATGAGGAAATTCGGCGTGCTGAGGTCAAAGTGCAGCGCAGCGGCGTTGGCCACCGGCCCCAGTGGGTTGTGCGGCGCAACGCCGATGTAGTATGTCTCGGCCATGGCGGCGATCTTTTTCGCTTCCCACAGCCCGCCGCAATGGCACAAATCGGGCTGGATGATGTGGGCAGCCTGTTTCTCGAACACAGGCCGAAACTCATAGCGCGTCACCAGGCGCTCGCCGGTGGCGATGGGCACGGGACTGGCTTTGCGCACTTCGGCCAGCGCATCCACATTCTCCGGGGGCACCGGCTCTTCGATGAAAAAGGGGCGATATGGCGCGAGGGCGCGGCAGAACTCGATGGCATTGGCCGGGCCGTGCCGGCCGTGGCAATCCACCATGATGTCCACGCTTTCGCCCAACGCCTCGCGCAGGGCAGCCATCATCGTCTCGGCATAGCGATAGCCGGCGATGCTGTTCAGTGTTTCGGTTGGCGGGGTGATCAGCACCTTGACCGCGCTATAGCCGCGCGCGACCACCTGCAAAGCCAGATCGACAAACGGCCGGGGATCGGCGCTGTATTGCGTCTCGTACACGGCGCGCATATCGCCGCCGCCGAGATGGGTGTACATGCGCACCTTATCGCGCACCGCGCCGCCGAGCAGTTGATAGACCGGCCGGCCCAGCTCCTTGCCGTTGATATCCCACAACGCCTGCTCGATGCCGCTAATCGCGCTCAGGCCGATCACACCCACACGCCAGAACGACTGGCGGTACATCTTCTGGTACAGGAACTCGATGCGGGTCGGGTCTTCGCCGATCAGCATGGGCGCGAAATCTTCGATTGCGCCGGCGACGGCGCGTGTCTTCCACTCCAGCGACGCCTCACCCCAACCATACAGGCCGGGCTGGTCCGTCTCCACCTTCACGAACACCCAGTTGCGCATCTCGGCATTCACAATGACCGTTTTGAGGGCGGTTATTTTCATGACACCCCTTTGAGTGCGTATGCCTGCTTCCGCGCCATGCGCGCGTATGCATCATGCGTCCGCCACTTTACCAGAACACATCCGGCCCGCTACACTTGACCCCAATGCAGTTCGGCAATCTGTTTCGCTTGTCTTACTGGCTCGACCCCGCCGTGTTGGAGCGCCCCGCCGGCCCGCTCATGTGGCTGCTCGTCGCCCTCGGCGCGCTGTGGGCGTTGGGGGCGGTTGTCATGTGGCGCGCACACCGAGCGCCGCGTGATGTGGCGCTGGCTCAGGTGATTGCCGGCGCGTTGTTTGCCGCCGTAGCGATAGGCCGGCTGTACAGCATCCCCATGCTCGGCCTGCGCGCCGGCTGGTTGGTGGCCGCGTTGATTGGCAGCGCGCCTGTCATCATACGCATTGCAGCACAAGCCCGGCGCGATGGCATGTTCGAGGCATGTCTGCGTGCGATGGGCTTCATGACAGAGTCGCGCAACGCTCAATCGGCATGGCATCCCGCAACGATGCTGGCATGGGCCGGCCTGCACCTCTTTGGCCTGACAACGGTGTGCGCTGTCGCGCGACTGCCGCTGGCGCTGGGGCCGGCGCTGTGTGTTGCGCTATTGGCGCCGGCCGTCATCGCGCTTGCGCTATCTGCCTTGCGTCGCCTGCAAGACAATGGCGCGCCAGTGCCGGCCGGCCAGATCATCACACAGGGCCTCGCCGCGCTCACGCCCCTGCTGCTGATCTACAGCGTTTTGGCGCTGCGCCTGTTGGTTGGATTCGTCGCGCGCGTCGCCACCGGCGCGTTTGCTGTTGTCGAACCCTTCGGCGCATTGCTCAACCTGCCTCTGACGTTGGGCGTAATGTCGGCCTATGCGCTGCTCGCCTCGATCTATCGCGCGCTGCATCACATCAAGGCGCAAGACACGCAAGACCCCAACACGCAACATGCAACACGCAATGCGCAATTCGTCAGATGGGGGGCGTTGGCGCTCATGGCCGGCGCGATGGCGTGGGCCGGCTGGACTGCGCTCACGCTGCGCACACATGGCGTCAGCGGCAGCGACCCGTACGCCTACGCGCAGATGGGCGTCGACCTGGCCGAACGGGGCACGGTGTTTCATCATTTTCCGCTGGCACGGCTGACCTACGCGCTCGACATCCCCAGCGAGCCGATCGTGCATGTGGGCTACAAACTGCCCCAGGATGTCTCTCGCATGGCCACGACGGTCTGGCCGCCCGGCTACGCCGTGTTCACCGGCGTGGCGTACAAGATCGCCGGCGAACAAGGGTTGTATCTCATCACGCCCCTCTTGTCGCTGATCTCGCTGTTTGCCATTGCCTGGATGGCCCGCACAGTCACGCGCAGCCCTGGCCCGCTGCGCGGGCGCGGCAGCCGGCTGGTCGTCGCTGCCCTCGCCGTCTTCCTGACTGCCACCTCCTATCAACAGGTCGAGTGGCAGATGATCCCCATGGCCGATGTGGCCGCGCAGTTGTTCTCTGTGCTGGCGCTCACGCTGGCGTTTGTGGATTGGCGCGCGCCGGGGCTGCGGGCGCGCGCCGCGCTCAGCGGGATCTGCCTCGGCATTGCGTTCGACATCCGCTACACGCAGGTGTTGATTGCGCCGGCCCTCGCGCTGGCGCTGCTGACGCCCGTCCCTACAGGCCAGCGCCCGCTGCGCGCAATTGTGGCGCGCCTACCCTATGTCGCGCTGTGCGCGGCGTTTGCGGTGCTTGCAGCGGCGCCGGTGCTGATCTATCACACGCTGGCGTTCGGCAGCCCGCTCCACACCGGCTCTGAGGAGTGGGCCAACTTCTCCCTGACGCGCCTGCCCGAAACGGCCTGGCGCACCGTCACTGAGTTGCTGGCCTACCGCGAATTTGGGTTACTGGCGCCGGTCATCATCATCGGCGCATGGGCGCTGTGGCGCGCATCACGGCACAGGGCATGGACATTGCTGGCATACTTCGCCTCGCTCTTCATCTTTCACGTGGCGTACTGGCCATTGCGCCTGCGCGACATCCTCTCGCTGTTTCCCGTGCTCAGCATTCTGGCCGCGATCGGGGTCGTGTGGCTGGTTCAGCGCATGATCGAGGCCAATCACGATAAGCCGGCGCGTTGGAAGATGGCCGGGCTGGCCGGCCTGCTGGTGTGCCTGTCGTTCGCTTTGGTGCTGCGTGCGATAGACACGCTGGCCTTGCCAATCACGCGTGGCTTCGGCGCGTTCGGCTATCTGGTGCGCGAACAGCGCGCGTCTTTCACAGAGATCGGCCGGCTGACACCGCCGAACGCCGTGATCGGCTGCTCGCTCAACAGTGGGCCGGTCGATCTGTATGCCGGCCGGTTAGCCTTTCGCCCTGCCAACTGGACGCCCGATCACCTGATTGCATTTGTGCGCGCGCTGCACCACGAAGGCAGGCCGGTGTACCTCCTCGACGATGGCGTGGAAATGGCCGGTGCGATCGAGACGGTGCGCGCACAATTCGTCCTGCGCGCAGTGGCGCGGCTGGATGTGCCATACTACTTTGCCGGCAGCGGCTCCGAGAATCGCAAGGCCGCGCTGTATGTGGTGGAGGCGCGCGCGGCACGCGCTACTTCGCTGCATGGTGCCTTTCCAACAGCGCGGCCTCGTCGGTAAACCCATGCCGGCGATAAAAGCGTTGTGCGCCAGCATTGTCCGGCATGACTCCCACACTCACCTCGGCCCATCCTGCCTGCGCGGCGCGCTGCAACAGTGTTTCGAGCAGCGCCCCACCAATGCCCTGGTTGCGCCACGCTGCGCGCACGATCAGTTCCTCGATCAGGCAGCATTCGCCGGCGTGGTAGATGTCCGGCCGCGTCGAGTAGCTCAGCAGGCCGACTGCGCCCCCTTCGGCCACGGCCAGCAGCACATGGCTGGTCGGATTGGCGCAATAGCGCGCCGCATAATCCTCGGTCAGCCAGTCGGCGCCCTCCTCCTCACGCATCAGCCGCGCGATCTGGGCGGCATCATCGGAGCCGGCCTCGCAGATGTCGATCATGGCGTGTGTTCGCTGCTTGCCGCGCCTCACGCTTCGGCGTCGGCGACCTGTATGGCCGGCGCAGGCCGGCTGGCTGCGCGGCCCTCGTAGATCCTCAGGAAGACCACGCCCGACACGATCAACAGGCTGCCGGCAATCTGCACGCCGTCCAGCCGTTCCCCCAGCAACACGTAGGCCGTCATGGCGGTAAAGGCCGGCTCTGTGGTCAGAATCAGATTGGCCACGCTGGACGGCAACAGGCTCAGGCTGACGTTGTACAACCCGAAACCGGCCACAGTCGGGCCGGCCGCCAGCAGCGCCAGCACGCCCCATCCCGCCCACCGCTCACCCAGCCAGAAGAGATCGGCCGGCCGGCCGGCCGCGCCGGGCAACACACCCCCCGGCAACAGATTGAACCCCAACAGAAACACGGCGGCAAACCCAAAGGTGTACAGCAGTGTGCTCCATGGACTCAGTCCACGTTGCGAGGCCGAGCGCCCCATCAGACTGTAGAAGGCGTAGAACAGGCCCGACAACACGCCGGTCAGGATGCCCAGCAGGTTAGATCGCCAGGCAGACGGGTCGAATGCGCCGGAAACCAGCGCGCAGCCGGCCAGACTCAAGGCGATGGCCATCAGCTTGACCCATCCCAATGGCTCCTTGAGCAGCCACCAGCCCAGCAGCGCGGTAAACGCTGCCGAGCAATAGGCCAGCACCGTGGCGACAGCCGCGCCGTTCTGCGCGACCGAGAGCGTCCACAGCGCGTTGAACAGCGCCAGGATCAGCCCGTAGCCGGCCAGATACAAGACCTGTTGGCGGTTCACGCGCAAGAGGCGCGGGAATGCCAGTGCAAGGATGGGCGCCAGCGCCAGCACAACGAACACATCGCGCCAGAACGCCAGCACAAGCGCAGGAATCTGGTAAGTCTGCGTGAGATGCCGGATGAAGATGGCTGTGGTGGACAGAATGGCCGCGCTGATCAGCGCGGTCAGATAGCCGCGCGCGAACATCGTCGATGAGGGCTTGACCATGAACGCAGAGTTTACCGCCCCTCTCGTTGGTCAGCCATCAGCCGATCGGCTGAGCGCGCGCCCGAGGGCATACACCGGGTCAGGGCGTGTAAGGCACCGTGCCCGTCTCATCGACTGAATATCCCCAGCGTTCGAGGTATGCCACGCCGGGCGCAAAGTCGTCGCCGCATTCGACCAGCAACGCGTCGAGGGCGCGATCCAGTTCAGCCTGGGTCTGCGCCATGGTCGGCGCGCCCACGAGATTGCGCTGTTGCCAGGGATCCTCGACGTTGTCGTAGAGTAGCCAGGGGCCGGCCAGATCGCGGACATAGGTGTAGCGCGCCGTGCGCAGGCCACGATACTCGCGCCCGTTGTGTCGCGCCCGCGTCCATTCACCGAAGGGTTGATAGCAGGCGAGATGGACGGCCTCTGCCGGCGCCGGCGCATCCCCGCACAAAAACGGCGCGTAGTTGCGGCCGGCCACCGTGCCGGGGATGGGCAGGCCGGCCAGACCCAACAGCGTCGGCATCAGATCGGGCGTATTGATCGGCGCGTCGATCTGCCGACCGCGCGCCCCGAACTGCGCGGGGAAATGGATCAGCAGCGGCACGCGAATCGACTCGTCCCAGGGGCGTTGCTTGCGCTGCTCGCCCTGCGACCCCAACATGTCGCCGTGATCCGACCAGAACACGAAAATGGTGTCGGCCTCGTGGCCCATCTCGCGCAGCGTGTCCCACAGCGCCCCAATCTGATCGTCGAGCGCCGATATATGCGCGTAGTAGCCGGCCAAATCCTGGCGCGCCTGTGCCTGTGACTGGGCCGGCACATTCGGGCGCAGGATCAATCGCTCGGGGTCATACAGCCGCCGGTAACGCTCTGGCGCGGTCTCATACGGGTTGTGCGGCGGCCCCCACGACAGCATCAACAGAAAGGGGTGAGCGGGGTCGCGCTCGCGCAAATAGCGCCGGGCCGCGCTGGTCTGGGCGATGGCGTCGTAGCCGTCCCACACGCGGCGGGTTGGATCGTTGCCGGCGTAGTAATACGAGTGGTTGTAGTCGTGCGTGCACTCCAGCGCCATCCAGAAGTCGAATCCGTGTCGGCGCTCCGGCGGGATGTAGTTCGAGCGCCCGTGCCCGTCCAGATGCCATTTGCCGATGTAGGCGGTGTCGTAGCCGGCTGCTGCGCACACCTCGGCCAGCGAGGTTGCGCCATTGCTCAGGCATACGTCATTGGCGATGACGCCATGCTGATGTGGATACTGCCCGGTCAGCAGCGAGGCCCGCGCCGGGCAGCACACCGGGCAGCCGGAAATGGCCAGGCTGAAGTTCAGGCTGTGATCGGCCAGCCGATCGAGATGCGGCGTGTGAACGTTGGGGTCGCCGGTGTAGCCCAGCGCCTGATAGCGCAGTTGGTCTGCGAACACGAAGACGATGTTGGGAAGTCCTGCCATTTGAAGTTGACCGTCCGCCGGGTTGCGCGCGCCAGGCCGGCGTCATGCCCTGTGAGATTGCGGCGCGCGGTGTCCCGATTGTAAGCCGGGGAGTGTATTTCTCAGAGGGCAAACTGCCCGGCAGGCAGGGCAATCGCATGTTGAGCGATGCCTTCTGGCTTTCATAGCACGGGCATGATTGACGCGCGACAGACGCAGCGTCGTTCCCGCGTGATTCCCGCTTTCGCGGGAATGATAGGGAACCCAACCTGTATGCCTTCCGAATGCCGTCTCCCCCCAGCCAGGCGCGTCATCCCTGCGACTGGGGATATCCTCGCGCCGGCAGGCGCGCAAAGGCAGTTACTGAACTGGATTCCCGCCTGCGCGGGAATGCCGGGGTTTTACCACTATTACCAGGCAGGCGGGGCCTGAATCCCCTGCGCCGTCATGACCGCGCAAGCGAGCATCCAGCGCACGCAACCAACCGAATTGTCGCCACATTAGCCCATCAAGTCGCCTTTGATGAACCATTGGCCTGGCAAGATATTTTTCGCGCGTACCGGGCGTGTCTGTAGGGCAAGCCGCCGGCTTGCCCTACTCTGCGGGCGCTCAGATGTCGGACTTGTCCGATAGGTCCGACATCTGAGGAGTTCCGCGACATCACACAAACGCAAAGGTCGTCTCTGGCCGGCGATCTTTGTTCTCGAAGCGCAGCGACAGCTTCGCGTCGTCACCCTCGGGCATCCACGCCAGCACCACAAAGTTCGACCCGGCCTCCAAATCGATGTCGGTCACGTAAGTTGCCGCCTCGGGATTGAGTGTCACCTCGCCCCACGACACCCCGTTCACCCATGCGCGCGCCTGCCCGCTCCCGCGCAGCCGCAGGAACGTTTGCAGGTCCGGGTTAGGCAACCCGCCGATCGTCTGCATGAACTTGCGCGGTTCGGGGCAGATCACCTCCAGCCCGATGGCAACCACACCCGCGCCGGCCGGCGCGTTGAAACACCCCGCTGCGCCCTCGACCATCTGCCAGCCGGCCCACTGGCGGAACGGCATGTTGACTGCGTATGACTCGGCGCGGCGCTTGCCCAGCGACAGAATTTCGCGCAGCGCACTGTCATCCACGCGCGCCATGCGCACCTGAGGCGGGTAGCCCTCGCTCTGCCGGCCTGCCGACGGTGTGCAGTCGCCGGCCAGCACATCGGTGGCTGTCTTTTCACCCAGATTCCACAGCAGCAGCCCCAGGAAGCGGCGGAACTGCCACAGCGCCGGCATCCAGCGCGCCTGGCAGAAGATCACCCGCCCCGCGCCCACCGGAACCTCGATCAGCCCCGCGCCGACCTTCGGGCGCGGCCCGTCGAAGAAGCGGCTGAGCGCCGGCATTCGTTTCCACTCGGTGGCCTGATCGTCGCCGAACAGAATGTCCAGCCCAGACTCGGTGGCGTTGCGCAGATGGACAATCCCACCGTCGATGCGGATCAGGTGATCGACGATGCGCTCTTTGCGGTTGGTTTGCGTGTACGTCCAGTTCTCCAGCCAGCACGTGTCTTCGTTGCTGAGGCCGGCCAACAGCGGCGAAGCGCCACTTTCGCGCGCGGCAATGAGTTGATAGACGGGATGCTCTGGCGTGAACACTTCGATGCGCCGGCCGATCACGCGCTCCCAGTATGGCGCAGTTGCCTCGGTCAATTCCCACACCAGGGCCGTCTCGCCCTGCGCCAGGCGGTCGGCCAGCGCGCTCGCCTCTGTCTCTGGGATCTGCGCCCCGTGAATAAATATCAGGCCGGCCGGCGCAAGCTCCTCTGCGCGCAGCGTTTCGCTCTGTGTCAGGATGGGGTCGGATGCCGTTGGCTCGAAGTCGGCCAGGTAGGCCAGCGCGTTGCGCAGGAAGCGGTCGGCCACCGGCAGCGCGTCGAGCTTGTCTGCGAGGCGCAGTTGTGAGGCAATGATAGCGCCCTGCCCGATATGCGCCTCGACCACCGGCGCCCATTGCAGGCCGCCAGTGCCGAAGTCGCCGCCGCTCGAATCGACCAGGACGCGAATCAGGCGCTCGTTGCGCGGCTTGATGTAGGGCATGACGGTTACCCAGGCATCAGACGAGGGCAGGCCAAACGGATCATCGCCAAAGAAACGCAGATCGTCGTCGGTGATGCCATGCAGGGCCGGATGCAGGGGATCGCGCACGCGGGCCATTTCGATGGGCATGCGCGCCACGCTCAGGCCGGGGAAGACCGAATGATCCTGCTCGAGCAGCAGCGCCCGCCCGCCGGCCATCACAAATTCGCGCAGCGCCTGATTCTGCGCGCTACCCGGCGCGATGATGTGTTCGCCGATCAGCGCCACCGGCGTGCGCCGGGCATCGAGCGCGGCGAGTTCGGCAACACGGATGATGCGCACGCCGTGATTCGCCAGCCATGCTGCTGCGGCAGTCTGTCCCACAACGGCGATGGGCGGCAGCGACACCAGTTCCCAGCGCTGCCGGCTGCTGACGAGCCGGATCGGGCGGCGCGCCTCGTCGTTGCCTTGATTGGTGTAAAGCGTTGAGACGATCTCAGCCGGCCCGTTACTGTTTTGAAGCTCCGCCAGATCGCAAGTTGCGTTCACGGTCTGGGTGCAACCGCTGGCAACCGCGATGGTGAAGGCTTCTTCCCACAGCGTTTCGCCGGCCTGTTCGAGCCGCACTTGCAGCGTGCCTTCGGCTGTCGCCGGGAGGTCGTTCACCACATACACGGTGTGCGGAATGGAGCGATCGGTGTAGAACTGGTTGCGCTCTTCACGAATGACCAGCGCCAGGGGTCTGAAGGCGCGGCGCAGCAGGTCGAAGCTGAAGCCGGAGCGATAGCCGGTTCCCTCCTGCCACCAGGCATATTCGGACTCGTAAGGTTTGTGCGCCAGCGGTTTGGCGTAGCGCGTGTTGGGATCCCATTCAAAAACGCGCGCCTCGCCGGGGCGGAAGTTGTCCAGGCCAGAGGTGTTCCACGGGAAGACGCTGCTCACCTCGTTGGCGCGCGCCAGTTCGATGATGCGGCAGGCATCTTTGGCGATGGATTGCGAGAGGTGTTTGTAGTCGGCGAACACTTCGTCGCCGGCCCATTGCAGGGCATGATACGGCGAAGCGTAGTGCCAGCGGCCCATCTCGCCGGCATGCAGAGGAACTTTTTTGTCCCACCAGCCCATGCCGTGGCAGGCCGGCCCGTAGTGGCGCGAGATGATCTCCAGGTCGTCTTCGTTCCACAGCGAGGTGTCGCCCTCGTGATAGGCCGGGCGGGTCGGATCGAGCCGGTTGTACAACTGGCGCAACTCGGGCAGCTTGTCTTTGGCGCCGGGCACGATGTTCAGCGACCAGCGCATCTCGTTCTCCACGCTATAGATCACCAGCGAGGGATGATTCTTGTCGCGGCGGATGATGCGGCGCACGTGCGCCTCGGCGCGCGGCCACAGTTCCGGCGTATCCCAGCCGGCCTGGCCCGACCCGTGCAGCGCCGACTCCTCGCACAGCATGATCCCCATCTCGTCGGCGATGTCGTAGAAATAGTCGGGATGCGGGAACGTGTGCATCCGCACATAGTTCATGTTCAGGTCTTTGAGTTGCTGGAACCACTGCCGCACATATTCAGGGCGCAGCCAGTGGCTGTGCGCCTTGTGACACCACTCGCCGTACCAGCGTTGTGGCCGGCCATTCAGCAGAATGCGATGCCCTTCGATCCACACCTCGCGGAAGCCAAAGCGCGTCCGCAGCCCATCACAGGGCGCGCGATCGACCTGCGCAAGCAGCGCGCTCTCCAACTCGTACAGATACGGATGCTCTGGGAACCAGGGGGTGTAATCCGACCAGGCCACAACCTGTGTGTATGCGCGTGTCTCGCCGGGTTGCAAGTCGATCTCGATCTCTGGCAACGCAACGCTTTCCCCCGCCACGTTGTGCCGCAGAATGCCGTGAAAGGGCTGCCCGCCGGCGTTGCGCACTTCAGTCATGACGGTCAATGCGTTCTCGCGCGTCGATGTGCGAATGGTGACATCGGCGATGTGGACAGCCGGCCGCCACTCGATCTGAACATCCTGCCAGATGCCGGCCTGGTTTTGCGCGATGCAGCATCCCCACGGCACATCGATCAGGCAAAGCTGCCCGGTGTCGGGGTGAGGAAACGTCTTGAACTCTGTCAGAAAGACGGCCAGTTCGTTTTCACCCGGCTTCAGCAGGCCGGTCACGTCGCGCTCGTCGCCGATGAACATATCTTCCTGCGCGGCGACCCGTTTGCCGTTGACGAAGATAAACGCTTTGGGAATAGCCGCCTTGATCAACAAATACGCCCGCCATTCGATTTTGGATTCTGGATTCTGGATTCTGGAGTTAATCGGCAATCCAAAATCCGAAATCCCAAATCGGGTGCGTGTCCATCCGCTGCGGCTCTTGCGCCACTCGTCGGGATATGGATGGTCGGTGAAGAAGCCCGGCACCAGATAGCAGGCTTTCTTCCAGCCCCGGCGGGGCACTTTATCCGGCTCGATGGGTTGCGAAATGTCCTCATGTGGCACGGGCTGGAAATCCCACCAGCCATTGAGGAGTTGTATGTCGCGCAGATTGGCAATGCTTGATTTGTGCATGGATACTCCTGTGGAAACTGTCCGCGTTGCCGGCAGAAGGAAGATTGAGCGAACTGCCGCCGGCGCCTCTGATGGCATTGTAGTAGAGACGCGCTGTGATGCGTTTCTACATCGGCGCAGGAAAAGTGAATACGGGCCGTTTGGGTCACGGCCCGTGCATGCGCCCTGTTAACGAAATTGAATGTGTGCTGGTCAGGCGGGCTGTGCGCGCAATCGCGGCCGCGCCAGAACCAGCGCGGCCGCCAGCGCGAGCGCGACGAGGCCGGCGATCACGCCCGCGCCAAGCGCCACTTCAGGCGCGCGGGCCTGCTTGACCACGATGCCAACATAGGCCCACAGGATCACCAGCGTATAAGCCACATCGCGCCGCGTGGCGATCATCGCCGAAGCAATCAACCCGCCGGCGACCAGCATCACCAGCGCCCACACCTCGGCGCTCAGGCCAAAGCCATCCCAGTTGGCAATGTACAGCACAGTGGTCGCGTTTGCCACCGTGGCGACCGTGATCCAGCCCAGATAGACGCTGAACGGCAGATGAACCAGCCAGCGCGTTGTTGCATTCACCGCTGTGCGGCCGATGTTCAGCCGCAGATAGATCGCGATAAGCGTGGTCAGCAGCCCGACCATCGCCAGCAGTGTCAGGCCAAATTGCTCGTAGTGCCACAGGAAAATCCAGGCGCTGTTTGCCGCACTGCCGAGGGCAAACCAGTAGCCGATCCGCCGTAGCAGCGGGTTTTCGCGTTGCGAGGGCAGCGCCTGGAACACGGTGAAGCCCAGCAACAACAGATAGATCACGCCCCAGATGCTGAACACGTAGCCGGCGGGGACGAAGTAGACGGGGAAACGATCCGAGATGGCGCCGGTGGTCTGACCATTCAGCGGCAGACCATTGGCCAGGCCGTTCACGGCGACGGTGCCGGCGAACGCGACGACATTGACGATCTGCCTGAGTAAATCCTTGTTCATGTCAGACTCTCCCAACGCACGGATAACGCAATGGTGCGTTCCACAGGTTGGGAGAGCCTGATGGCCGGCCCAAAAGCCGCTGAGAAGGCAGCCTACAAATGCTGGGTCAATACGTCGCAGCCGTCCGGCGTGACCAGCAGGGCATGTTCAAGCCGCACGCCACCCACGCCCGGCACATACACGCCCGGCTCCAGCAGAATCACCATGCCAGCTTGCAGCGCCATGTCGTTATAAGGCACAATGCGCGGCTCCTCGTGGAACGTCACGCCGATGCCGTGCCCGGAGTGATGCGGGTAGGGTTGATAGCCGGCATCGCGGATGGCGCCGCGCAGCATACTGTCCAGGTCTTTGGCCTTCACGCCCGGCTTCACCGCCTCGATGCCGCGATACAACGTGTCGCGCGAGAGATCGTACATGGCGCGCAACTGCGCCGACGGCTCGCCCACAAAGTAGGTCGCTGCGTTGTCGCCCCAGTAGCCGTCGAGCCGGGGCACCATGTCCAGAATGACCGGGTCGCCCTCCTGCAACACATACGCGCCGGGCGGCCCGCCGACTTCGGCTGTGCGCAGCCCACCCACCAGATCAGCCAGCACCGGCAGGCGCTGGTTGATGTCGGCTTCGAGGTGCGCTTTCATCTGACCCCACAGCTCGATCTCGCGCAGGCCGGCCTGCAAACGCTCGCGCACAAATGCCTGAGCCATGTCACACAGCCGCAGCGCAGCCCGAATCTTGTTCAGTTCATCGGCAGTTTTGATGGCGCGCAGACTGTTGAGGCCGTTGTCGTGCGGGTGCAGCGTGGCATTTGGCAGCGCCGCGCGCACGGCGTCGAGCAGAGCCGCCGGCAACGAGTTCAGCTCCAGCGCGACCGTCCCGCTCAGGCCGGCGTGCGGCTTGAGCGTTTCAAGCAGCGCAGCCAACTGGCGTTCTGCGCACAAGAGGGGTTCCTCGATGGTGTAGCCGGTGTAGGCGCGCGCGCTTGCGCCGGTCGCTGCGATGGCCGGCGCTTCCGCGTCCGAGGCGATCACGATGATGTCATTGTCGCGCACCCATGCCAGGGCCGGCCCGCCCTCAAATGGACTGGGACCGGTCTGGATCGGCGGCGCGTAGCCGGTCAACCAGGTGATGGTGGCCGGGTTCGACAACAGGGCTGCGGCCAGGCCGCGCGCGCGCAAATAGTCTCGAAAACGGTCCAAATTCGCCTGCTGCATGATTCATCTCCCTCTCTGAATAGTGACACTCTGAACAGTGAAACGGCCCGCTTGCCGATGCGGCCATTATCCTGCCCCGGCCATCAGCTCTTCGCGCCGCCGGCGATACTCGATGATCGGCAGGTCGCCCTGAATCAATTTCTCCCCCATGCGCAGCGTCGAACGTTTGGGGCGCTGCGTGACAACCACGCGTCGATCCTGTCGTTCGATGACGAGATTGCCCAACGCGCCCAGCCAGTTGAAGACCTGGCGTCCCACCGGCCAGCGCACAATGCGCTGATACCAGCGCAGGTACATCAGCGTGTTTTCGTCGTCGATGGGGGCAAAGGCAACCGTTACCCGCATGTCATCGCTGATCCAGTTGTGCCACACGTTGGGGAAGAGGAACTGAAGATAAGGCCGGCGCGTCGGCTCGGGGATCTGGGCCGGCTTTCTCGGCGGCGTGCCGTCGTCGACCCGGTTGTACACCCACAAGTTCAACAGGTTGTAATGCGGTTCGCGAGCAGCCCAGCGCGTGAGCGGGCCATCCACCAGCGAGCGGTTGCCGCGCCCGATGGTGTTGTGATGCACAAACGGCAGATGCACCACGTCGAGCTGATTTTCAATCGCACGCGAGTAATGCACGGCCCAGTGGTCGCGCAGTGTGCTGTAGGTGAAGGTGTCGTCGATTGAATCGAAGTAGCGCACCGGCGGCAGGGTATCGCGCGCTTCGCCCCACCAGATCCAGATAAAGCCATGCGCTTCGTGGGTGGGAAAAGTCTTCAGGCGCAACGCAGCCGGCGCCGGCGCGTTGCGGCCATTGGCCGGCACAACTGCGCAGCGCCCGCTAGGGTCGTATTGAAAACCGTGAAAGGGGCATTCCACGCAATCGCCGACCACCTTGCCGGCGCTGAGCGCCACGCCACGATGTGGGCACAGATCAATGGCGCACGACACGCGCCCTTGCGCGTCGCGCCACAACACCATCTGCTCGCCCATGCGCGTCACGCCAATCGGGCGGCCGGCTTTCACTTCGTTCGATTCAAGGATGGCATACCACTGATTGGGGATCATGGGATAACTCCAGGATAAGATCAGAATACGCTCAAACCACCGCGCAGGCGCTTGCTGCCCGCGTTGTGGTGCGTTTTGGGTGTTCAGTCATTGGCGTTTATAGGCCCCACTTCATAGATCGTGGCATTGACCGTCAACCGCGCGCGCAGCGTTTGCGCATCTGCGCCCATGACCTCTGTTGTCACGCGCGGCGGGACATCTGCATGCCAGGGAATCAAAGCTGTCACAAAGCGCGCCGGCGGTCGGGTGTTGGCGTGTCGCAGGCGAAAGGCCGGCATGGGTTCCTTTTGATTGTGCT
>DAOUDB010000144.1:0-18649 GCA_034431495.1 Thermoflexales bacterium
TGCCGCATCCGCGCCGGCGGTCATCTCCCTGAAGGGCGCGCGCTATTGCGCCATCGAGGACTGCGTGGTGCGACACACCGGCTTCTATGGCATCGAACTGGGCGACGGGTGTTTGAGCAATCGCATCGTGGGCAATGACTTGTTCGACCTGGGCGCAGGCGGCATCAAACAGAACGGCGCAGCCTCGTTCCACGACGTGAATCTGGTCACCGGCAAGAACCGCATCACGGACAACCACATCCATCAGGCCGGCCGCGTGTTTCACGCCGGCGTTGGTGTGTTGTCGCAGAACGCCTTCGATTGCGACATCTCGCACAACCACATTCACGACCTGTTCTATTCCGGCATCTCCTGCGGCTGGGTGTGGGGCTATGGCGAGAACATTTCCAGGAACAACCGCATTGAGCGCAACCACATCCACGATCTGGGCTTTGGCTGGTTGAGCGACATGGGCGGCATCTACATGCTGGGCGTCCAGCCGGGCACAGTCATTCGCGGCAACCTCATTCACGACGTGGAACGCGCCAGCTATGGCGGGTGGGGCATCTATCTGGATGAGGGCAGCTCCGAGATGCTGGTGGAGAACAACATCTGCCACGATCTGAGCAGCCAGCCGTTCCACACGCACTACGGGCGCGACAATCTGGTGCGCAACAACATCTTCGCGTTTGGCCGCGACAGCCAGGTGGTGCTCAGCCGGGGCGAGTCGCACGTTTCGTTCACCCTGGAGCGCAACATCATCGTCACCGGCAGCGCCCCCATCTTTGCCGGCGGCTATGCCAACACCGGCATCCAGCTCTACATCGAGAGCGATCGCAACCTGTTCTGGGGTGTGGGCGGCCGGCCCTGGCGCTTCACCCTGATCGATGACACGCTGGAGAGCTGGCAGCGCACCGGCCACGACGCGCATTCCATCGTCGCCGACCCGTTGTTCCGCGATGTGGCCGCGCGCGATTTCACGCTGGCGCCGGATTCGCCGGCCCTGGCGCTGGGGTTCCAGCCGATCGATCTGGCCGGCGTTGGCCCGCGACCCAAATCCGCCCGCGCGTGATTCAGGGAAATGAACCACGAAGCAACGCGGAACACTAAGAGGGTCAGGATGAACCCGCCTGCGCCTCTTCGTGGTTCGATTCCTGCGAGCGAACCACCAGGCAATGTAAGGTCACACAGCGGAAAGGACATCGATTCGCTTTGTGTGCTTCGTGTCTTTGTGGTTCATACCTTGTGCTTCACATCCTGGCCCGCGCGGGTTGTGTCTGGCGCGAGGCGTGCTTGCGAAGCTGCTTGAGGGCGGCGGCGAAGTCTTTGGGGTAGGGGGCTTCGAACGTATGCGTCTTGCCCGATGTCGGGTGTGTCAGTGTGATGGAGAGCGCGTGCAGCGCCAGCCGGCCGATCAATGGTCGCTCATCATCCTCGCCCGGCCGGTACTGGCGTTTGATCGCCGATAACATGAGTTGCGTCCCGTTGCCATAGAGTGGGTCGGCTGCCACGGGCATACCCAATGTGCAGAGATGCACCCGGATCTGGTGCGTCCGGCCATGTTTGGGGGTGGCCTCGACCAGCGATACTTGAACCTGGGGGGATTGAAACTTCTCGAGCAGCCGGAAATGCGTGGTGGACGGCTTGCCGGCTTCTAGATCGATGATGGTGCGGTGCTGCCGGTCGGCGTCCACGCGCAAGGGGGCGGATACGGATCGCTCCTGCCAGGTCGGATGCCCCATCACCAGCGCATGGTAGGTCTTGACGACCTGATGCTCCTGAAATTGCGCGCTGAGGGACTTGTGCGCGTCTGCGTTGCGCGCCAACACGACCACGCCGCTGGTGTCGCGGTCGAGCCGGTGCACCACCCACAACCGGCCGAATGTGGGTTCCAGCATCCCGGCCAGATAGGGGCGATCCGTGTCATACCCGTCTGGCACGGTTGGCAGGCCCGCTGGTTTGCTCACCACCAGCATGTCCAGGTCCAGATGCAACAACTCCGGCTCGTGTTTGCCCTTCATTCCTCTCCCGTCACTGTTACCCATACTGCGATCACTCTCAACGGACACCCCGGGCCGCGCGCCGGCGTGTCTCAGTGCCGCTAGTTTACCCGCCTTCGCCCGCGCGCCGGCAATCGGCAAGCCCGGCGGCGAGGCAAGTCCGGCGGCACGGCAAGCCCGGCGGCACGGCAAGCCCGGCGGCACGGCAAGCGGCACGGCAAGCCTGGCGGCTTGCCCTACAAGCGTGCCGCAACTTCAGCGCCGGCCATTCGTACTAAAGGCAGACGAACGCACAGAGGTGAATCACATGTCCAACACTCGAAGCACTTTACGGCTCGGTCTGGCCGGCGCGATAGCCGGCGCAGCCATGCTGGTCTTCAGCGCATCCGCATTCGCGGCAACGCCGGCTGCCGGCCCGGACCCCGATGCCCTGCCGGCGCCTGCGCTATCTGTGGCCGACCAGGTTCGTGCGACACCAACTCCCGTGCCTTACGAAGAAGATCGCCGTATCCTGCGCGGCGACCAGTTTGTCATGGGTGACAGCTTCACCCTTCGCTCCGACGAGACCTTACGCGGCGATCTCACCGTCTTTGGCGGCAACGCCATGCTGGAGGAAGGCAGCCGGGTCGAAGGCAATGTGTCGATCTTTGGCGGCAACGCCACCATCGCCGGTACGGTGACGGGCGACCTTAGCATGATCGGCGGTTCAGCCCGTCTGGCCTCATCGGCGCGCATCCAGGGCGACCTGTCGATCCTGGGCGGGTCTGTTACCCGCGATCCCGGCGCAGTCGTTGAAGGTCAGAGCAATCGGTATACCGGTCCGCGTATCACAACGCCAAATCCAATTCGATCCGTTGACCGCTGGGATGGCCCGTTTCGCTGGGTCTGGGACGTGACGGGCAATTTCGTTGCCACGCTGGCCGGCATCTTCCTCATTACTGTGCTGTCAATCGCTGCCATCGCCATCTTCCCGGCCAACGCGCAACGCGCCGAGCGCGTGATTCGCAACCAGTGGCTGCTGGCCGGCGCCATCGGCGTGCTGACCTACGTGGCTGTGCCCATCCTCATCGTCATTCTGACCGTGTTGATCTGCACGATCCCGGCCGCCATTGCGCTGGCGCTCGCGCTGGCGGTGCTGGTGGTGTGCGGCTGGGCCGTGGTGGCGCGCATGGTCGGTGAATGGCTGATGAATGGCTTCAAGCAGACGAACTGGACGACTGTGGGGCAGACTGCGGCCGGCGCAGTGTTGCTGGCTGTGCTGGGCGCGGTTCCACTGATCGGCTGGCTGGTTGGGTTTGCCGCCTCGGCCATCGGCATGGGCGCGCTCATTCTGACCGTAGCCGGCACGCAAGACTATCCGCGACCGGCGGCGGTAGTGACTGCGCCTGTCGCGCCGGCGTCGTCACCCGCATCCCCCGGTGCGCCCATGACGCCATCCAGCCCGGCTACGCTGCCGGAAGCCCAACCGACTACCGTCGTGCCCGGCGATGAGCCGCCGGCGACCGATACGCCTCGCTCAGACGAGCCAAAAGCGTAGCCGCCGGCCTGGACGTGCGCCCGCTCGAAACGTGGCCCCAAAGACTTCGCGAGTCTTTGGGGCCTTTATATAATGCGCGCTTTATGAGTGCTTCACCTCCGCCGCGCCGGCATGTGCGCATCGTCGTTGCCACGCATGGTGAACTGGCGCGAGCGCTACTCAGCGCGGTGGAATCCATCGCCGGGCCGCAGCCGGATATTGTCTGTCTTGGGCTGGCGGCTGGCGAGTCGCCCGACATGTTCGAGACGCGCCTGGCCTCGGCCCTGGCGTCGGATAGGCCGGCGCTGGTGTTGGTGGATTTTCTGGGCGGTACGCCCTGGAACGCGGCCTTGCGTGTGGCGCGCAGCCGCGAGCATGTGCGTGTGGTCAGTGGCGTCAACCTGCCCATGTTGCTTGAAGTGGCCCTGTTGCCGTCCGACGATCTGGAGCAAATGGCCGGCGCTGCCATCGATACCGGCATTCGCTCCATCCAGCTCAATCCGCGCCACCTGGCCGCGCATACCGACGCCACGAGAGGAGATCAGGTTGCATGACATCGCCCCTTTCTTCGCTGATTGGCGTGCTGGCCGACACGCACAACAACGCTGGCAACACCCGCGCGGCGTTGGACATTTTCCGCGAGCGCAACATAGATCGGTTGATCCATTGTGGCGATGTGACCGGCCCGCATGTGCTGGAACTGTTCGCCGGCTTTGAAGTGTGGCTGGTGCGCGGCAACAACGATTTCGACGGCCTCAGCCTGCGCGCGCAGGCGCGGCGATTGGGCAATATCCATTACATGGGCGCCGACGCGCATCTGGAGTTCGACGGCCATGCAGTCGCTGTAGCGCATGGGGATGATGCCGATCTGATTGAAGCTTTAATTTTCTGCCGCGCTTATGAGTGGGTCTTTTGCGGCCATTCGCACAGCCGCGCGCTCGAATCGCACGGAGCAACCCGGCTGCTTAACCCCGGCGCGCTTGGCGGGCGCCGCACCGAGCCGCGCAGCGTGGCGATTGTCGATCTAGCCCGTGGCGACGCTGAGTTTATAAATCTGTGAAGCTTGCCCCTGTGCGCGCGCAAACAAAATAGCGCAAGCTTTTGGCTTGCGCTAAATGGTCTCGACAGGACTTGAACCTGTGACCTCACGGATGTGAACCGTGCGCTCTAACCAACTGAGCCACGAGACCGCGGACTTGCATTATACGCGCTTTGCACCTGCGTGCAACCGCCGATACACCTCGGCTGTCTGATCGGCAATCCGGCGCATGGTGTAGCGCGCCAGCACCCGCGCGCGCCCGCGCTGCGCCAGGTCTGCGCGCAGTGCCGGCGACTCGATCAGGCGCGTGAGTTGCGATCGCAGCGCCTTGGCGTCGTTCTCGGCGAAGATCAGGCCGGCCTCACCGATGACGTTGGGAATCTCGCCGCAGGTCGAGCCGATCACGGGCACGCCGCACGCCATCGCCTCGATCAGCACGCGCCCGAATTGCTCTTTCCAGTTGCTCTGCGTCCGCGAGGGCAATACCAGCGCATCGAATTGCGCGTACACCTGCGGCATCTCGGTCGAAGGGGAAGGCGACCGGAAGCTCACTCGCCCGGCCAGCCCCAGCGCGGCGCTCAACCGTTCGAGGGCAGCGCGCTCTGGCCCGGCCCCGATCACCACCAGCCGGGTTGTGTGGGGCAGGCCGGCTACGGCGCGCAACAACACGTCGATGCCCTTTTCAGGCACGAGCCTTCCTGCATAGCCGATGGTGAACCAGCCGTCCTGGCCCACAGCGCGCGCCCTGGGGCGAAAATGGGTTTCGTCCACACCGAATTGTGGGATCACCGGCATGTCGCCGGCGAAGCCTTTGGCCTGGCAGACCTGCGCAGCTTCCTGATTGCCGGCGATGCCCCCGTCCACATGCGTCAGCGTGTAGCGTTCCATCCAGTTGAACGGCGGCGGATAACGGCGCAGCACATTCTGCCAGGTGAAAAAGAGGGTGCGGGGCGGGTGCGCGGCGCGTGATTCGCGGTGTGAGCGCAGCGACGCGGCCGCGCGCAGGGCGAGGAAGGTTGCCAGGTTGTACGGCTCTTCGTCGATGTGAAACACATCGGGCCGGCTGGCGGCCAGCTCGCGTCCCAGGGTGGGATAGTAGTGAAGATGAAAGTTGCCGTCAAAGCGAATGGGCAACACGCGCAGCGTATAGCCGGATATGTGGGCGCGTTCGAGGGGCTGGCCGGCCCACGCAGCCGGCGCGAACACAGTCAACTCGATGTCGTCATGCGCGGCGATGAGTTCGCACTTGCGCTGGTATTCGCCGACGATGAGGGCTTTGGAGAGCATGACGACGCGCATGTGGCGATTATCCCGCAAGCCTATACACTATCCATGCGCTTGCGCCCTATGCTGTGGGGCGCAACCTGTGCTCATTTGGAGGAGCACTCGCATGACACAAGCATTTCACGTCTTCCCGCGCGGCAGTGTCCGTCTATTGCCCGGCCTGTTTCAGGACCGATTCGCCCTCAATCGCCGCTATGTGATGAGCCTGGGCAACGAGGGGTTGTTGCAGAACTTTTACATGGAGGCCGGCCTGTGGGCGCCGCGCCGCAAAGAGCTGCACTGGCATGGGGGATGGGAATCGCCAACCTGCCAGTTGCGCGGCCATTTTCTGGGTCACTGGTTGTCGGCCGCTGCTCAAATCGTGGCCGCAACCGGCGACATCGAAGTCAAGGCCAAAGCCGATCACATCGTCGCCGAACTGGGGCGTTGCCAGAAGGAAAACGGCGGCGAATGGGCCGGCTCGATCCCTGAAAAGTATCTAGACTGGATCGCGCGCGGCAAGCCGGTGTGGGCGCCCCATTACACCGTTCACAAGACGTTGATGGGTTTGCACGACATGTATGCCCTGGCCGGCAACACCCAGGCGCTCGATATCATGATTCGGTGGGCCAGATGGTTCCACCGCTGGTCGGGACAGTTCTCGCGCCGGCAGATGGATGACATCCTCGACGTGGAAACCGGCGGAATGCTCGAAGCGTGGGCCAACCTGTACGGCATCACCGGCCAGCAGGAGCACCTTGACCTGATCCACCGCTACGACCGGCCGCGGCTTTTCGACCGGTTGCTGGCCGGCGACGACCCGCTGACCAACATGCACGCCAACACGACCATCCCCGAGGTGCAGGGCGCAGCGCGAGCCTGGGAAGTTACCGGTGAGCCGCGCTGGCGCGCCATCGTCGAGGCGTATTGGCGTAGCGCGGTGACGAACCGGGGCGCGTATTGCACCGGCGGCCAGACGTGTGGCGAAATCTGGACTCCGCCTCAGCAGCAGGCGGCCCGCCTGGGCGACAAGAACCAGGAGCATTGCGTCGTGTACAACATGATGCGCCTGGCCGAATACCTGTTGCGCTGGACCGGCGACCCGGTCTATGCCGATTATTGGGAGCGCAATCTCTACAATGGCATCCTGGCCCAGCAGCACCCCGACACCGGCCTCATCTCTTACTTCCTCCCGCTGGAGCCTGGGGCTGTGAAAGTGTGGGGCACGCCCACGGAGGATTTCTGGTGCTGTCATGGCTCACTGGTGCAGGCCCACACGATGTATGACGCCAACATCTATTTCCAGGATGCCGAAGGTCTGGTCCTGAGTCAGCACATCCCGGCCGAACTGGATGTCACCCTCGACGGCGCGCAGGTCAAGGTGCGCCAGACGTTCGACCCGCAGATCGATCGCGCGCGCCGGCCGGAGAGCTGGGCGTTCGACATTGCCATCATGGCCTCGTCGCCGGTCGAGTTCGCGCTGAAGCTGCGCATTCCGTGGTGGGTGAGCGGCGAGCCGGTCATCGAGGTCAACGGCCAGCGCATCACAGCGCCGGTGGCGCCATCCAGTTTCCACACGCTGTGGCGCGTGTGGAAGGATGACAAGGTGCGGGTCGTGTTGCCCAAAGCGATCACCGCCTGCCCGCTGCCCGACGAGCCGGAGACTGTGGCGTTCCTCGATGGGCCGATCGTGCTGGCCGGCATCTGTGACGATGGCCGCGCGCTGGCCGGCGACGTAGCGCGTCCCGAGTCCTTCATCGCTGCATCCAACGAGCGCGAGTGGTCGTACTGGACCCGGACGTATCGCGCGAAGCATCAGGATCGCAGCCTGCGCTTCATGCCGCTGTTCGACGTGCGCGACGAGCGCTATACCGTCTACTTCACGGTTCACCCCTGATCCCCATGCAATACTTCAAGCCTGCTGATGACAATCACTTCGCCGGCGACTGTATGCCCTTCTTTCACGAGGGGGTGTTTCACCTGTTCTATCTGCTGGACGAAGGCCATCATGCGTGGCGCAATGGGCTGGGTGGTCACCAGTGGGCGCATGCCAGCAGCCGCGATCTGATCCACTGGCAACACCATCCTCTGGCACTGGCCGTCGAACAGGAGTGGGAAGGCTCGATCTGCACCGGCTCCGTTATCCACCACGAGGGCATGTTCCACGCCTTCTATGCCACGCGCATGCCGGATTGGTCACAACATTTGGGCCACGCGCTGAGCGCCGACGGTATCCACTTCGAGAAGACGCAGCCCAACCCGCTGATGTCTCCCCCGCCGGCCTACGCCCCTGACCACTTCCGCGACCCGTGTGTCTTCCGCGACGAGAACACTGGCCTGTTTCACATGCTCGTGTCGGCGTGGCACCGCGAGCATGCCATTCCTGCGCGCGGTGGTTGTCTGGCCCACCTCGTTTCGTCTGACCTGTGGCGCTGGGAGATGCAGGCCCCCTTCATCGTGCCCGGCTATTCCGACGTGCCCGAATGCCCGGACTACTTTGCCTGGAACGGCTGGCACTATCTGGTGTTCAGCAACGGCGGGACGGCGCGCTATCGCCTGTCGCGCGACCCCTTTGGGCCGTGGGCGCAGCCGGCGGTGGATATTCTCGACGGCCCCTGGTCGCGGGTGATGAAGACGGCGGCATTTGGCGGCGAGCGGCGCATCGGCGTGGCCTGGGTCGGCTCGCGCGAAGGGGATCGGGATGCGGGCCGGCTTTTGTGGGGCGGGCACATCGTCTGCCGTGAGATCACGCAGGACGCAGACGGTTTGCTCGGCTCGGCCTCTGTGCCGGAGATGACCCCGCCGGCGCTCGATCCGGCCGCGCTGTCGCTTGTGCCGATCGTGGACGCTGTGGTGGAAGGGCGAGCTGCCCGATTCGCGCCGCAGGGCGGGCTGGCAGTGGTGGCGTTGCAGGGAGCGCCGCGCAATGCCCGCCTGAAGCTGCGCGCGCGGCCCGAAACGGCGACCGGCAGTTTTGGCGCGCGGCTGCGCGAGGCCGGCCCCTTCGAGCGGGGCTGCGAGCTGCGCGTGTGGCCGGCCGAACAGCGCGTGACACTGGGCGACGCCGAGTTGTGCGGCGTGTCGGGACTCGATCGCCCTTTCGATCTGGATGTTGTCCTGCATGATGACCTGATCGATGTGTGTGTCGATGGCCGGCGTTGCCTGATCAATCGGTTTCCCGAAGCGATGGGCGAAGGGGTCACGTTGTTCAGCCACATGGCGCGCGTCGCCATCGAGGTGTGCGGGTAACTGTCGGGAGGACAAAAAGACTCCCGCAGAATGTCTCTGTGTGTTCCGTGGCTTTTCCCGGAGGACAAGCGATGAAGACGGTATCGAATCAGACGGCTCGAATCTTTCTCGACACCAACCGCGTGCTGGGCGACATCTCGCCACTGCTGTGGAGCGGCTTCGCCGAGCACTTGGGTCGCTGTATCTACGGCGGCATCTATGACCCCCAATCGCCGCACGCCGACGAGCGCGGTCTGCGCCAGGATGTGCTGGCCGCGCTGCGCGAGTTGAACTTTCGCGCGACGCGCTATCCCGGCGGCAACTTCGTCAGTGGCTATCGCTGGCTCGACGGCGTGGGGCCAAAAGAGCGCCGTCCGCGCCGGCGTGAACTGGCCTGGCAATCCATCGAGACCAATCAATTCGGCACGGACGAGTTTCTGGCCTTTTGTCAGGAAGTAGACACCGAGCCAATGCTGGCGGTCAATCTGGGGACGGGCACGCTCGAAGAGGCCGCCACGCTGGTCGAGTATTGCAACGCGCCAGCCGGCACGTACTACGCCGACCTGCGCGTTGCGAATGGCCGGCGCGAGCCGTATGGGGTGAAGTACTGGTGCCTGGGCAACGAGATGGACGGTCCGTGGCAGATTGCGCATCTGGAGATGGACGAGTACGCGTGCAAAGCCCGCGAAGCCGCCAAGATAATGAAGTGGCACGACCCTTCGATCAAACTGGTCTTGTGCGGCTCGTCCGGCCCCGGGATGCCCACATACCCGGAGTGGGATCGCGTGACGCTCGAGCAGTGCTGGGAGCAGGTGGATTACCTCTCCATGCACTACTACGCCGGCAACGCCGACGGCGACACGGCCAGCTATCTGGCGACAACCGCGCAATTCGAGGATCACGTCGATGCGCTGGCGGCCACCCTGCGCTACGTCAAAGCCAAACTGCGCTCGAAGCGTGAGGTGCGCCTGTCGTGGGATGAGTGGGGCATCGTGTATAACCTGACCGAAACGCCGGGCGGCTGGCGCGAGGCGCCGCCGTTGGCCGAGCAGGTGTACACGCTCGAAGACGCGCTGGTTGCGGCGCAGTGGATGAATGTGTTCGTGCGCAAATGCGATGTGCTGGAAATCGCGTGCCTGGCGCAGATCGTCAATGTGATTGCGCCAATTCTGACCACGACAGATGGCCTGGTGAAGCAGACGCTGTTCTATCCGTTCGCGCTGTTCAGCCGGCACGCGCATGGCAAGGCGCTGGATGTGTTGGTCCAGGCGCCGGTCTATCCCACCCGGCGCTATGGCGATGCGCCGCTCATCGATGTGTCGGCCTGCTATGACCCGGCAACTGGCCAGCAGGCGCTGTTCATCGTCAACCGCAGTCAGATGGCTGCGGTGCCGGTGGAGATTGTCTGGCAGACCGGCGCGCCTGATCGCCTGAGCACGGCGTTGCAACTGGCCGGCGACGATCCCAAAGCCGCCAACACTTTCGCTCAGCCGGATGCCGTGCGCCCCAGAACGTTGACGGCGCTGCCGGTGCGCGATGGGACCGCCCGACTCGAATTGCCGCCCCTGTCGTTGACCGTGTTGGCCGGCTGAGGCCATGTATCATCTGCGCGAGGAGATCAAACATGAATATCGACTTCACGGGTCAGATTGCAGTGGTTACCGGCTCGGGCACGGGGATTGGCTACGCGGCAGCCGAGTTGTTCGCCCGCTGCGGCGCGGCGGTGGTGGTGAACGGCCGCCGGCCTCAGGTCACGCAGGAAGCCGCCGACAAGATCGCCGCGTTGGGCGCAAAGGTGATCGCCGTGGCAGCCGATGTCAGCACAATCGAAGGCGCCGGCCGGCTGATCGATGAGACGGTGAAGGCGTTTGGCGGCATCGACGTGCTGGTCAACAATGCGGCCATCTTTGCCACAGCCGATTTTGTAGAGTCGCCCTACGACGAGTGGCGGCGCGTGCTGGATGTCAACCTCGACAGCGCCATTCACTGCTCGCGCGCGGCCGCCCGCGTGATGATCGCGCAGGGCCGCGGCGGGCGCATCGTCAACGTGTCGTCCATCCACTCTTATCGCGCCGAGCGCGGCGCGTCGCACTACGATCTGGCCAAGGGCGCGATGGATCAACTGACCCGCGCGCTGGCGCTGGAGCTGGGGCCGCACAACATTCTGGTGAACAGCGTGGCGCCCGGTTTCGTCGATACGCCGATGGCCATCGTCAACGGCAAGAACGAGCTGGAGTCGGAGTGGTTCATCACCAACTACGTGCAACAGCGGCGTATTCCGCTGGCGCGCGCATCGCAGCCGGCCGAGATCGCTCAGCCGATTGTATGGCTGGCCTCGCGGTTGAACACCTATGTGAACGGCCATGTCCTCGTCGCCGACGGCGGTCTGTCCGTGACGTTCTAGTTCCAGTGGAGGCCCAATGGAAGAACCCTTGCGGGTAGCCATCATCGGCGCGTCGAAAAGGTCGTCCTACATGTACGGGCCGCTCATCCAGGCGCTGCCGGATGAGATGAGGCTGGTCGCGGTGTGGGGCCGCAGTCCCGACTCTGCGCGCCGGCTCGGTGAAGAGCTGGGCGCGCCGTGGTACACCGACCTGCGCCGGCTGGTGGATGACCACGATCCACACATTGGCGTGGTGTCTGTCAACTACTCGGCCAACGGGCAGGTCGGGTTGATGGCGGTCGAGGCCGGCCTGCACGTGCTGCTCGAAACGCCCATCGCGCATGACCTGCGCGAGGCCGACGCCATCATCGAGGCGGCCGCCGACCGACGCCTGAAAATCGAGGTGGCCGAACAGTTCCACCGCCGGCCCCTCGAACAGATCAAACTGAAGTTGCTGGCCTCGGGGTTGTTCGGCAGGGTGCATACATCGTTCAGCGACTTCGCCGGCCACGGCTATCACGGCATCAGCGTCATGCGCAGCTACCTCGGCTTCGACGCGCGCCCCGTTCAGGTGGCCGGGTCGGTGCATCGCTATGAGCTTGCGCCGCACTGGTCGCGCCTGGCGAACGCGCGCGGCCCGCGCGCTGAGACACAGGAGCATGGCCTCATCGAGTTCGACGGCGGGCAACTGGGTGTCTTTCACTGGACCGATGTGGGTTACGATTCGCCGCTGCGTTGGTGGCGCAGCAGCCGCTTCCTCGCGGAAAAGGGCATGGGCATCACCGTCGGCGTGGGTCTGGATGTCGAAGAGCGTTTGAGTCTGCTGGCGCCGGGCGGCGAGGCGCCGCGCTTCATCACGCTCGAACGACGTTGGGAGCGGGTCGATGGCGGGGCGCTCGTGGCGATGGTTGCGCACACCGGCGATCCGGATCAGCCAATCATCACGTGGGAGAACCCGTTCAGGCCGGCCAGGCAGGGCCATGGCCGGCAATGGCACGACGACGAGATCGGCGTCGCCGGCTGTCTGATGAGTCTGGTCGATGCGGTGCGCAACGACACCCATTCAACTTACGGGCCGTGGCAGGCCCGGCTCGATCAGGAACTGATTCTGGCGTTGCGTCAATCGGCAGCTGAAGGTGGGCGGCCGGTCACCTTGCCGCTCGAGCCGGCAGCGCAGGCTGGCTGATGGCGCCGGTGCGCCGTCATCCACCGCAAACAAGGAGCACACTGAAAATGAGAACGATCATCATCGGTGGAACGGGGCACGTGGGCACTTATCTGGTTCCCCGTCTGGTCGATGCCGGGCACGAAGTGATTTGCGTCAGCCGGCAACAGCGCGAACCGTATCAACCGCACGCCGCGTGGCGACATGCGCAGCGGGTGTATCTGGATCGCGCAGCCGAGGAACAGGCCGGCGTCTTTGGCCGGCGCATCCGCGACATGCAGCCCGACATCGTGATCGACATGATCTGCTTCACCCTCGACAGCGCAAAGCATCTGGTCGAGGCGTTGCGCGGGCAGGTGCGTCACTTTCTGCACTGCGGCACGATCTGGGCGCACGGCCACAGCGAGCGCGTGCCGACGACAGAGGATCAGCCGCGCCGGCCCTTTGGCGAATACGGCATCCAGAAGGCGGCCATCGAAGATTTCCTGTTGGGCGAAGCGCGGCGCGGCGACTTCCCGGCCACGGTGTTGATGCCGGGGCACATCGTCGGGCCGGGATGGAATATTCTCAATCCGCAAGGCCACTTCAACCCGCAGGTATTTGCCCGCATTGCGCGCGGCGAGGAACTGGCACTGCCGAACTTTGGTCTGGAGACGGTGCATCACGTGCACGCGGATGATGTGGCGCAGGCGTTCATGGGCGCCATCACGCACTGGGGCGCGGCGGTCGGCGAAAGCTTTCACAGCGTGTCGCCGCAGGCCCTGTCGTTACGCGGCTATGCCGAGGCGGTATATGCCTGGTTCGGCCAACAGCCAAAGCTGGCTTTTCTGCCGTGGGAGGAGTGGCGCAAGACGGTCAGCAGCGATGAAGCGGCGGCAACCTGGGATCATATCGCGCACAGCCCGAATTGCAGCATCGACAAAGCGCGCCGGCTGATCGGCTATCAGCCGCGCTATACCTCACTGCAAGGCGTGTTCGAGGCGGTGGAATGGATGATCGCGCACAGGGTGATCGAGGCCGGTTGAAGGGCGCCATGCGATGACGACTGACTTTCACGGCGTCCACGCGATCATCACCGGCGGGTCGAGCGGCATCGGCAAAGCGACAGCCTGCCGGCTGGCGCAGGCCGGTGCGCACCTCACCCTCATCGCGCGTGATCCGCTCAAGCTGCGCGCGGCGCAGGCCGAGGTGGAGGCGCAGCGTGAAAGCGCGCAGCAGCGCGTGCTGGCGCTGTCTGCCGATGTGTCACACTGCGCGGAGGTCGATCGCGTCGTTGCTGTGGCAACGCGCGTTAACGGGCCGGCCGATATCCTGGTCGCCTCGGCCGGCGTCGTGCAGCCGGGTTACTTCGATCAGTTGCCGCTTGCGGCGTTCGAGCGCACCATGGCGATCGATTACTTTGGCACACTCCACGCCGTGCGCAGTGTGCTGCCGGGCATGCGCCAGAAGGGACACGGGCACATCGTGATGATCTCTTCCGGCGCGGGGTTGATCGGCGTGTTCGGCTATACGTCCTATAGCCCGGCCAAGTTTGCCGTGCGCGGACTCGCCGAGGCGTTGCGCGCCGAACTGAAGGCAGACAACATCAGGCTCTCGGTGGTCTATCCGCCCGACACCGACACACCCCAACTTCACGAAGAGAACAAGATCAAGCCCATCGAAACTCGCATCATCGCCGGCAAGGGCGGTTTGTGGACGGCGGATGCCGTGGCCGGCGCCATCATCGCCGGCATCCGGCGCGACGCTTTTCGCATCACTCCTGGCATCCAGATGACGTTGCTGGCGTGGTTGAACAGCCTCGTCGAGCCGGCCCTGGCGCGCTACATCGACTGGGTGGTGGCGCAAGTGCGACAGCAAAGGCGGCGTACTGGGCAGCGCGTGAACGCGGATGACGGAGCGGGCGAGTGAGCGTAACTCGAGTCGAGGCCGGCGCGACATGCGATATAGCGTAGTGCTATACTGACTGCCATGACGACGAATCCCAGGTCTTCCACCCGCAAGGCCGCGCAGTTCGCGCGCCGGGCGCTGAAGCGGCGCATGTTCTGGTTCAGCGCGGACGACGATCGCGCGCTGACCGATCTGATGCGACTCTATCGCTGCGAAACCAAATCGCAGGCGGTCCGCCTGGCGCTAAACCTTGCCGTGTCTGGGCGCGTTGTAGAGGTGTCACGCCGGGAAGTGAACGCACTGGATAGACGCAATCCGGGCGCGAAGGACGACCCGGCGCTCAACCACGTTCTGGCGCAGTTGCTCCGGCTGGCCGAAGCGCAACCCATCGATGTCGCTCTGAACCTGCCCGAAGATCTGTCTGAACACCTCGACGACTATCTTTATGCCGACCTGCGGCGCGGCCTGGCCGATGTCAATGATGGCGACGTGGAGAACGGATGACACCCTCCTTGACTGCGCCGGCTGTGTTTCTCGACACAAGCTACTTCATTGCCCTTTTCAACCGACGTGACAAGTTCCACGCGCGGGCTGTTGATGCCGCGCGCCGCTTCGCGCGTGGGAACACACCGATGATGACCACAGATGCGGTGTTGATCGAGATCGGCAATGCACTATCGCTGCTGCCGGCGCGCGCTCTGGCAGCGCAAATCATCGCCACTGTGCGCGAGGCTGCTGCCATTGAAGTGGCGCATGTGGACGCTGCGCTGTTTGAGCGCGGTCTGGCTCTCTATCGCCAGCGCATGGATAAGGAATGGGGCCTCACAGACTGCATTTCATTCGTGCTTATGCAGCAGCGCGGTGTAACGCAGGTCCTGACTGCCGACCACCACTTTGAACAGGCCGGCTTCCAGATTGTGCTGTGATACTCTCTCCGCTTCCAGGATACATTCAAGGAGGATGCGCACATGTCTACGACGCTCGTAACGACACTCGGTCATTTGAGCGCAGATCAACTCGGCATGATCCTGCCGCACGAGCACGTGTTCGTCGATCTGCGCACCTGCGACAAACCCGGCTATGCCGAGGCGTATGCCGCCGATGTCGTCAACCTGATGGCGCCGGAAATCGAAAAGGCCAGGGCTGCCGGCGTGACAGCCATTGTCGAGTGCAGCCCGGTTGGTGTTGGCCGGCGCGCCGATCTGGACAAGGCCGTGTCCGACGCGACCGGCTTCCCCATTCTCGTGCCGACCGGCATCTACCGCGAACCCTGGGTTCCGCCGTGGGCGCATGTCGCCAGCGAGGATGCGCTGTATTACTGGATGCTGGGCGAACTGAAGGGCAACATCGGCGGCACGGGTGTGCAAGCCGGCTGGATCAAGCTCAGCGTCGGCGACAACGGCATCACTCCCACCGAGGCGAAGATCGTGCGCGCGGCGGCGCGCGCCGGCGCCGAGACCAACGCCGTCATCGGCAGCCACACCATTCGCGGCCAGGTCGTGCGCGAACAGGTCGATCTCATCGAGCGGGCGGGGTATTCGGCCCGGCGCTTCATCTGGATTCACACACAGGCCGAGCCGGACTTCAGCCTGCATCTGGAGATGGGCCGGCGCGGCTGCTGGATCGAGTACGACAACATCGGCACGCCGGGCACGGACGATGGGCATGTCCAGAACATCCTGCGCCTGCTGGAAGCCGGCCTGGGCAATCGCTTGTTGCTCAGCCACGACCGGGGCTGGTTCGACCCCGGGCAGCCCGGCGGCGGCGTGCCGCAACCGTACACGTATCTCAGTGAGGTGTTTCTGCCGAAGCTGCGCCAGGCCGGCGTGGATGAGGCGACCATCCGCCTGCTGACGCACACCAACCCGTTCAACGCCTTTGCGCGCGATTGAGGCATCGCAGTACGGTGAGGCGGGCGAGAGTCAGGTGTCAACGGTCGGGGTATAGAGCGTGAAGAGGTCTGGAGACATGGCGACAACAGATGCGCGGATGTGTGCGCGAACACGCCGGCAGGGAAGGGCTGCGTTCGCGGCAGCGCTTGGGCTGTGCCTTGTGTTGGCCGGCTGCGATGGTGGCCGGCCCAGAGCCAATCCGCCGGCCACGCCGGTGGTTGAACAGCCCACGCCGTGCCCCGATTCGATAGCCTGTCGCGCACTCAAGCGCCTCGATGAAGGGCGCCGGCAGGCGGAGCAAGACCGGTAGCTGCCGGCTTCATCGGCTGCTTTGCAGATTGCTGCTCTTATCCTCGGCGCATACTTCTGCGATGGCTTGATCCAGTTTCAGTTGTGATGTCGCAGCCGCATACCCGGCGTCACCCAATGCGCGGCGGGCCGCTGCCGCATAGCTTTCTATCTCAACATGATCGGCCGGCGTCAGGTCGGCCGGCAGATGCCGTATGGCAGCGCCGAGCAGCCGGGCAGCCTGTTCGGGTTGTTCCTCGGCCAGCGCCAGGCCGGCCAGCCCAACCACACAGCGCGCTGCCATCGCCATGCGCCCCAACTCACGCGATGCCGTCAGGCCGGTTTGAAACAGACTGTGTGCGGCAGGCAGATCGCCTCTTTGCAGCGCAATACGCCCCAGGTGATGCCGACAGATAGCCGCGCACCATCGCCCGCCGACCTGCTCAAACAAGGCCAGCGCTTCGTCAAGGGTTGCCTGCGCCTCGTCCAGTAGGCCGGCGTTGATCTGCGACTCCCCCTGCGCCATCAGCGCCAGCCCCAGTTCGTTGAGCGCGCCCAGCGCCCGAAACATCCCGGCGCTTTCGGCCGCCAGTTCGATCGCGCGGGTGTACTCGCTGCGTGAGGCCATGATGTCGCTGCGTTGCATGAGCGCATGGGCCACGCCGCGTTGATCGCCCAGCCGGCGGTGCAGCTCCAGGGCTTCGTTGAGCGCGGCGTCTGCCGCATCCAGGTCGTGGTCGGCGGCGCGGATGAAGCGCGCGCGAGCGATGTGAATGCGCGCCAGTATGTGCGCGTCCGACGCCTTGCGGGCGGCAGTCAGCGCCTCGTCGAAAAAGCACTGGGCGTCCTCCAGGTCAGAGGCAGCCTCGGCCGACATCGCTTTGACCAGCCACGCCTGAGCGACCAGTTCGCGCGCGTCGCCGAGGTTGTCGCAGATTGACAGCGCTTCGTCGCAATGGCGCAGCGCGCTCTGGAATGCCGAGTGATTGAATTCGAATAGCCCCAGTCCAATAAGCGCGCGCGCCCGATCGACAGTTGGCGCGCTGCTGGCGGACAGCGCCTGTTCCAGCATCTGCCGGCCTTCATGGAAATAACCACGCACATCCCAGAAGGGGATCAACAAGGCTGCCAGGCGCAAGCCGCGCGGCGCGTCGTGTTGCAGCAGCCAGCGCAACGCTGCCCGGATGTTGCCGTAGTCAGCTTCGAGGCGGATCAGCGCATCCTGTTGCGCGCCTCCCGTGATCAGCGCCGCGCGTGCCTCGGCCGCGTGAAGATAGTGTTCAGCATGGCGGTGTTGTGTTTGCATTGCTTCGCCGGCGGCATTCAATTGTTGCCGGGCGAACTCGCGGATCGTTTCGAGCTGGGCAAAGCGCGTCTCGCCGTTGGGGCCGGCATCGCGCCGCTGCAACAGACTGTGGCTGAGTTGTGTGGAAACAGCCTCCCACGCAGCCGTGGGGCTATCGTTCTCTGGGCGCAGCACCGCTTCGGCCGCGTCGAGGGTGAAGCTACCGCTGAACACTCCAAGCTGGCGAAACACAGACTGCCCGGCCGGGTCGAGCAGATCATAGCTCCACTGGATCGTGTTGCGCAGGGTCCGTTGGCGGGCGGGCAGTTCGACGCTGTCGCCGGCGATCAAGTCGATGTTCACGCGGCGCGTGGGCGCGAGCCGGCTGAGCAGCGCCTGAGCCGTCATCAGACTCACGTGCGCCGCCGCCAACTCCAGCGCGAGGGGCAGCCCGTCCAGCCGGCGGCATAACTCGGCTACGGCGCGCGCATTGCTCGAGTCGAGCTGAAAGTCGGGGTCGGCGGCCTGGGCGCGCTCGACGAACAACGCGACCGACGGGATCGCCATCAACTCGGCAGTGGAGGCGCCTTCGCCTCTCACAGTGATTGGTGTGGCGAGTGGCAGCACGGGGAACACGCGCTCGCCGCGCAGACGCAAGGCTTCGCGGCTGGTGACCAGCACCCATACGCGCGGACAGTGCGCCACTAACTCGGCAACCAGCTTG
>DAOUDB010000145.1:0-1765 GCA_034431495.1 Thermoflexales bacterium
TCGCTCACGCGCCGGGCGTTCTCGGCGTAGCGGTCGCGCACGCCTTCACGAATCTCGTCAATCGCAATCATCACGCTTTCTGCCATGTCACTTTCCTCCAAGTCGTTCAGGGTCTGCAGGCTCGCTCAACCCCTGCTGTTGTATGAAGCTGCGGAATCGCTCGATCAGGCCGTCGCGCACCGAACGGAAGGCAGCCAGCTTCGCATCCTCACTCTCGACAGCCGCCGGATCGGGAAAACTCCAGTGGATGCGTTGCGCCCGACCTGGGAATGCCGGGCAGGTCTCGGCGGCGTTGTCGCATACCGTGATCACGAAGTCGAAGGGCTGCTGAATGAACTCCATCAGCGATTTCGAACGGTGGCCGCTAATATCGACGCCGATTTCGGCCATCGCGCGAATCGCCATTGGGTTCACGACGCTCGGTGTGCTGCCGGCGCTGAACACTTCGACCTGCTCGCCGGCCAGATGACGTAACACACCCTCCGCCATCTGCGAACGCGCCGAGTTGGCCGTGCATAGAATCAAGACGCGCAGTTTTCCGGTGTCTGTCACACTGACACCTCCCTTTCTCTCAACTCTTGAATGCGCAACCCGCGTGAGACTTGAGGCAATTGCACCCAGGTGCGAATGCGCATGGACAGCTCTCGCGCCACTTTTACAAACGCCTGGTATTGCTCCTGCTCCGAACCTTCCACTGCAGCCGGGTCATCATAGAACCAGTTGATCCGCTCGGGATCTCCTGGGAAGCAAGGGCACGCCTCGGCTGCGCGGTTGCAGACTGCTCTTCAGTCATACCGACACACTCCTTTCTGGTTCAGCTTATCAATTGACATTGATACATTCCGGCAAATAAAAACGGCTATCTACCTCAACAGACGCGCGACTCGTCACGCACACACTCAGGGTTGAAGAGGCGACACAAAGCTGGGTAGATTTGATCCAGGGCCGGCTTGTCGATGGCGTAGTGCACCCACTGGCCTGTGCGCCGGGCGCGAATGAAGCCGGCCTCGCGCAGCACACCCAGATGGTGCGACACCAGATTCTGCGGCAGGCTGAGCGCGCTTTCGATGTCACACACGCACAATTCGCCCTGCGTCAGCAGCGCGAAGATGCGCAGCCGGTTCGGCTCGCCCATCACTTTCAGCAACGGGCGCACGACCTCGGCGTCATGTTCCGCCTGGCGAGGCGCGCGCTTGAGCGTTGTGCACGCTTTGCTCATATCAACGAGCGTCGATATTACTGGAAGTCGACTGAACTGTCAATGGATCAGCGCAAGATCAGCGCTGTGAGGATGAAGTTGCACGCGGTGGCTGAAATCAGACTCGGCCAGATGCTGCCGGTGCGCGCGGCCGCCCAGCCGCCGACGACGCCAATGGCCAGCCACGCATACACAACCACATACAACACGCCCTGTAGCGGCGGCATGAACAGCGCAGCAATCGCCTGCGGCAAGGCAAAGCATGCGGCCTGCGCAATAATGGCCCACGCCGGCCTCATACGGCGCAACAACACCTGCAGGAGCCAGCCGCGAAAAAACAGCTCCTCGGCGTAGAGCGTGACCAGGCCGCTGTAAAGCAGCATCCCGATCCAGCCGGCTGCGCCATCAAAACGTGCCAGCCAGCCGAAGGTGGTGTCGGGATGGGACGCGGACAGCGCCGACCGCACCAGCAATTGGTACACGCCCGACCACGGCTCGAAGACAGCCATGAGCGCCAGCAGGACACCGAGATTGATGGCCGTGTAGCGCGCAAGCTCGCGCGCCGCG
>DAOUDB010000146.1:0-2966 GCA_034431495.1 Thermoflexales bacterium
TCAATTCCTGGCCTTCCATCAGGCCATAGATGCCCAGCGCCCCGCTGTCGGCGTCGAAGTAGTCGAAGCCGGGCTGGTAGGTCTTGTCGATCACGCCCTGCGCGATCTTGGCATAGATCTTGCCCCAGTCCCAGTATGGGGCGGTCAGGCAGCGTTCCACCTTGCACGAGCCGACCCAGTCGTAGGTGATGCCCCACTTGCCTTTGGCCTGCGCCACGTCGGCGGGAGCGGGGGTGTCTGCGCCGGTGAACACCACGTAGGCGCCGGCGTCAAAGAGCGATTCTGCGGCTGCCTTCTCGATGACCGGATCGTGCCAGGTGTTGATCCAGCGCACATCCATCGTGCAATCGGGGCAGGTCTTGCGCATGCCGAGGGCAAAAGCATTGCCCAGGCGCAGCTCTTCGGGGATGGGGAAGGTGGCGATGTAGCCGAGCTTGGTCTGCCCGTCTAGTTTGGCGCGCGACCCGGCGATCATGCCGGCCAGGTACTTCATGTTTTCCATCGCGCCGAACAGGTTGCCGAAGTTCTTGCCGTTCGTCTTGAAGCCGCTGACGTGCACGAACGTCTGATTCGGAAATTCTTCGGCCACGGCGCCGGTGGCATCCATATAGCCAAACGATGTGGTGAGAATGAGGTCGAATCCCTTGCGGGCCAGTCCGCGAATGACCTGCTCGGCCTCGGCGCCCTCGGGCACATTCTCGACATAGGCGACGTGCGCGTTCGGCATGTTCTGCCCGACATAGACCAGACCCTCGTAGTGCGCCTGGCTCCAGCCGCCGTCATCGTGCGGGCCAATCAGGACGGCAGCCACATTGAACTTGCCCGGCTGCACGTCGGGGATTTGCAGGCCGGCCTGTTGCTGCGGCTGGGCCGGCTCGGCCGGGGCCGCCTGGGTTGGCTCGGCCGCCTTGGGGGCGGCGACCGGCGCGGCGCACGCGGCGACGAGCAGGCTGACGACGCCAAAGACCAGCATACTCTTGAATGGGATGGGTTTCATACGCTTCTCTCTCCTTACTCCTTGTCCTTGCTTTGTCAATGTGCCATGGGCCCTGCTGTGTGGATGAGGGATGGCTTCTCGATCAAAGCGCGATTATATTACCTCGCCGCCAAATGATGGCTGCATTTCTTTGCCGGGGCATGTTGCCCGCGCGGATCGCATCCGTGGACTCATCCGCCGTGCAAATGGGCGGATTGCTCCTGCTGGGAAATGCACCCCCAATTGATTGCGCCGTTGGTTTTCAGCGTGGTGACCAGAATGCGTTTGCTCCTGTCGCGAGCCGCCTGATCGAGACCGCCGCGCTGTTGGCGCTCAGGATGGCGACGCCGATCTCCACCGTCTGCCGTTCGCTCAGAATCGTATGAAATACCAACTTTTTGCTGTCGGGTGACCAGGGCGTGGTCGAGCGTGAGTACTGATCGAAATAGGCCAGATATTGCGCGAACTCGCGGGTTGGCAGGGTATCGGCCACTTGTACGATGCTGCCGTTGCGTGCGTCCACAATCTCGATGCGCGTTAGCAGGGCGTCTTCTTGTGCGTTGGATGATTCGGCGCGCCGGATGTTCTCTTCGATGTTGGCGGGGGGCGTTCCTGTGACCAGGGAATACACAGCCAGCCGGCCACCGTCCGGCGACCAGAAGAAAGCCGAAGCGCGATCATGAATTCGCTCGCGCTGGCCGGTGCGCAGGTCAGCCACGAACAACGGCGCCGGGCTGCTAAACGCAGTCTCGGTATCGAGCCAGGCCACGCGACGGCCATCGGGCGACCAGGCAAATGCCGCGATGTTGTTGATCGGCGCAATGGCGCAGATGGGTTGGCCTTCGGCGTCGGCCAGCGCCAGTTCATCCTGCCCGGCGTAACGCGCGACGAACAGCATGTGCCGGCCATCGGGCGAATAGTGCGGCGATTTGAACGCGCCAGGGGTGATATCCAATGCGCGCGCCGATTGCCGGGCCATGTCGACCACGATGATGCGATCGGCTGCGCGCGCGCCCGTCGCGCCGGCCTGTCCACCCACGCGCGCCACAATCGCCCCTGAGTCCGCTCGCCAGTGCCAGTAGGCCGACTGTCCAATATCGACCCGGCCCGTTGTCGTCCCGTCACTGGCTGCCACGCGCAGTTCGCCCGTTTGCTGTTGCGCGTCGAACGTCAGGAACGCCAGCAGCCGTCCATTCGGCGCCCAGTCGAGATACGGAATCGGGCCTGACCGGCTGCTGTGCAGCGTGATGCGTTGGGCCTGTGGTTGCGCCGGCGCGACATGCACCGTCCGCGTGATTGTTTCGGTGGCCGCGTTCAGATTCACGCCCACGAATGCCAGTTGTCGGCCATCGGGTGAGAACGTCGGATTCTGATAGAAGCGCGCCAGACCGCTGCGCTGGTTGACGAGCGCATCATTCGTCACCAGAACGGGCTGCCCGCCTGTGGGATCGATCAGCGCGATGTCGCCGTCGAGCGTCATGTAGACAATCTGTCCCGGCGCACTTGCCGGCATGGGCGCCGGTGTGCCGAGGTTGTACTGGCTGCCGTCGCACAACGCTAGCGACGTTCCACGAGTGGCCGGCGCGCTGTCTGATTGGGGCGCAGGTGCGGCAGTGGCCGATGCCGGGCGTGTGGCCGGGGGGGCGAGTGTGGCAGCCGGCGCCGGCGTGGGGGTGCGCGTTGCCGGCGGCTCGCTGAAGGGGGGCAGGGTGCGGGTAGGCAGCAGCGAAGACGGTGTGGTGCGTGCGCCGCAGCCCGCGAGGAGGAATGTTGCCAGCAACACGCCGGCCGTGCGAAACGAAATACGCCCCAACCCAATCGCGATCCTCGCCTTCGTCTTGACCTTCATCTTTTCCGGCCTCCCGTGTGTCGGTGCACCCCGACGCCTCAGTGCGATAGACGCCGGACTGGTGTGGCCATTGTAACGATGTGAAGCAGTCAGAATGGGAGGATGATGGGGCCGGCGTCGCCTGTGCAACAAAAAAAAGCG
>DAOUDB010000147.1:0-23454 GCA_034431495.1 Thermoflexales bacterium
TCCGCACTCATCGCTCAGCACTCTGCACTCATCGCTCAGCACTCTGCACTCATCGCTCAGCACTCTGCACTCATCGCTCAGCACTCAGCACTCATCGCTCAGCACTCAGCACTCTTCACTGAGCACTCCCTCCGCGCTGCCTACGGTTTGCGCGTGATTGGCGCGTAGGTGCGCCACACGGCCAGCTCCACCGCGCCCACGTCACAGGCGCCGTTCTGCGGGCGCGGCGTGTTGCGCTGATCGGTGAGGATGCAGCGGGCCGGCGGGATGTGGTTGAGCGCGGGGCTGTTTGGCATGGGCCGATGCGTCGGCGTGAAGTCGAACGGCGAGGCGAACCCCAGCGGGCGCAGCAGCGGGTTGGTGTTGGTCAGGTCGTTGGGCGCGCTGAGCGCCGCGCAGCTTGCATCGCTGCTCAGGTTGTCGTTGGCGCTGATCAGCGTGCCGCCGCTGATAGCGCAGTTCGCGGTGGTGTTGCCGGCCAGCAGGGTGGCGCGCACGGTGACTGTGCTGCCCGATGCCAGCCATAGCCCCGCGCTGTTGTTGCTGACGATCGTGGTGTAGGTCAGGTAGCCGGGGCCGTTCTGCACGTGTATCGCCCCGTTTGCACCCTGGTTGCCGCTGAAGGTGACGTTAAGGGCGCTGAAGCCCGCGTTGACGACGCTGAGCGCCCCGCCCGACGCGCTGGCCGTGTTTGTGGTGAGCGCGCTGCTATCCAGCCGCAGGCCGCCGGCGCTGTTTTGTGCGATCCCGCCCCCGCTGCCCGCCACGGCTGCGTTGCCGTAGATGTGTGAGCTTTCCACCACCAGCATCCCGCTCCCGCTTGCATTGTTGATCGCTCCGCCGCCCGAGCTGGCGCGATTGTTGCACACAATCGAGCCTTGCACATAGAGCGACCCATTGCTGCCGAAGTTTGCCAGACCGCCACCCACCGCCGGCGACATCCCTTCGGCGCGGTTGTCGCACACGGTGGCGTTGACGATTCCCACGCTTCCCGCGCTCGCAGCGTTCAAGATTCCCCCACCGATTTGCAGCGCCCGGTTGAATCTCACCTCGCTGCCGATCAGCAGCGCGCCGGCAACTGTGTTGTACCAGCCGCCGCCTTGCCGTGCGGTGTTGCTCAGGATCATGCCGCCGTTGATCTCGCCCAGCAGGTTGCTAGTATGTAACCCGCCACCCAGACCGAAGTTGGCGGTTATCACATTGCCGACGATGCTCGATTGATTGACCCACACCATCCGACTGCTGAACACACCGCCGCCCTGCGCGCTCGGCGAGAGCGATTCCAGTGCGTTGCTGGTAATGCTCACCTGGGTCAGGGTTGTCGGCGCCCGCGTGGCGATGCCGCCGCCCTGCGCTTCTGCGGTGGTGGTGATGCGCCGGGCAATGTTGAACGACACACTGCCGCCCAGCACTTCGAGCGGGGCATCGCCCGAAGGGGGCGCGTGATAGACGCCGCCGCCGCCGCGCGCGTTCGTCTCGCTGATCACGGCGGTGTTGCTCAGCACGCGCGTGCCGCTGATGAGCGTCGGGCCGGCGCTCAGGATGCCGCCGCCGTCGTTGCCCTGGGTAGTGTTGCCCTGAATCACGCTGCCGATCACGCGCAGCGCGCTGCCCTGATGGCACACCCCGCCACCGCCACGCGCTGTGTTGTCCAGGACGCGCACATTGGTCAATGTCAACTGCCCGTTGCCGCGGCGCCGAATCCCGCCGCCGCCTCGATAGCACAGCTCGTCGGACGCGCCGGTTTCATAGGTCGTCGCTGGCGTCACGCCGCCCACGATGATCAGGTTGGTCATCGCCACATCACTGCCGCCGATCGGCGTGATGTCGAAGACGCGGTCGCCCAGTCCCGCGCCGGCCACGATCGCAACCCCGCCGGGCGGGCCGATGATGCTCAGGCTGCCGCCGGTCGCGTCGCCGATGTCCAGGTCGCGGTAGCCGTTACTGTCGTTATCACCGCCCCCAGTGTTGATGGTCAGCGTCACCGTCACGATGGCCGGGTCGAACACGATCACGTCGTTGCCATACGGCCCGACGCCCGTGCAGCCGTTGTAGTCGCTGTTGTTGTTGGCTGCGTTAATCGCCCGGCGCAGTGAACAGCCGGTTGGCCCGCTGGCGAAATAGTCGTTTTGGGTAGTGACGGTAATCGTCGCTGCCTGCGCTGGCTGAGCGTTCCCGATCACGGCTGCGCCGGCCAGCGCGCTGAGCACACCAGCAATACGCGCCACCGTTCCAGTTTTCACTGCACACACTCCTTCGTATTCTTGGACCTTCACCCTATCAAACCGTCATGCTCCGCGAAGTCCGCGCCTGCGCGAGACCCCTTAACCCCGTGAAAGCAGGGCATCCAGAGCGCATGGCCCGACTGGATTCCCGCCTGCGCGGGAATGACGGAATTGCCGCTTGCACAAAAAGTGTGGAGACGCCCGGCGCGGGCGTCTCTACACTCGCTATACAGAGCTATCGGGCCGCTGACTACGGCCTCAGCGCGATCGGCGCGTAGGCGCGGTATTGCACCTTGACCACCACGCTGTTCGAGGTCACCGGCGTGTTGGGATAGGTGGCCGCGTTCACCGTGGCGGTGTTGGTCAGCACCAGGCCGGGGGTGATCGGCGCAGTGGCCACGATCTGGATAGCCGGCGCTGCGCCGACGCTCAGGGTGGACGTGGTGCAGGTCACCGTCGGCGCGCTGAAGCTGCACGACCAGCCGGAACCAGTCGCGCTGACGTAGGTCAGGCCGGCCGGCAGGTTGTCCGTCACCGTCACGCTCGTCGCGCTGCTCGGGCCGGTGTTGGTCACCAGCAGGGTGTAGGTGATCGTCCCGCCCGGCCGCACCGTGCCGGTGATGGGCGAGACGACGCTCTGCGCCTTGCCGATCTGCAGGGTAGCCACCGGCGTGACCGGCGTGGTGGTGCTGAAAGCGTTGTTGCCGGGAGCCGGATCCACTGCGTCGGATGTCGCCGTCGCCGTGTTGGTGATCACGCCGCTGGCCGGCGCGATGACGGTGTAGGTCATCGTCGCCGATCCGCCGACGCCCAGTGATGTCACCGTGAAGGTCACGCCGCTGGCGCTGCTGCTCTGCAGCGTCGCGCCGCCGCTCGTGCCGATCACGCTGCCGAACGTCGCGCCGCCCTGGAACACGTCGGTGATCACTACGTTGGCGGCCGGGTCCGGCCCGGCGTTCTGCACGCTCACCACATAGGTCACCGGCTGGCCGGCGAACACTGGCGAGGGCGTGGCCGTCTTGGACACGCGCAGATCAGCCTGCGCTGCCGTGGTCAGCCCCACCACGTTCGAGCTGAACGGGGTGTAGGGATATGCTAATGGCGCGCCGGCTAACGCTGTGTTGGTAAACGCCGTGTTCGAGGTGATTGGCGCAGTGACGGTGATCACCACAATCACTGGGCTGCCAACTGCTATCGGTGAACCTGTGTTGCAGTTCAGCGTCGGCGCCATAAACGTGCACGTTCCTACGCTGATGCTATGCGCCACATAGTTCACGCCCGGCTGCAGGGTGTCCTGCACGATCACAAACGGCGCTGTGCTTGGCCCGTTGTTGGTCACCACGATGGTATAGGTTACCGTGCCGCCGGGCAACACAATGCCGGGCGCGTAGGGGGCATAGTCCTGCGCTTTGGACGCTGAGAAGTAAGCGGCCGGCATGACCATCGTCGTCACGCTGGCAGTGTTATTGCTGGGATCGGGGTCGGGATTGTCGGAGGCCACTACGGCGGTATTGTCGATTGGCCCGCTGGCCGGCGCGGTGGCGGTGAACACCAGCGTGACCGATGAACCCGCCGACAGACTGCTCAGCGTGAAGATGGCCTGCGAGGGAGTGCTGCTTTGCAGGGTGAAACCGCCGCCGCTGACCACGCCGCCGAAGGTTGCGCCGCCGCTCAGCGTGTCGGTGAGCACCACGTTGCTGGCCGCGCCTGACGCGCTCAGGTTGGTGACGATCACCGTGTAGGTGATGGTCTGGCCGGCGATCACCGGCGAGGGGTTCGCCGACTTGCTCACTGCAAGGTCAGCCTCCTCCAGCTCAAATGCGCCGACGTCGCAGGCGACACCTTGCGGGCGCGAGACGAAGCGCTGATCGATGAACACGCTATAGCTGTTGCACGCGCCGGCGGCGTCGATGGCCGGGCTGCCGGGCGAGAGGGCATGGTTGAGTGTCTGCCCGCCGTTCAGCGCCAGTGGCTGCAAGAGCGGGTTACTGTTCGAGACGCTCACGCCGCACGTGCCGTCGCTGGAGTGTGAGTTGCCGTTCTCGCTGACCGCGGCCGAGCAGTCGCCACCCGTGTTGTAAGCCAGCAGCGTCGCCAGCACCTCGACCGCGCCGTTGGCGGCGATGCCGGCCCCGCTGGTGTTGCTGGCGACGGTGGTGTGGGTGAGGTAGGCTGCGCCGCCGACATCGGCATGCATGCCGCCGCCGACCGGCGCGCCGTTGCCGCTGAAGGTGCTGTTCACGCTCTCCAACACGCCGCTGTTGTAAGACCCGCCGCCGCTGCTGCTTGCGGTGTTGGCGATCAGCGCGCTGTGTTGCACATTGGCCGGGCCGGCGTTGTAGAGGCCGCCGCCGTTGATCGCGCTGTTGCCCTGGAGGGTGCTGTTGCTGATGTAGAAGCCGGCCGCTGTGGCGTCGTTGTAAACGCCGCCGCCGTTCCCGTTGGTCGCGCTGTTGGCGCTGAAGGCGCTCTGGCCGATGCTTCCAAAGCCGGCGTTGTAAACGCCGCCGCCGTTCCCGTTGGTCGCGCTGTTGGCGCTGAAGGTGCTCTGGCCGATGCCCATCATGCCGGTGTTGTAAACCCCGCCGCCGTCATTGGGCGCAGTATTGGTCAACACCTGTGAATCGAACATGTTGACAGCGCCCTGGTTGTACATGCCACCCCCGTTGCCGGCGCCGCCTGCGCCCGCCGCGTTGGCGCATACGGTCGAAGCCATCAGCATGATAGAGCTACTGTTGTTGTTGTAAACCCCGCCGCCGTCTTGATCGGCCTGGTTCTGACACACCATGCTGCCCGATATTTGTAGGACGTTCAGGTTGTGGTAAATGCCAGCGCCGTTGCCACTGCCAGCTGCCGTGCCGGTAATGGCGCGGTTGAAGCGCACCTGGCTGTTGAATATCTGGGCCTGATTGGTATTGAAATTGAACCACCCGCCGCCCTGCCGCGCCACGTTGGTCAGAATCTGGCTATCGGTGATCCAGGCTGTTTGACCTGAGCTGTGCACACCGCCGCCGGCGCTGAGCGCATTGGCCCCGCTGGCAGTGTTGCTGACCACCAGCGAGCTGGTCAGTGTCAGCACACCAGCGCTGCGCACGCCACCGCCCTGCGCTCCCTGGCCGCCGTCGGCGCGGTTGTTGCGGATCTGGCCAGCCAAGATGTCGGCCACGTCACCTGGGGCAAAGCCGTTGAAGGTGCCGCCTCCCTCGCCACCGCCAAAGACCGGGTTGCCTTGCGCCGTGTTGGTAGAGACGCTGCTGCTCTGCAGGGTGAGCTGGGCGCCCACACCACCGATCACGTCGCTGTTGTAGATGCCACCGCCACTTGCGCGAACCCCCTCGGCGCGGTTGTCGTCCACACGGCTGTTGTTCAGCACATTCAGCCGGGCGGTGTTGAAGATGCCGCCGCCGTAGGCCATGACACCGAACGCTGCGCCATCGGCGATGTTGTCGCGCACATCCACGCCTTGCAAGGTGGCAGTGCCGCTGTTCCAGATGCCGCCGCCGGCGATGTCGCCCCCGACAAACCGGCGCGCCAGGTTGTCGCTCACCTGCCCGCCCAGGATGTTTATCGGCGCGTTCTGCTGGTAAATGCCGCCGCCACCGGGGAAAATGGACGTGCCGCTAATGAGCGCCGCGTTGCTCAGCACGGTGGTGTTGTTCAGCACCAGGACGGCGCCGCTCCAGATGCCGCCGCCGTTGCCGGGGGTGTTCAGGGAAGCGCCGGCGGTGTTGCTCAGCACCGTGCTCGCATTGACCTGCAAGCCGCGCGACGTCTGGTTATAGATGCCGCCACCGTCGCCTTCAGCGCGGTTGTAGGCTACCGTGCTGGTGAGGATGGTCTTGAGCATCACGCCGCCGCCGGTGGCGACGCCACCGCCGATGCCGCCGGGAAGAGTGACGACGTTGCTCAGCACCTGGCTGTTCTGCAGGGTGAAGTCGCTGTTTCCCTGCTCGGCAATGCCGCCGCCGGCGCGCCCGGCCGTGTTATCGCGAATGGTGCTGTCCAGCACCACCAGCGCGCTACCGCCGATTGCGTAGATGCCGCCACCGTTCATGCCCGTCGCTGTGTTGTTGCGGATCGCGCTCTTGTCCACCGTCAACTGAGCGCCCTGCTGGCACACGCCGCCGCCGTTCATTGGCATGGTGTTGTTCTGGATGACCACGTTCTCCAGTGTCAGGTTGCCGCCTGACCAGTTGCGCACGCCGCCGCCGCTATTGAAACACGGGTTACCGCCGCCGGTTTCACTCGTGGGAGAGTTGCCGCCCTGGATGGTCAGGTTGCGCAACACGACGGCGCCGGGTTGTCCCACAGGGTTTGAGGGAATGTCGAAGATGCGGTCGTCCCACAGCGGGATGCCGGGTTGGATGGTGACGCCACTGGCGCCACCGTCGATGGTCAGATCGTTGGGAAAGTTGGGATTGGTGTCCACGATGTCCAGGTCGAGGAAGGAGTTGTCGTCATTGTTCACTCCTGCGACGATACTCAGGGTAGCCACGGTCACGATTGGGTTGAACAGAATCACGTCGTTGCCGTAAGGCCCGGCGCCAACACAGCCGCCGAAGTCGCTATCCAGATTGGCGGACTGAATGGCCTCGCGCAGGGAACAGGTCGTTGGCCCTGCGCCGAATTCGTCCAAGCCGGTGTTAACCGTAATCGTTGCGGCGCTGGCGGCATGGGCCGAAAGCGCCAACGCGCCGGCAGCCATCAGCAGGCCGGCACACAGCTTGCGAACCACGGGGGAAGCGTCATGGGGTCGATCTGTTGCAAAGTCTTTCATCACACATTCATTCTCCAGCCATTCAACACAAACAACCCGGACACAGGCCACGACCGCATGAGAAACCCAACCGATATGCAACCATCCCGATGCGCTGTCGTGGCCTTGTATTTGTCGTTGCGCCCGTCCTTTTTTGCCCCGTCCATGCCTGTCGATCAGGCGCATATCAGATAGCACATGTAGCGCCCGTTTGACAAGGGAGGAGATGCGCCTTTTGAGCAATGTGCAGCCGGGTGATATGCGGCATGGCCGGCCTGGTGGCTATACCAGCGGAAATTCGCTGGCCAGGTTCACCGGCCTCTGCAGCGCGATCGAGCGCCGGATGCCGGCTTCGACCTGCAATTCCAGCAGCCCGGCTTCACCCGGCACCGGCGGCGGCTGGTTGTTGCGCACAGATTCTAGATAGGCCCGGACGGATTTCTGGAACGAGGCGTTGTACTGGTCCCAGCGTGACTTTGCCCCATGGATGCGATACTGCTCGATCTCCATGCTGCGCGCGTCCATCACCGTCAGGTCGCCGTCGAGGTCCTGCATGCGAATGCGGCCGCGCTCGAAGCCAATGACAAGCTCGTACAGCGGAGCGTCCCAGGCCAGCGTGGTGCTGCCAATCAGCGTGCCGGCTGCGTCGCTATGCGTGCGGAAGGCTGCCATGGTATCCGGCGCTTTCAGCCAGCCCATATCGTGCACCGCCTGGCTCGCCAGGGCGCTGATCTCGGCAATCGGGCCGGCGAAGAAGTGGATCAGGTCGATGCAATGGCTCCAGCAGGCGTAGTGAACCAGGCCGGCGATGGTGAGCGCCCTGCCGAAGTCGCGCTCGGCCACGATGCGTTTAGCCAGCAGCGTGTGTTCGTAGAAGCGATAGTTGAACACCATGGCCGTTTCGCACCCCTTGTCGTGGGCCAGGCGCAACATGCGTTTCGCGTCGTCGAAATCCTGCTCGGTGACATTTTCCTGCCCGTTGCGCGCGACCAGCGGTTTCTCGAAGAAGATGCGCCGGGGCGGACGGGATGACTCCAGCAGTGCCATGCCGGCGCCGTAGCGATCCATTTCGCGGGTCAGGATCATCACGGCGTCGGGCTGCCAGCCGGCCAGTGCCTCTGGCGTGTCGAAGACCTGACCGCCAAAGCGGCCGGCGCAGGCCTCAGCTTTATCGCGGCTGCGGTTGTAGTAGGCCAGCTCCAGGCCGGGTTGTTGCGCAAGGTAAGGCAGGTAGTTGCTCTGGGCAACTTTGCCCGTGCCGACGATACCGAGTTTGAGGGGATTCATAGAAGTGTGGGGAAATGTGAATGGGTCGTGCTGATCCGCATGTCTGTAGCAAGATTACCGCGTCTCGTCCTGCCGGTCAACCATCCCTCACAATGCGATAATCGGGATGCATCCGCAGGAGGAGAGGATATGAAAATTGTCAAAGTCGAGACGTTGTGTTTGTCCCGGCCGCACGAGCTGGAGCGCCAGTGGGCCACGCACACCTTCCGCGTGGTCAAGGCCGATTGCGCCATCGTGGTTATCACCACCGACGAAGGGTTGCAAGGCATCGGCGAGGCGTGCGCTTACGGTGTGCCCAGTCTGATCCGCGAGTGGGTGGACTGGCTCAGCCCATTGCTGATTGACCGCGACCCGCGCGATCCCGGCATCGTCCCGCATCCGAATGGCCGCTCGGCGCGCTATGACTGCGCGGTGGCCGGCATCGATTGCGCGCTGTGGGACCTGCGCGGCAAGATCGAGGGCCGGCCGGTCAGCCACCTGCTCAAACCCAACGCCCAGCATCGCGTCAAGTTGTACGCATCCAGCGGCTGCCGCTATGACTGGCGCACCAATCCCAACCAGTTGATCGAAGAGACGCTGGGCTACCTCGACGACGGCTACGAGGCGTGCAAGGTGCGCCTCGGCACGCACTGGGCCTGGGATGGCGTGACCACCGACCGTTTCATCGGCCTCATGCGCGACCTGTCCTCGGTGGTAGATGGCCGGATGGAGCTGATGGTGGATGGCAACCAGCGCCTGACCGAAGATCAGGCCATGGAGATCGCGCGTGAGCTGGACCGGCTTGGCTTTGCCTGGTTCGAGGAGCCGATTCCGCAGACCAACATCGACGGCTATGCCAGACTCAACGCCGCCGTCGATATCCCCATCTCCGGCGGTGAACAGTTCACCACCGTCGAGCAGTTCCGGCCTTATCTGGAGAAGCGCGCCTATGACATCGTGCAGCCGGATATGGGTTGGTGTGGCCTGACCGAAGGCATGCGCATTGCCGAGATGGCCGACCATTACGACATCGACGTTGTGCCGCACAACTGGCACAACGGCCTGATGACGATGGCCAACGCCCACTACGTCGCTGCGCTGCCCCGGCCGCGCATCTGCGAGTTGTGCATGATTCAGGGGCCGCTGCAGTGGGATATCCTTGCCGACAAGCCCTTCATCAAGCACGGCTGGCTGGAGATTCCCGATAAACCCGGCCTGGGCGTCTCGCTCTCTAAAAACCTGGAAGAGCGCTTCCCCTACATCGAAGGTCACTATGCCATTTCGGTCGAACGCTGAGGCAATTGACGATTAACGATTGTGGATCGACGATTGCCAACAGACCTGTGACACCTGATACCTGACACCCGATATCTGTTGTCTGTCATCTGTCATCTGTCATCTGACTACTGGCTACTGACGACTGACTACTCCTCACATGAAAATCACCGCCATAAAACCCATCCTGGCCGACGGCGGCCATCGCATCATCGTGTTCGTCAAGGTCGAGACCGATCAACCCGGCCTGGTGGGCTGGGGCGAGGCGACGCTGGAGGGCAAGCCGCGCGCGGTGGTGGGTTGCCTTCAGGACATGGAGCCGATGATTCTCGGCCAGGACCCGCGCCGCATCGAACACTGCTGGCAGATTCTGTATCGCAGCGGCTTCTGGCGTATGGGCGTCATCGGCCTGTCGGCCATCTCCGGCATCGACCAGGCATTGTGGGATATCAAGGGCAAAGACCTGGGCGTGCCGGTCTACGAATTGCTGGGCGGGCGCGTGCGCGATAAAGTGCGGGTGTACACCCATTTCGGCGGCGACACGCCAGAGGCAGCTGCGCAGAATGCTCTGTCCAAAGTCGAGAAAGGGTGGACGGCAGTCAAGACGCTGCCGGTTCCCATCACCGGCATCATCGACGGCCCGCGCGTGCTGAAGCAGGGCGAAGCGCTCTTGCGCACGGTGCGCGAGGCGGTGGGCGACGATGTGGACATTCTGCTCGACCTGCATGGCCGGCTGACGCCGCAAATGGCGATCCAATACGCGAAGCGCTTCGAGCCATACCTGCCCTTCTTCATCGAGGAGCCGAGCCAGGCCGAGAACCCCGCCGTGATGGCGCGCGTGGCGCGGGCAACCAGCATTCCCGTTGCCACCGGCGAGCGGCTGTTCCTGCGCTGGGGCTTCCGCGAAATTCTGGAGCAAGGCGCGGCCAGCCTGTTGCAGCCTGATCCATGCCATGCCGGGGGCATCAGCGAGACGCGCCGCATTGCTGCCATGGCTGAGGTCTACTACGCCGGCCTTGCCCCGCACAACCCCTATGGGCCAGTGGCGACGGCGACAGCCGTGCACATCGACTTCGCCTCGCCCAACTTCGTGATCCAGGAGATGATCGACCCCGACACCGCCCCCGAAGCGCAGGCGCTGGTGAAGGACCCCCTGCCGGTTGTGGAGGGGCATATCCTCCCGCCCACAAAACCGGGCCTCGGCGTCGAAGTGGATGAAGCCGAGTGCGCCAAACGCCCGCCCGACTTCTCGCTCGATCGCGCCGGCGGCATGGCTATGCGCTATTATCACGCCACGCACCCCGATGGCGCAGTGGCAGACTCGTAACGTCGCGCAGCCGATCATGATCTTCGATACCCATCAACACTACTGGCAGTTAGGCCGCTTCAACTATGGCTGGATTCGGCCAGACGACGCTGTGTTGCATCGAGACTACACACCGGCCGACCTGTGGCCGGCCATGCGCGCCGCGGGCGCACAGGCCGGCGTCGTCGTGCAGGCGCACAATTCGGTGGATGAAGCCCGCTGGATGCTGGAGCTGACCGACCACAACGCGCACCTGGCCGGTGTGGTGGGGTGGGTCGATCTGGCCGCGCCGGATGCGCCGGCTACGCTGGCCGACCTGGCGCGTCATCCACGTTTCAAAGGGGTGCGCATTCAGCCGACCGGCGATCATCGTGCACTCGCGCGTGGCCTGGACGCGCTGGCCGACCTGGGTCTGTCGTGCGATGTGCTGATGAATCCACACGACATCCAGGCAGTTATCGCGCTGGCGCGGGCGCATCCGCGCCTGACTGTTGTGCTCGATCACTTTGCCGGCTTCCGTCTCGCGCCGGGGGCGCACGAAGCGTGGCGCCGGCGGGTTCAGCCGTTGGCCGATCTGCCCAACGTGGCGTTGAAGGTGTCAGGCTATCTCACCGCCGCCGAACCGCGCCCCTTGCAGGTCGAGACATTGGCCGGTTACATCGCGGCGGCGGTGGATGTGTTCGGCGCAGGCCGGCTGATGTATGGCAGCGACTGGCCGGTGTGCTTGCAGGCCGGGCGCTATGCGGATACCGTCGATCTGTTGCGCGAGGCGATGGTATATCTCAGCCCGCTCGCGCAGGAATTGATCCAGGCCGGCACGGCGGCGCGGGTGTATCGGCTGGAGTAGTCAGTAGTCAGTAGTCAGAGGAGCGCTGACGTGTCAACCCAGAACCCTGAACCTTCAACCCTCAACCCTCAACCCTCAACCCAGAACCCTCAACCCTCAGCCCTCAGCCCTGAATCCTTTCTCGTGACCGGCGCGTTGGGCTGTATCGGCGCGTGGGTGGTGCGCAATCTGGTGCGTGAAGGAACACCGGTGGCGGTGCTCGATCTAGCGAGCAATCCGCACCGCTTGCGCCTGATTCTGAGCGACGAGGAACTGGCGCGCGTGCAGTTCATCGCCGGCGACATCACCGATCTGGCAGCGGTCGAGGCGGCTTTCAAGGACAGCGCCGCCACGCACGTGATTCATCTGGCCGGCTTGCAAGTGCCCTTCTGCAAGGCCGACCCGCCGCTGGGCGCGCGCGTCAACGTGGTGGGCACGGTCAACATCTTCGAAGCGGCCAAACGCGCCGGCTTGAAGCGCGTGGCCTACGCCAGCAGCATTGCCGTGTATGGCCTGAGCGATGAATATCCTGAAGGGCCGATTCCGCATGACGCCCCACTCAAACCGCGCAATCACTACGGCGTGTACATGCAAGCCAACGAAGGCACGGCCCGCGTGTACTGGCTCGACGATGGCATCAGCAGTGTGGGACTGCGGGCGTACACCGTCTATGGGCCGGGGCGCGACCAGGGCTTGACTTCAAGCCCGACGAAGGCAATGTTAGCGGCAGCAGCCGGCCAGCCGTTCCACATCAGCTTTGGCGGGCGTTGTGCCTATCAGTTTGCAGACGATGTGGCGCGCGCCTTCATCCACGCCGCGCGCGCGCCGTTCGAGGGCGCCGATGTGTTCAATCTGCGCGGCAGCGTCGCGCACATGCGCGAGGTGGTTGCGGCGATCGAGTCTGCCGCGCCCGAAGTGAAAGGCAAGATCACGTTCGACGACAAGCCATTGCCGTTCCCCGAAGACATGGATGATTCTGCGTTCACCCATGCCCTGGGGCGCATCCCCGAAACATCGCTGGCCGAGGGCGTGCGTCAGACGATTGACATCTTCCGCCATGCCCTGGCCGAGGGCAAGATCACCGTTGGGAATTGAGCGATTGACGATTGAGCAGAAACCCGTCATCTGTTGTCTGTGATCTGTAGTCTGTCTTCTGACTACTGACTACTGACTACTGACGACTCCTCTACTGCGCCGGCTCGGCTGCGGTCACGTCGCCGAAGGTGTTGACTTTCAGTGTCCACCGGCTGCCGGGCGTGAAGCGCCTGAACTCCTGTTCGCTATCCGGCCAATACGTGTAGCGCTTGTCGTTGGACAGGAAGGTCACCTGGTATTTCTCTGTCGTGTTGCCGGTCCGTTGGCCGGCTCCGACCGATGCATTGGGCCATTGCGGGTTGAGGTCCTCGCCGGAAGCCACAATCGCGTCCACTGCCTGCCATTCGTTGATGGTGTAGCGGCACCAGTCGTCGAGCACCTCGAACTGGCAGTCTTGCACGACGCGGCCGGCGCCCGTGCCTTCGTCGATGGTGTAGGGTGTGCCGCACACCTTGCGCGAGCGGTTGGTCTCCTGATCCTGCACCGAGCGCACCCGCTCCTCGCAGCCCACGAGCCGGCCTTCGGCCGGAACGCGGTTGCGCCAGTTCTGCTTCTCCACCGGGCGCTGTTCCAGCACCGCGATCGAGCGTTCCCACCTCACGCCCTGCACTGTGGCAGCCTGATCGGTGGTGCGGCCGGCCAGGAAGACAAAGATCGCGCCGGCCAGACATACCATGACGATGATTCCGATGACGAAAGCGCCCACCTTGCTGCGCTGGGCCGGCGCTTTGGTTGCCGGCGCGGGCGGGGGTGTCTTGCCCAGCACCCCGCCACAATTTTTGCACTTTGTGGCGGTCGCCGGATTGGGCGTGCCGCAGAAGGGACACTTCACATCGGGCACAGGGGCTGTGCTGAAGGCGCCGACCACCTCGCCTTTGGCGCGCGCTTCGGCGCCAGTCAGGTCGCCCCCGCAATTCTTGCAGACTGTCGCGCTGGAAACGTTGCGCACGCCGCAGAACGGACAGGCCACATCCGGCCCCGCTTTGGCCTGCTCCAGCTTCTCCTTGTCAGTGATGAGCGTCTGCTGGGCCGGCGCCTCGAACTTCTGATCCTTGCTCATGGCCGCCCCGCAGCCAGAGCAGACTTTCTGCATTCCTGGATTGCGGGTGCCGCAGAACTGGCACGTCCATTCCAACTCGGTAAAGCCGATGGTTTCCTGAGGCATGACGCCATTCCTCCTGTGACACTTGCCTGCGAGATTACGCTCAATCTTCAAGATTCGAACAACGCTACTGTATCAAACTTCGCGCGTCACTCATAGGCCAGGGCCTCGCGCACACTGACCCGCGCAGCGTTGAGGGCCGGCGCCAGACTGGCTGCCGCGGACACGGCCACCACCACGGCCAGCCACATCATCACCCCCGGCAACGAGAACACATAGCTCAGGGGGTTGCGCACGATAAGCGTTCCAATCGTGTCGCTCAAAAGGCGGCTGATCGGCGCGGCCAACAGCGCGCCGAGTGACCAGCTCAGCGCGCCGATGAACACCCCCTCGACGATGACGATGCGGACGATCGCGCCGGTCGAAGCGCCGATGGCGCGCATCACCCCGATCTCGCGCGTGCGTTCCAGCACGTTCATGCTCATCGTGCCGGTCAGCCCCAGTCCGCCCACCACGGCCAGCAGCAGCGCCATGATGAGCAGGAATGTCACCAGCAACCCGAACTGATACTCGATGTTGGCGCGGTCGGCTGAGGTGGTGTTGACGGATGCGACGCGCATGCCGCGCTCTGCAAAGTGATCTTCCAGATCCTGCGCAATCCGAATCTCATTGTCTGCGCCGCTCACATTGGTCACCACGAACACGCTGCTCGCGCGTCCCGGCTGGTTGACGACCGAGGCGTAGTAGGGGTAGTTCATGTATACCGTGCGACCGGTGAGCACGGCGCGCACGATGCCGACGACCTGCCACGTTCGCGTTCGCCCGCGCAGTTTGAGCATGACCGTGCTGCCCACCGTCACGTCGGGGTGGTCGTCGAGCCATTCGGTGTTCACCACGATCTCACTGGTGTCGCCCGGTCTGAGCCAGCGCCCCTGCAACACATCGGGGCGCAGCAACTGCGTGCCGGCTTGCGGCGCGATCACGCTGAACCCGCGACTCTCGATCTGGTTGCCTTCGGCGTCCTCCAGGATGCGGCTGGCGCCGTCGAAGCCCCAGCTTTCGGCGTCCACCACGCCCGGCACGTTCATGGCTTCACTGGTCAGCTTGTCCACGTGATAGAAGCGCGGGAAAGACAGCGTGACGTTGTAGTTCCAGTAGCGGGCTGCGTCGGCCAGCGTGCGCTGCAGCGAGTCGCGCACACTGTAGACCGAGATGAAGATGGCGCCGCTGAGCGTGAGCGTCGCCAGCGTCAGGGCCAGCCGGCCTTTGCGCCGAAAGGTGTTGCGCACCGAAAGCAACAACGGGCGCGACAGGCCGCGCACATGCTCGATGGCGCGATCGAGCAGGCCGGCGCCGACCTGCGTGTCGTCCAGGCCATAGCTGCTGATCGCTTCGCGCACCGTGATTTTGGAGCCGCGCAGCACAGGATAGGCGGCGGCCAGCACCGGCGCCGCCAATGCCACGGCGAATTGCACACCGTACACACTGAAAGGCGGCGTGTAGTTCACGCCGTCGAAATTCATCAGGCCGGCTGCAAACCGGGTCAGGGCAAATGCGCCCAGTGAGCCAAGCGGTAGCGCAACCAGCAACGACAGCGCGCCGAAGATCAGCACCATGCCCAGATACATGCCGGCGATCTGGCGCGTCCGCGCCCCGACGGCTTTCATGACCCCGATTTGCCGGATGTGCTGGGCCAGCAGCGCCGACACCATATTGACGATGAGAAACGCGCTGGCGAACAATGATAGACCGCCCAGCACGCCCAGAATCAACAGGATCGATTGAATGGCGTTATCGGCCGGGTGCTTGCCAGGGTCGGGGATGCTGATGCTGCCCACCGATTTTCCATCGCGCTCCAGGCGTTCCTTGATGCGGTCGGCAATGGCCTGGATGCGCAACCTGTCTGGCGCATCGTCGGCCACTCTGATGAGCAGGCGGTTGTACGCGCGCGGCTGGCCAAGCCATTCCATCGTGTCGAAGGTGACATACCCGTTGAAGAAGGAGCCGAAGCCGGGCGGGGGCGATTGGATGTCATAAGCCGTGCCGGCCAGCCGCATGGTGCGCGTTGTGCCGTCGGGGAGTTCAATGGTGAGCAGGTCGCCCACCTTCAATCCCAGGGCAGCCAGCGCGGATTGTTCCAGCGCCACTTCGCGCTTGGGAGGCGGCCAGACGCCCTCCTGCGGCTCGATCCGGCTGATCTGAATGGCGTTGAAATTCGGCAGAGCCAGCAAGCGCAGGTTGTGGCGCCGGGTATCCTGGCGCAGCCGCACGGAGAACAGGCGGCGACCTTCGGCCTGACTCACCTCCGGCATCAGCCGGACGGCGCGGATGAATCGCTCGTCGAAGCTGCTGCTCAGTGTGGCGTGGGCCGGATTGGTGGCGAGGTAGATGCGCGTGGCTTCGCGCGTCAGAATTGCCTGCGTGCTGTTGATGGTGCCGAAGGCAAACAGCCCAACCGCAATTGACAGCGCCACCAGCGCAGTGCGCGTCTTGTTATTCCACAGATCGCGCAGAACCTTGCGCCAGCGCGTCGAAAACATGCTACCCGCGCTGCGCCACCTGAGCCAGCAACGTCAACGCGATCAGCCCCATCATGAACAACGCGACGTTGAGCGACTGTTTGGAGAGGGAGTTGGTGTCCATGATCTCGCCGTTGGACAGCTCTGGCTTGGGGCCGGGCATGGCCGAGCTGTACAGTTGCTCGAAGGGGTTGACCAGTTTGTAGACCGGGCACAAAAACCAGCCGAGGATCGCGCCGCCGATAAACCCGCCGAGGTGGCCGAAGTTATCGATGCTGCTGCCGGGGCTGAGGCCGATGATGACGTTGACCACCAGGGTCATGCCCAGGCTGATCAGGCGCTGCTGACCGAAGTTGCCCAGCATCTCGCGGTGCTTGTAGAAGTAGACCGCCAGTGCGCCAAATGCCCCGAACAGGGAGGTCGAAGCGCCGGCCGACAGGCCTTGCGTCAGCATGAAGCTCAACACAGCGCCGCTGATCCCGGACAGCAGGTAGAGGACGATGAACCGTCTGTGGCCGAACAGCGCCTCCACTTCGCTGCCCAGCAGGTACAACGCATACGAGTTCACGCCCAGATGCAGAATGCCGATGTGCAGGAAATTGGCGGTGAACAGGCGCCAGTATTCCCCGCTGGCGACAAGCGGCGCGAAGTTGGCGCCGAAGCGCACCAGATTTCTCGGGTTGGTGCTGCCCCCCGTTACCTCCAGCGCAATGAAGACGATCACGTTGATGGCCAGGAAGACATAGGCCCAGCGCGGGCGGACTGTCGGGATTCGGATGCGCACCGGCCGCGGACCGGCAGTCGGTGGTTGCGTTTGGGGTGGAGAAGAATCTGGAATCATTGCATGCTGGCTCTCACGCTTGCGCGGCCTTGAGCGCCGGCGCGAGCGTCGGAATGCTTACAGGATGACCGGGCTGCGCTCAACCCGGCAATGCTCGGCGGTGATGATGGCGATCACCTGGTCTGCGGCAGCGTCAATCTTGTTGTCGGCATTGACCACGACGTATTTGAACTCGCGCAGTCGTTTCATTTCCTCGCGGGCAGTGGCGATCCGCCGCGCCAGGCCATCTGCCGTCTCGGTTTTGCGGGCGACCAGACGCTGGATCAACTCTTCCTCAGAGGCCGGCGCAATAAAGATCGTGATGGCGTTTGGCACGATGCGCCGGATTTTCTGCGCGCCCTGAACGTCGATGCGCATCAGCACGTCTTTGCCGCTCGCCAGCGCGCGCCGCACTTGCTCTTTGGGGATGCCTTTGTAGTCGCCATACACCAGGCTGTGTTCGAGCAATTCGTCGGCGCGAATCAGGGCGTCGAACTGCTCATGTGTGACAAAGAAGTAATCGCGGCCGTCCACTTCATTGGGCCGGCGGGGCCGGGTTGTCATCGTGACGACGAAAACGTAGTCCTGTCCGCGTTCTCGCAGCTGTTGCAACAGCGTGTCTTTGCCAACCCCCGAAGGGCCTGAGATGATAACGAGCAGGGGCGTAGGTGTGAAGGTATACAGATCGACAGTGGATTCGGTCCCGTTGGGTGACGTTTGCATCTCGCGCTGGAGTGCATTCTACCGCATGGGTTGCGCGGTTGGCGATTGGTAGAATCGCGGTTATGCCGATCTACGAATATCGTTGCTCCAATTGCAAACGCAAAGTGTCCATCTTTTGGCGCACGCTGTCTGCGGTGAATGAGTCGGAAGCGCGCTGCACATTCTGCGGCAGCCCGCGCCTGTCCCGGCTGGTGTCGAAAGTGCGTGTGATCCGCGGAGGCAGCGCGAGTGACGATGCATCTTCTGGCAGCATGGGCGCTGATGATGATATGGACATGCCCGGCCTGGAAGGATTGGACGAGAACGATCCGCGCGCGCTCGGTCGCTTCCTGCGCAAGATGGCCGCCGAAACCGGCGAGAACATGGGACCGGAGTTCGACGAGGTGGTGGGCCGGCTGGAAAAGGGCGAAGACCCGGAGAAGATCGAAGAAAGCATGGGCGACGTGTTCGGCGAGCCTCCGCCCAGCATGGACGATGACGATATGGGTATGGGTATGCCGCCCGCTTCGTCGCTTGAAGAGGATGCCGCGCCGGGCGACTCCGACAAGAATGCTGACGCAAAATCGGCTAAGAAGTCCGAGATGCCGCGCCGGCAGGTGGCGGTGAGCGCAAAGGCCAAGCGCGCGGCTGCGAGCAAGCCCAGACCGGCCCGCAGTCCCCGGCGCGCTACAGGGTCAAAAAAGAAGTAAAGCTGGCTATTGCCGCCGCACGCCGTCTGCGTCGATGTGCCACCAGTCTGCGTCGTAGGCCGGCCGGCCCTCATTTCTCACCCCCGCCAGATCGATCTGTCCCTTGCCGGTGACCGGCTCGCGCGTGCCGTCCACGCGCGGGTCGGCGTATTGGTGAAACCAGGCTTGCATCTCGCCGCGTAATGCTTCCATGCGCGAGCGATGCCCCGCATCCCCGGCCAAATTGTGTTCCTCGTCAGGGTCGTTCGCCAGATCGTATAGCTCATTTGGCCCATATGGGTAGCGATGCACATACTTCCACGCTCGCGTGCGGATCATGCGCACCGGCCCGTATTCGTCGAACACAACCACACGCTCGCGCGGTGGCAGCTTCTGCCCCCGTAGCAGCGGCGCGAAGCTGCGGCCAGGTAGTTGGCCAGCCTCTGGGTAGTCAACGCCGGCATAGTCGAGCAACGTCGGCAGCAGGTCATAGTGGCTGAGCAGGTCGTCGCACACCATGCCGGCCGGCGTGTGGCCGGGGCGCGAGACAAGCATGGGCACCTTGACCGACGTGTCGTACATGTTCTGTGGAAAAGTCCCGTTGCCCTTGCCCCAGATGCCATGATGGCCCATGTTCATGCCGTTGTCGCTGCTGAAGATCACCAGCGTGTTCTCTCGCAGACCCAGCGCCTCCAGTTTGTCCAGGATCTGGCCGACGCCGCGATCGAGGCCGGTGACGGCGGCGAAGTATCCGCCGAGCAACTCGCGGCGCTTCTCGCCGCTGCCGCGCGGCGCGCTGTTGATCTGCCACGGGTGGGCCGGCAGATCGGGCACGCTGTCGAATGGGCAATCTGCGTACAGGCTGGTCAGCGCTTCGGGGTGCTGTCCGCGCTCCCAGGGCGAATGCGGCGCGGTGTAATGCGCCGATAGATAGAACGGTTGCCCGTTGTGCGCGCACTGATCGAGAAAACGCAGCCCCCCTTCGGTGATCACGTCGGTCAGATAGCGCGCATCTTGCTCCAGCCGGCCATCGCGGAAGATGTGCGCGTTGTGATAATCGCCACCTCCCCACGGGAACACATGCCAGTAGCTGAAGCCCTGTTGCGGATGGGCGCTGTTGCCCAGGTGCCACTTGCCGCTGATGCCGCACACGTAACCGTTCTGCGCGAGGTAGTCTGTGTAGCCACGCAGGTCGGCCAGATAGTCGATCTCGCGGTCATCGTCCCCGTTCAGGCCGGCGCGCCGGGCGTTCAGGTTGCCCTTGCGAATCCAGTCGTGGATGCCGTGTTGCGACGGGATGCGCCCGGTGAGGATGGATGCCCGCGCCGGCGAGCAGACCGGCGAGGCGCAGAAGAAGTTGGTGAAGCGCGCGCCGCTCGCGGCCAGCCGGTCGAGGTTGGGCGTGTGGAGCTCGGCGTTGCCGGCGCACCGCATCGCCCAACTGCCCTGGTCGTCGGCCAGAATGAAAACGAAGTTCGGCTGTGTCATCGCGCGCCGGCCAGTTTTAACATTTCCGCCATCGCCGCGTTTGGCTGTTCGATGTCGGCGGCAGTGTTCACGCACACGGTGGGCATGGCCCCCAGGCTGACATGCAGACGCATACGCATCGTCTCGTCTTCTGTGCCGCCGGTCAGTCCCCAGTAGCCAAACGAACGGCTCCACTTGCCGAACAGAAACTCGTTGAGCGGGCAGCCGCCCGTGCGCTCCAGCCCGGCGATGGAACGATGCGAGCTGCGGAACAGGTGCACCTGTGAGAACGCCTGGCCGGTCATGGTGGTCTCGTTGCGTCCCTCGCCGCCCACAGCCAGGCCGGGTTTGGTGGCTGCCACCTCTTCGATCAACTGTTGCATGCCCTGGGTGGGGGTCATGTTTTCCACCAGACAGTTGTGCAGGTTCCACGTGCACAACGTCACATCCAGGAAGGCCAGCTCCAGCGCGTGCGCCTCGACGGCCTTGCGCACGTTCTCGGCCAAAATGGAGCGCCACAAGCTCAGGCCGGGATGTATCTTGACCATCGTGTTCTTGTCCTGATGGCGCAGGCGCGCGGCGTTGGATTCTTGCAATGGCATGACCTGCTGCCCGTTCCAGGTCCATCCCTGCAAGCGTTTGCTTTCCACCTCGCGAAAGCCAAAGTCGCGCACATAGGTATACACAGGATGGGTGGGGTCCATGTCCACCGCATTGAAGTGCGGCATGGCGCGGAATCCCATCGCCTGCGCTTTTGCAATGAAGGCGCGCCCTGTGTCGCTGGCAATGTAAGTGGGGTAGTTCTGGTCGTAGCCGTCGGTGCGCCAGTTTGGAATGTGCAACAGCACGTGGCGCGGATCGAGCCGGCGCGCCAGCGCGTCCAGGATGGCCGGGTCGGATGGGCACCAACTGACCGCAAAGCGCACCGCGTTGAACCAGTCTGGCCTCGGCGTGCGCTCGGGCCGATAGGCGCGTTCCAGCCAGTCGCGGTAGTGCGCCGCTGGCGTCTGCCAATCGCCCGCGTAAGTGTTGATGCGCCAGGCCAGCCCGCCGGCGGCCAGATTGCCGTCCAGCGGGCCATAGCTTTCTGTGTCGAAACTCAGGCGCTGCGGGTCTTGTGCGCTGCCGACGCGCAATGCCTTGTAGCGGTAATGGGTGTCCTGGCAATGCACCCACATGCCGCCGCCTTCGTCGCTGTCCAGGATGGCCAGCCCGGCTTGCCACTCGAACGGCCAGGGAAAATGCTGTTGATGAATGATGGGATCGTTGAGCGCCAGGCGCACGCCCTGCCACAACGGGGCCGCCAGTTTTAGCGCCGGCTTGATGCCGGCCAGCGTCCAGCGACAGGCGCGCAGGCCGGGTCGCGCAGCAAAGCCGCTCGGTTCGACGATCAGCTCGCCGGTTTGCGCTTCCTCACGCACCGAGATGACGCCATCGCCATTCCACGATGACACGCGAAAGTCGGCGCGCTGCTCGCCCAGCGCGACAAGCGTCATCTGGTCGCCGGTTTCTGTGCCCAGCGGCGCGGCTTCGCCGCCGGCGTAGATCAGCTCCAGCGCCGGCTTGCCCTCGGCCTGCGTTTCGATCAGTCGTTGGCCGGTGGCCCTGTCGCTCAGTTCGGTCAGAATGCCGCGCTCGAAGGTGGCGCTCAACGCGCGCGTCTCGACGCGCAAGGTGGTTCCATCAATCTTCAACATCGCTGATTTCCTTTCGAGGATCGATTCACATCTTGTTCTCAGAGCTGTTCGACATGCGCGCAAAAGCAGCCGCGCAATGCTGCGCCCGGCGGCAACACCTGGGCGCCTGTGCCGGCCAGGCCGGCGGCATACAGGTTGAACCCATTGTTGGCCACTGTGACCGGCTCGACGGCAAAGAACGGTTTGCCCGGCGGCGTGTAGATCACGACATGACCGAACACAGGGTCGCACTCAAAGCGCAAGCGCAGGCCGGCTGAAGGATACGCGATCATCGCGCGGCCATCCCATCCCCCAAAGCAATGGTCGATGTCGCGCGCGCCGACAGTTTGCAGCGTGCTGAAATCCTGTTCGGGCAACACGGGGCGCATTGGCCCGCCCAGCGCAGTCAGCGGGGCATCGTCTGCGCCCGGCCCCCACACCGGCTGCGAGGCCATGCCCGGCAGCGGCGGATACACTCCGCCCACCTTGATCTGCAATTGCGCTTCGTCCACATCGCTCGCGCCGAAGCCGCGGTTGAAGTAAGGATGAAAACCAAAGCCGGCCGGCATTGCGCGATCGCCCACGTTCGTGAGCGTCAACGTCGCGCGCAGCGCCGTCTCGCTCAAGCTGTATTGCAACTCGGCCAGCAACGGGAACGGAAAGTTGTAGTCGGGGAAGTCGCGCGAGTCGAGCGCGCAGGCGATCGCATCCTCGCGCGCCTCGTTGACGCGCCAGGGGCGCTGCCGGCCATCGCCGTGAATGGCGAAGCCCTGTGGCGTGTTGGCGCGCAGGGTGTAATCGCGCCCCTCGAAGGTGAAGCGCGCGTTTGTGATGCGGTTGGACCAGGGCAGCATGACGAACGAGGCCATCTGCCCGCTCTCGCGGCGCGCCACCGCTTCAGGCGGAGTGGGTCGCATCAACGGCACAGGTCTTTCATCGCGCAGCATCTCGAATGCGACCAGGCTGGCGCCGACTTCGGGCGCGATTGTGGCCGACAGCCGGCCTTTGCGGATGGTGTTGGGCACAGGGCGTCTCCTTCTCTCAAGCCTCTCAATCAGACTGACGAAGCAACCAGAACACAAGCATCATTTGCCGGCAGGCTGATGTTCGTATCACCGGCGTGTGCGGCTGTCAGTGTGCCGCGCCATGTCTCGTCGATGCGCCATCCTTCGGCCAGCTTCAGATGCGTCGAGATTGGGCGCGGGCTGTAGTTGATGAGCACCAGCGCCCGTCGGCCATCTGGCAGCGGGTGCTCGGTCAGGCCGGCGTGAGGATGGTCTTTGGTGGCGATGCGCGTGGCCAGCACAGGTTGCGCGATATGACGGTACACCTGCCACATCGCCGGCGCATCGGGCAGGTGAAAGCTGCCCGGTGTGTGGGCCAGCTCGCGCTCGATTCGCGCAGACAGAAACCACAGCGCGCCCTTGCCGTATGGCGCGCGGGTGAAGACCGGGTTGCCGTCTTCTTCACGCGCCAGCACGTCGGCGCGCGCCGGCCTCATGCCCAGGCGGATCGGCGCGCGGGTGGTGAATGCAGGTCGACCGGGCAGCGCATCGAATGTGAGGGTCGCCGGCCCATTGCGCCGCGATCGCGCCAGCACCTCAACGCCAAACGGTTCGATGAAGGGGCTGAGCATGCCATCCTCGTGCGAGACGTAGAGCGTCGCGCCGGCCTGCACGCGCTCCAGCAGCTCCAGCCAGCGCCGGCGATAGAGGATGCGCCCGCCGCTG
>DAOUDB010000148.1:0-13532 GCA_034431495.1 Thermoflexales bacterium
GCGCAGTGTGCCGGCTGGTCAATCAGGCCGTGCGTCAGCACGTGGACGTGTTCCTCTACGAACAACTGCTGGTCATCGAACGGCGCGATGAGATCCGCGCCGCGCGCGGATTCTGCTCGATCCACGGGGCCATGCTGGTCGGCGGGCACGGGCGGATGCTGGGCGCGGCCACGCTGCATCAGGACATCCTCAACGATGTGCTGCGCCAGATCGACCGAGCCATGAACGTCCCGATGTCGGCGCTGAAGCGCGCCTTTCCGATCGGGTTGCGCGCCGTGCTGCGCAACGTCATGCGCGCCGTGCGGCCCCGTCGGATGTGCCCGTTGTGTGAATACGAGCGGCGACAGGAAGGTGTAGTTCTGCGTGCGCTCGTCAACGACATCAACGATGCGACGCTGCGCGGCGCATTCGAGCGATCGGCCGGCCTGTGTCTGCCGCACTTCCAGATGGCCGTTGTTTTGCAGGATGCGCCGGCCGGCAATCTAGCCCGGCTGGTTGAGCTGGAACGCGCCATTCTGGCCGGCCTGAAAGCGGAGCTGGACGAATATCTGTCGAAGCGCAACGCCTCCTATGAGACCGAACCAATGGGCGCAGAAGCCGACGCGCCCCTGCGCGCAGTGCGACTGGTGTCAGGGCGCGTCGTGCATTTGGACGGGCGTATGTGAGTGGCCAGGGCGGCGCGCGCCGCCCAGAGCGCGTCATCCCTCGTGCTTTGGCAGTCCCGTCATGCGGCGCACATCCTTCATGGTTGCGCGGGCAATGATGCGCGCCTTCTCGGCGCCTTCACGCATCAGCCGTTTCACCTGTTCGCGGTCAGCGGCAATGGCTTCGCGCCGCTGACGCATCGCGCCGGTCAGTTCCACGATGGCCTCTGCGACGGCCTCCTTCAACGGGGCATAGCGGCGCGCGCCAGCTGCATATTCGCGCTCGAACGCCTGGGCGGTGTCGAGCTTGCCACACGCGCGCAACAGGCCAATCAGGTTGAGCGCGCCGGCCCCCATCTCTGTGCCGACCTCGCCGGTGTCGGTGACGGCTGAGCGCACCTTCGAGCGCACCGATTTCTCATCCTCGAACAAGCCCACATAGTGCTTGGGACCGAGGCTTTTGCTCATCTTCTTCGTCGGATCGGCCAGCGAAAGCAGTTTGGGCGTCTCGGTCGAGAGCACAGCCGGCTCGGGAAAATACTCGCCGAATTGCGTGTTGAAGCGACGCGCAATATCACGCGACAGCTCCAGATGCTGTTCCTGATCCTTGCCAACCGGCACAAAGCCGGCGCGGTAGAGCAAAATATCGGCCGCCTGCAATACGGGATACGTGAACAGGCCGGCTGAAATGAACGCATCCTGCTTGCCTTCCAGTTGCTCGGACTTGTCCTTGAACTGCGTCTGGCGGGTCAGGTCGCCATAGGCGCACACACAGCCCAGCACCCACGCCAGCTCGGTGTGCTCCGGCGCCATCGATTGCACAAACACGATCGATTTATTTGGATCCAGGCCGGCTGCCAGCAGATCGATGAACATGTTCTCGGTGTTCTTCCGGAGCGCCTGCGGGTCATAGGGCATGGTCATGGCGTGCAGATCGACCACGCAGTAGATGGCCTGATACTGACCGCTGTTCTGGATGCGCGCCCAGTTTGCCACAGCGCCGAAGTAGTTGCCCAGATGCAACTCGCCGGTCGGTTGGATGCCGGAAAAGACTGTGTTGTTGCTCATGCTTTGTCTCCTCAGAAAAAGAAACTCGCCCGTCCTCGGCAACGAAACCATTTCCGTTGCCGAGGACGGGCGGTGAATTGCGCCGCTCGCGGTGCCACCTCGGTTGGGCGCGATCAAAGCGCGCCCCGCTTCATCATACGCCAGAGTCTGCCCTCGCCGGCTCCACTTCGCGCGCCACGCCGGCATCGGCTTGCACCCACCGCCGACTCGCTGTCGCCTGCCCATGGCGCCTACTCGCTGCGGGTCATCAGGATTGTCCCTGGCGGCGGAATTATAGCCGGGATTGCCGGCCGGCTTCTTATTGATTGCTCAGCTTCGTCGGCTACAATGGACCTTTCACTATTGGATCGCGCGGCTCGACGGATGACAGGCCCAGCGCCATGCGCCCGCTCGAGCGCACACGATGGCAGAGCACGTGTTGTTCAGAGAGCGCAGGTGAGGTGAGTATGGCGACTGTATCAGGCCCACGCCGGCTGCCCAACCCCAAATCTAGCCCGAAGAAAAAGATCGACATTCCTTACAATCGCCGGGGCAACCGCATCCGGCGCGCCATCAAGAGCTTCATCACCATCACCCTCGTCATCAGCGTCGTCTGGACGCTGGTTTCACTCGCCACCATCGATGACGTGTCGCTGAACATCGCCCTGAACATTCTGGGGAGCATTCTGCAAATCCTGATGTTTGTGATTACGGCGATGTTCGGCATCGTCGTGCAGTTCGGGCTGCTGTTCTGGTTTTTGTCGCGCCCGCAGGTGGAGGTGATCCGCCCCGGCGACGACACCACCGTCACCTTCGACGATTACTGGGGACAGCCCCAATTGGTGAAGCTGGTGAAGCAGTGGATGTCGCTGCTGCGCGACCGCAAAGACTTCGAAAAAATGGGCGGCAAGTACATCAGCGGTCTGTTGCTCTATGGTCCACCCGGCACCGGCAAGACCATGCTGGCCAAAGCCATTGCCGGCGAGTCTGGCATGGCGTTCATTGCCGCGCAGGGCACCAGCTTCCAGGGCATGTTCTGGGGTATGGACATTTTGAAGGTGCTGCGCTTTTGCCGCATGGCTCGCCAGCTTGCCAAGAAATACGGCGCATGCGTAGCCTACATCGACGAGATCGACGCCGTGGGTATGAATCGCGGCGGCGTGCGCGGCGGCGGCCCGATGATGGGCAGCATGACGGGCATGGGTCTGGGCATGTTTGCGCTCTCCACACTGCTCAGCCAGATGGATGGCATGAACAATCTCACCCGCACGGAGAAGTTGGCGCGTCGCATCTACAAGCTGTTCGGCAAGAAGTACGACCCCCGGCGCAACTGGCATGTGATGTGGATGGGCAGCACCAACCGGCCCGACGTGCTCGACCCGGCCCTCACGCGCTCCGGCCGGCTCGACACCAAGATCGCCGTCGATCCGCCCGATCGCGCCAGCCGGCGGCTCATCATCCAGGGCTATCTCAACCGCATCCAGCACGATGACACAGTGGATGTCGAGTCGATCGTGTCTGACACAGCCGGCATGACCCCGGCCGACATCTCCGGCGCCATCACCAAAGATGCCGTGCGCATCGCCTTCTTCGACGGCCGGCGCAAAGTCTCGCAGAAAGATATCGACAAGGCATTCATGGAGCAGACCATTGGCATGGAGACGCCCATCGAGGAGATGGACGAAGGCCAGCGGCGCGTGCTGGCGTATCACGAGGCCGGCCATGCCGTTGCTCAGTATTACGTGATGCCGGAACAGAAGATCGTGCGCGCCACCATTGTCCGGCTGTCTACCGGCAGCCAGGGCCATGTCATGCCTGTCGATACAGTCGAACAACACGTCGAGCCGGTGGTGCGCTATGCCTATGACATCATCGTGTCGCTGGCCGGTCGCGCGGCGGAGAAAATCCTCACCGGCGAGATCTTCAACTCAGTCGGCGGTGACTATCGCAACGTGCAGTTCATGCTGTGGCGCCTGGCCGCGTCTGGCTATTTCGGCCCCCGCCTGGCGATGGATGCCACCGGCGTGCTCTCCTCGCAAGGGCCGGCGCCGGCCATCAGTAGCGACAGCAAGCTTGAGAAGTATTGGTTGCAGATGGAGGATGCCACAGAGAAACTGCTTCGCCAACACTGGAAGGAAGTGACTGCTGTGGCAGAAGAGCTGTTGGTTAAGAACACCCTGAACGGCAAAGAAGTGGTGGAATTGATTGAGGCGAACCAGACGCCGGAGGCGCTGCTCAACAGCGACATTATTCCGAAGACGCTGGCAGCCATGCGCGCGCAGGCGTTGGCCGAAATTCGCAACCGGGGCAATGGCGTGTCAAATGGGCGCGTTCTGAACGGGCCGGCTGCGTATGACGGATTAACTCCCGTGGCTCAGGGTGGGCAGCCTTCCTCCACCCAGCCCCCGGCCGGCGAAGAGATTGTCGTGATCAACGGCACGACGAATGGCGCAAGCGCAGCTGGCCGTGTCACACCGCAACCGATTGACAACGATCGCCCGCCGGTCGAGCCGGTGCTTATCAGTGACGATCGCGGCAGCTATCAACCCAAACTAGTCGACGAAGACAAGCGCGACGGCGACCCCGCCCAGGGTTAGCGTGCCATGTCGGGCAACCCGCCTGGGTTGCCATGTTGGGCAGTCCGCTGGGTTACCGTGTTGGGCAAGCCGGCGGCTTTCCCTTTCGCTTTTCGCAGGCGGCGGATAATAGATCATCATGCAGGCATTGGTGTTATCTGGCGGGGGAAACCGCGGCCCATTGCAAGTCGGCGTCATTCGCGCGTTGCTGGCAAGTGGTGTCACGCCTCAGATGATCGTTGGCTCCTCGGCCGGAGCGCTCAACGGTGTCTTTCTCGCTATCGAGCCGAACATGGCGGGGGCGGATCGTGTTGCGGAGATGTGGCGCGAAGCCGGCCGGCGCAAAGTGATCCACACCGGGCCGTTGCAAACTGTCTGGCAGTTGTTGCGCGGCAGCGATCACGTGATGGAAAACACCACCCTGGCTGCCTTTATCCGGTCTGTCCTTCCGCCAAATGTGCGCGTGTTTGGCGATTTGAAACTGCCGTTCTACGTGACCATCGCGCACTGGATGACGCGCGCGCTGTATCTCTATGGCGACGATCCGCAGGGCGATCTGACGCAGGCGCTGGTGACGAGCGCCGCTGTGCCTGGCTACTTTCCCCCAACGTGGCACAACGGCGAGGCGTTTGTCGATGGCGGGCTGGTGTCGAATGTGCCGGCGCAAATCGCCGTGGCGCGCGGGGCGACTGAGCTGTGGGTGGTCGATCTCGCGTACAGCACCGACGTGCCGCGCAAACCGGGCAACAGTCTGTCCATCATTCGCCACGCGGTGTACCCGGCCCTGTACCGCGAGGCGCTGCTCGAACTGGAGTCGGTCGCATTTCGCCCCGGCATCCGGGTGCATCACATTCCCATCTACGACTATCAGGACGTGGCGCTGGGCGACTTTGCCGAGATCGAGACGATGCTGGAACTGGGCGCGCAGGCAGCCCGCAAGTATCTGGCGCGGCCCGAGCCGAACGTCATTCGCTATCCGCGCAAGTTCATGGCCGACGAGTTGCCGCCCGGCCCGCCGGGAGCGAAACCGTTTGCCGGCTGAGCGAGGCCCGGCTCACACGAACGTCGCCATCACCTGATTGCTGAGGAAGCGCCCTTTGGGGGTGAGGCGCGCGCGATCGTGCAGCAGCTCGAGCAGGCCCTTCTCCTGGCCGGCGCGCAGTTGCTCGCCAAACACCTCGCGCATGTCTACGCCATGCCGCTGCGCGAAGCGCGCGTAGGTCACTCCCTCCTGCAACAACCGCAGTCCCATCACCATCGTCTCGCCGCGCGACACGCGCTCGTCGATGTCTTCGTTGCCCATCTCGACAGATTCGCCGCGCCCGATGCGCGCGATGTACTCGGCGGGGCGGCGCACGTTCCACCAGCGCCGGCGGATCGATGACGAGTGCGCGCCGGGGCCGAAGCCAAAGTATGGCTCGTTGCGCCAGTAGATGAGATTGTGTGCGCACTCGCGGCCCGGCCTGCACCAGTTGGAAATCTCGTAGTGCGTGTAACCGGCCTGTCCCAGCATGTCCTCCGCCAGGTCGTACATGTCGGCTGCCGCGTCCGGGTCCGGGTAAGGAACCTCGCCGCGCCGGGCCTGGTCATGCAGCGGCGTGCCGCGCTCGATGGTCAGCGCATAGAGTGAGATGTGATCGGGCTGCAACGGCAGCGCCGCGTTCAAGGTGCGTCGCCACGAATCAATGGATTGCCGCGGCAAGCCAAAAATCAGATCGAAACTGACATTGTCGAAGCCGGCTGCGCGAGACGCCTCTACCGCCGCGATCACATCGGCGAACCCGTGTTCGCGGCCCAGCAACTGCAACTCGCCGGGGTCTGCGCTCTGCGCGCCAAAGCTGAGCCGGTTGGCGCCTTCTGCCTTCAGCGCGCGCAGATAGCTCAGGTCGATCGTGCCGGGGTTGCACTCGACGGTGATCTCGGCGTCGCCGGGCAGATCGAATGTCTCGCGGCAGGCGCGGATGGCCGCGCCCAACTGCGCGGGGCGCAGAATCGACGGCGTGCCGCCCCCGAAGAAGATCGTGGCTGCGTGGGGGCGAGGGGGCGCGGGAGAGATGGGGAGATGAGGCGATTGGCCGGCTGCCCTGATCTCGCGGCACAACGTCTGCACATACGTCTCGTACAGCTCTTCCATGCCGACGTAGGTGTTGAAGTCGCAGTACGAACAACGCGACCGGCAGAAGGGGATGTGCAAATATAGACCGAGAGGCAGCATGGTCAGGAATCAGAATGCAGAAGTCAGAATACAGAACAGGTCACTCGGCGCGCAACCTTCAGCCTTACGACCTTGAACTCTCAACCCTCAGCGGTTGGAGCGCCCAGATGAGGACATCTAGCCTGCGGGCGAAGTGGAGCAGGGGGTGTGTGGTGGGCAGTGAGATCCCTGCGGCTGTGGCCATTGTGTTGGTGCTGATCTCGGCTTCTGCCGGCTGCAACGGCCAGGGCGCATGGTGAATCTCGCCCCGGTAAAGCCGGCCGGCGCGATCAGCCGCGTACAGACAATAGCGCTCCGTCAGCCAATGCTCCAGTGTGCCTCGTTGCGCCGGGCGCACGCCATCAATGGGATGATAGCGCGCCGCGAAGGATGCCGGCGTCGCATGGCGATGGGTGCGCGCGCTGGTGTATGCGATCCAGTCCGGCGGGCCGCTCACGTTGAAGAGGAGCGGCTCGCGCACAAGGCGTATTCTGGCGTTGAAATATGGCAGGTGATAGGCGCGGCGCGCAACGGCTACGGCAATTGGATTGCCGGCATCCAGGCTGAAGAACCACACGCCCGGCCGGTCTTCCGCGACGACGTAGGTGCGCACGTTCAACTCTGGAAAGGCGGAAAACCAGGGCAGCGCCGGCAGAAAACGCGCGCGAATACCGCTCATGCGAAACGGCACGATGCCCAGCCATGCCTGCCCGTCGAACATGTCGAGTGTCAAACCCGGCGGAATCAGGGGGCGCAGAGCGTCGGGTGGTATCGGCCAATGGGCAAACAACAAATCGTGCCAGACCTGCCGCATCAGCCACGACGTGGTTGGCGGCGGGTATGAACGATGATCGGCAGCTATTCTCCAATCGAACACTGCGCTGATTGTGCCACATCCAAATTGCGCCCCTTGCGCGGTGGCGTCAAAAACTGCCGGCCGGCTTTTCGCAAAAGCCTCTTGACGGATTAGAACAAATGTTCTATACCTGTGCCGTCTGCTCAACATCATTCAGGAGGCGATTCCGTGCGATCACGAAACAACATGCCGGATACACCGGTTACACTGGGCGACCTGATGCGATCGCAGCGGCGCGACGCGGTGAAGGCGGCCGCGATGTTCATGGCGGTTGTGCTGTATGGCGCCGTGCTGTTGTACACCGGCGTGCACAACTTCAACCTGATCAGTCGCACGGTTGCGCCCGATCAGCAGTTATTTGCCATCACCGCGCTACTGTGTCTGGAAGGCGCGGCAGTTTTCCTGCCGCTGGCCATTCACTTCTGGCTTGCGCCGGGGCCACAGCGGCTGGTGGGGTATTTGCTCTATGCGGCCAACTTCACTATCGTGGTGTTGAACACCATTCTGGATGCGCTGACCAATCGCGCAGAAGCGATGCCGGCCTGGTTGCATTTGTATGCCACCTTCATCGTGCCGGCCACGCCGGTGTTGATCGGCGTGGGCATTGCTTTCATTTTCATCCTCGATCCATCCAAGAAGATTCACGATGCGCGCGCGGCAGCCGAGGCGGCGTCGATGGACGCGATGGCGCTGCACATGCGCGAGGCGGCCAATCGGGACGATGTGAATCAGGCGATTCGGATGGCGGCGCTGAAAGACATGCAGGAAGCCACAGGCCGCGTGGTGGGTGTGCGCCCGAAAGCGTTGCCGGCGCCCAAACGCGCCACACAGGCGAGAGTGTCGCGCAAGTCGCCGGGCAGTGAGGTGACCGTGTTCGACGCCGGCCTGCGTGACATGCCCAAACTCTCTGCGCCGCGCAAGCCGCGCAAGCCGCGCAAGCCGCGCAGCCGCGGGCGCGCCGGCCGCTAACTGCGCCACTTTTCGCGCAATGTGAATACCGCCTCCAGCACACCGCCGCCAACGGCCAGCGCCTTGTCGGAGATGCTGAAGCAGTAGCGAGGTTCGCCACGCGGGTCGATGTCGGCGATTTTCAGGCCGGCGGTCACCGGAACATCGTCGTGCAGCAAGCCGCGCAGCACGCCATCGAGGGTGGCCGGCACCGGCGTTGTGCCCACCGTGGCGATGATGTCGCCGGCCTTGACGGTGTCGCCGATTGCGCGCCGGCCATAGAACACGCCGTCGCACGGCGCGCGCACCACGCGCCGCGCGTCCTCGCCGCCCACTCTGCCGGGCACACCCGTGTTCGGCGCGGCGCTGCCGGCCCATAGCACACGCCCCAGGTCGTGCCCGCGCTGCGTTTCGATGACCGCGTGGCAGTCCTGGCCGGCTGTGAAGCCCGGCCCGCAGGCTACTACAACCGGCGCGTCCTTGATCGTGGTGCCGGTGTTGCGCTTGGCCATGATGGCGTCCACCAGCACTTCCGGCTGAAAAATGTCCAGCGTGCGCAGCGATGGGTCGGCCATGACTGCCACACCGCCGCGCTGCCAGATGTACATCACCTCGTCGGCGAACAACGCCCGCTCGGCCTGCACGCCGTCCACCGTGATGCGACCATCGTACAGCGCGGAGGCGAAAGCTACCATGCGGCGGATGACCAGCGGTTTGGCCAGGTCGAGGCACAGCACGCGGAAGCCGGCCTTATGCAGGCGATAGGCCGCGCCGGTGCCCAGGTCGCCTGCGCCTTTCACGATTGCAACAGGGTGGGTGCGACTCATTGCCGGGATGAGTATAGCCCCTTCCAGGGCGAGACGTCGGCTGGTTATAATGCGCCGTTGGTCGATAGTCGGCATTTGTTAAAGGCCAACATCTATGCCAAGCGAAGACTCGAAACTCGTGCTTGTTGTTGATGACGAGCCGCGCATGATCAACTTTATCCGCATGAACCTGGAGCTGGAGGGCTACCGGGTGATCTCGGCGACAGACGGGCTGGATGCGGTGCGCAAAACGCGCGAGATGCTGCCCGATATTGTCTTGCTCGACATCATGATGCCGGAGATGGACGGCTACGAAACGCTGCAGGCCATTCGCGAAGAGAGCACTGTGCCGGTGATCATGCTCACCGCCAAGAGCGAAGAGTCGGACAAGGTGAAAGGTCTGGATCTCGGCGCAGACGATTACATCACCAAGCCGTTCAGTCCGCGCGAGTTGATCAGCCGGGTGAAGGCAGTTATCCGGCGGGCCGAATTGCCCGCCCAGGTGGATAAAGCGCCTATCATGATCGACGACAGATTGTCTGTGGACTTCAACAGGCGCGAGGTGATTGTCGAGGGCAAGCCGGTGAAGCTGCGCCCGACCGAATGGCGATTGCTCTATCATCTCATGCAGAACGCCGGCTGGGTTGTGCCACACGAAACCCTGTTGTCCAAAGTATGGGGTTGGGAATACCGTGACGAGACGCAGTATCTCCGGCTGTACATCACCTATCTGCGCCAGAAGATCGAGCCGGATCCTGCGCACCCAAAGTACATCTTGACCGAGCGCGGCGTCGGCTACCGCTTTGTGGACTATAAGACGGCGACCGCAGGGGGCAGATTGCCTGGAGCGGCCTGACGGGGCCAGACCCAAGTTCCGGCGTTTACACTAAAATGGCCCTGGCTGCTGGCCCGAGGCCGGCGCCATCACGCGCAATCGAACGCTGATAGAGATCGAGGAAGAACGACGAAGGATGCGCCCGCCGCGTTGCGGCTTGTGTTGTGCCTCTATACGTTTTCGAATCTCGTCTCTATCAGGCGGCTCAAGATCACAATAAAACCAACAGGAGCACCAAATGAAAAGAATCGGAGTATTGACTGGCGGCGGCGATGTGCCCGGCCTCAACCCCTGCATCAAGGCGCTGGTGAATCGCGCTGTCGATGAAGGTTACGAAGTCGTTGGCATCCGCAAGGGGTGGGGCGGCTTGCTGTACTGCAATCCGGATGACCCGGCCAGCGTGGCCCAGTACATCGTGCCGCTCGACAAGCAGCGCGTGCGCACCGTCGACCGCACCGGCGGCACCTTCCTGCACACCAGCCGCACAAACCCCGGCAAGGTTCGCGCGTCCGAAGTTCCCGACTTTCTGCGCGAAGCCGGCGCCAAAGAAGACGACAAAGGCCGCTTTGACTTCACGCCCCACGTGCTGCGCGTCCTCGACAAGCTCGGCATCGACACGCTGACCCCCATCGGCGGCGATGACACCCTGAGCTACGCCGAGCGACTGCACCGCGAAGGCTTCCATGTCGTCGCCATTCCGAAGACGATGGATAACGATGTGTACGGCACGGACTACTGCATCGGCTTCTCCACCGCCGTCACGCGCAGCGTTGAGTTCATCCACCAGTTGCGCACCAGCATCGGGAGCCATGAGCGTATCGCCGTCATCGAACTGTTTGGTCGCAACAGCGGCGAGACTTCTCTGTTGTCGTCGTATCTGGCCGGCGTGGATCGCGCCATCATCTCTGAGGTGCACTTTGACCCCGAGAAACTGGCCCGCTTCCTCATAGAGGACAAGAAGCGCAACCCCAGCAACTATGCCATCGTGACGATTTCCGAAGGCGCTCAGATGATCGGCGGCAAGGTGATCGAGTATGGGCAAGCGGATGCCTACGGTCACATGAAGCTTGGCGGTATTGGCCAGATCACCGGCGACGCAATCAAGAAAATCACCGGCGAGGACATCCTCAATCAGCAGCTCAGCTACCTGATGCGCTCCGGCGCGCCGGACAGCCTCGACTTGATGGTGGCGGTGAACTATGCCAACCTGGCGGTCACGCTCATCAAGCGCGGCGCGTCGAACCGCATGGTCGCGTTGCGCAACGGCACCTACACCAGCATTCCGATTTCAACCATCATGCAGGGCGTCAAGCGCGTCGATGTGGACGAACTATATGACAGCGAGAACTACCTGCCGCGCGTGCGCCATGTCGAAGGCAAGCCGATGTTCCTGTACTAGGATATGACACGGGGCGGGCGGCGCAGGACGCATATTGCGCAGCGCGTATTGCGTATTGAGCGCGCCCGCCTTGTGACGACTGACTACTTCACATGAAACGAATCGGCGTTCTCACCAGCGGCGGCGATGGCCCCGGCCTTAACCCGTGCATTCGCGCCGTCGTGCGCATGGGCATTCACCTGGGTATGAGCGTCATGGGCGTTCGGCGCGGCTATGCCGGGCTGATCGCCGGCGAGATCGAGGAATTGACGCTGCGCTCGGTAGGCGGCATTCTGGGGCGTGGCGGCACGTTTCTCAGCACGTCGCGCAGCGCCGAGTTCACCACACCGCAGGGCCAGCTTACCGCGCTGCGCAACTTGCACCGCTTTGATATCGAGGGCCTGGTCGTCATTGGCGGCAATGGCAGCCTGACCGGCGCGCAAAAGCTGCACGAACAGGGTGTCAAGGTGATTGGTCTGCCGGGCACGATCGACAACGATCTGGGCGGCACTGATATCACGATTGGCGTCGATACCGCGCTGAACACCATTCTCGACGCCATCGACAAGATCAAGGACACCGCCTCATCGCACAATCGGGCGTTCATCATCGAGACGATGGGCCGCAACTGTGGTTACCTGGCGCTGATGGGCGCGCTGGCCGGCGGCGCTGAACTGGCCTTGATCCCCGAAAACAACGACATCTCACTGGAGGCGGTCAGCAATCTCTTGAAAGATGTCTATGTGCGCGGCAAGAATCACTGCATCATCGTGGTGGCTGAAGGCTGGAAGCCCGGCACAGCGGCGTTGGCGGCTTACCTCAACGCTCAGAAAGAGCAACAGGGATTTGAGGTGCGCACGACCGTCCTGGGACATGTGCAGCGCGGCGGAAGCCCGACTGCCTATGACCGCATTCTCGCTACGCGGCTGGGCGCTGCTGCTGCCGAGGCGCTCCATGCCGGCCGCTCCGGCGTGATGATCGGCTGGATTGACGGCAAGATCGCTGAAACGCCGATTGAGGAAGTCATCAAGCCGACCAACAAAATCAAGCCTGACTTGTTGCGCCTGGCGCGGGTTATGGAGCGATAGTCTCCATCTGAGACAACGCCGTGTTCACTCTCCCGCAAATTGTCGCCAGCGTGGTTGCGCTGGCGACATTCGTTGCGCTGGCGGCCGGCAGCGTTCCCCGGCTCGGTCTCAATCGCGCCACCCTCTCGCTGACGGGCGCGGCGCTCTTGCTGGCGCTCGGTGTTGTCACGTTGCCTGAGGCAGAGCGCACCCTTGACCTGAGCACGTTGCTCCTGTTGTTCAGCATGATGGTGATCAACGCCGTGCTGGAACTGGCCGGCTTCTTCACCTGGGCCGGCAACCTCATCATCGAGCGCGCCAGCGCGCCCACTGTGCTGCTTGCGCTGGTTGTCTTCGCCTCCGGCGTGTTGTCGGCGCTCTTTCTCAATGACCCCGTGTGCGTCATGCTCACGCCGCTGGTGTGCGGCGTCGTTATCCGGCTGAAACGCGACCCCATCCCTTACCTGATTGCGCTGGCGACAGCGGCGAACGTCGGCTCAACAGCCACCATCACCGGCAATCCGCAGAATATCCTGATCGGTATATCGTCCGGCATTCCCTATGCCGGCTTTCTAGCGCGGCTGGGGCCGGTGGCGCTGATCGGACTATGCGTTGTCATCGCTGTGGTGTGGTTGATGTACCCGGCTGAATTTCGTCGCAAAGGCAACCTGGCTGTGGGAACAGCGTCATCGTTGCGGGCGACCGAGGTTCATGCGCCTGTGGTTACCCATCGCCCTGGCGAAGCGCCGCGCGAAGATTTGACGCTGGAGGCCGCCGCTGGCGCGGTGTATGCGCCTGTGTTGCGCAAAAGCCTGATCGTGATCGCCGGCTTGCTGGTCGCCTTTGTAGCCGGCGTGCCGGTTGCCCTCGCGGCGTTCCTGGCTGCCTGCGCGCTGATGGTGTCGCGCCGGGTCAAGTCCGAGCGCATCCTGGTGCTGGTCGACTGGCCGTTGCTGCTGTTGTTCTGCGGCCTGTTCGTGGTTACCGGCGCGCTGGAAATCACGGGCGTCTCGCAGAAGGTGTTTGAGGCGGTAGCCGGCCTGGCCGAGGGCGGGGTGCTTGCGCTCAGCCTGGCGGCGGCCATCCTCAGCAATCTCATCTCGAATGTGCCGGCAGTGTTGCTCTTCCGCCCGCTCATCCCGCAGTTCCCCGATCCCACTCAAGCCTGGCTGACGCTGGCG
>DAOUDB010000149.1:0-6981 GCA_034431495.1 Thermoflexales bacterium
TACGGCGCGAACAACTGCCGGCCCACCACCGCCCCCGTCTCGTCCGTCCCCGCGCTCACGCTGCTCAAGTGGTCGCTGTGCAGCCACACCATCTGACTACTGGTGACTGACGACTGACTACTCCTGCGCACCGCCACCCGCAGCGCCCCAAAGTAGTACGTCTTCACCGCGCGCGCCGATCCTGCCAGGTAGTCCAGGCCGGCTGGCAGAGTCACCGTCAGCGCCATGCCCGCAGCCGGCGTGTCGGCGCGCAACAGCAGGGTCGCCGTGACGATTTGTCCCTCGATGGCCCGATCCTGATCCAGCGCGATGGAAGCTGCCACGGTCCGGCGTCCATCCCACTGGCTGCCCACGACGGGCATAAATCGCTGAAAGATCAACGTTTCGGTCGGGGTGAGAATTTGCGATTCGGTGAAAGGGTCAGAGGCGCCCACTTGGGGCGTGACTGCGTCGGCGGGCATGCCGGCTGCCAAAGCCGGAGCCGGCGCGCGCAACGAATCGGCCAGCAGCAATGGGTGCGGTGGTGCGGTCGCGCGGATCGAATCCGCAGTGTGTGCCGGCATCTCTGCGGCCTTCGCCGGAGAATTTCCACCAGACTGCCCCAGCAAGCCGACCACGACAATCAGGTGAACGATTCTACGTTTCGAACCTGCTCGACTGTGTGCCACGCCTCCTCCTGCAAACGCGCGACCCTCCTGTCACCGGCTCATAACCGCAAATGACGACTTGCTGTCAACAGAGCTGCCGGCAAGCGCGATAAACTCGCCATGATTGCCCTGCTGCTATTAGTCGTATTGCGTGAGAATTTCTGCATGGCCGAACAGGGATCGTCGTCGTATCTGCCAGCGCTGCGCCCCGAGGCAGGGTATGAGACAGCAACAGCCGCGTGTCTGGCGCGCCAACAAGTGCGGACTGCATCCGTGGCGACTCATCGAGGCGTTGATTGCGGGCGCAGGGCAGGCCGCAAAAGCCGCGTGAGCCGGAGCGGCCGCGGGGTCAAGCCGGACAATACCGGCGCGCAGCGCCTTTATCGCCGGCACGGATTGGCTGACGATGCCGTGCTGTTGGCGATAGACATCAGGCCGCAAGCCTCGCACTGGCTGGCTCTCTGCCGTCTCCGCCGGCGCATCTATGCCAGAAAGTCAGCCCCGGCTTCGCGCAACCGCTTCAGGTGGGAGTCGAAGTACTCCGCGTTGAGAAAATCGATACCCCAATCCGGCGCATTTTGCGTGTGCGCGCCCATGTGCCACAGATAACGCGCGCAGACGAACAACGGGATTGCCCGCACGTCCAGACCGCGGATGGCGTGCGTCTCGCGATAGCCGCGCAGAAACGGGTCCCATCGAGCGGAGACCGCATCCTGCAGCCGGCAGCACCACAGGAAGACGGCCAGGTCATAGGCGCGGTAGCCAGGCCCCCCGCAGTCGAAGTCGAAATAGGTCAGGGCGCCATCGGCGGCCATGTGGGCGTGATAACCCTGCAGGTCGCCGTGGCAGAAGCCCTGCTCCAGTTCGCTGGCCGGCAGCGCCACGATCCGCTCGCGCAGGGTTTCGGCAAACTGCTGCCAGCCCATGTCCCACGCCCAATCCCCCGAAGCCAGAAAAGGCGCCAACAGAAGCAGAATGAATACCAGGAGGTTGGCGACGATCGAGAATCCCATCGTCTGTTAAGGGGCGCAGCTTGTGGCCGGCCCCCACCCACTCCGGCGCGCGCGCGATGCGCTCGTTGCCGCTGACACCACACTCGCCTGTTACCCCGGCAAGCGCGCGCGATGAGCTTCAGCGATCAAACGGGGGGTTGATCGATCCGCTTCTTCCGCCGCCATCCTGCGCCCAGGGATCACGGCATAGCCAATGAAGATTCTGTTAACGCATGACCATGCCGGCTGCGCTGAGCAGGCTGTTCACGCTGGCGCTCATGGCGCTGAAAAATGGCAGCGAGTACAGGCCGATCACAAAGCACAACACGATCAGCGGCGCCACCGCCAGCGCCTCGCGCCAGTCGATGTCTTTCAGCGTGTCGTTGGCCGGGTCGCGGCTCTCGCCCAGGAAGATCTTTTGGTAGAAAGTCTGCAGGTACACCGCGCTCAGCACCATGCCCAACGCGGCAAACGCCGCCCAGAGCTGGTTCGCCTGGAACGCACCCTGCAAAATGACGAACTCGCCGACGAAACCGTTCAACGCCGGCAGCCCGACCGAACTGAGCGCCAGAATGAGCATCAGCGCGCCGTACAGCGGCATCTTCGCCCACACCCCGCCAAAGCGCGCCATTTCACGGGTGTGCCGCCGTTCGTACAGATAGCCAAGCATCATGAACAAGCCGCCCGTGCTCAGGCCGTGGTTAATCATTTGCAACAGCGCGCCCTGCACGCCGAGCTGGTTCAGGCTGAAGATGCCCAGCACGATGTAACCCATGTGACTGACCGACGAGTAAGCGATCAGCCGTTTGGCGTCGCTCTGGGCAAAAGCCACGATCGCGCCGTACAAAATGCCGATCACGGCCAGCGCAATCATCAGCGGGGCAAGCTGCCGGCTGGCTTCGGGAAACAACGACAGGTTGAAGCGGATCAGACCATACGCGCCCATCTTCAGCAACACCGCCGCCAGAATCACCGAGCCGGGCGTCGGCGCCTCAGTGTGCGCATCGGGCAGCCACGAGTGGAATGGGAACAGCGGCACTTTGATGATAAACGCGATGGCAAAGGCCAGGAACAGCAACGTGTTGGCCGACCACAGGCTGTTCTGCGCCGCCAGCCGCTCCAGGTCAAACGTGCCGGCGGTGACGCCCATGAACAGAATGGCGACCAGCATCAACGCGCTGCCGGCCATCGTGTAGATGAAAAACTTGACCGAGGCATACACGCGCCGTTCGCCGCCCCACACGCCGATGATGAAATACATCGGCACAAGGGCAAACTCCCAGAACACATAGAACAGGAACATGTCGAGCGCCAGGAACACGCCCAGCGTGGCCGTTTCCATGAGCAGCATCAGCGCGTAGTATTCCTTCTCGCGCGTGTGAATCGCGCCCGGCGAGGCGACAATGACAATGGGAAACAGCAGCGTGGTCAACATCAGCAGCCAGATGCTGACGCCATCCACACCGAGCTTGTAGCCGATCCCGTACTGCGGGATCCACGTGTGGGACTCGACAAGCTGATAGCCGGCCTGCGCCATATCAAAGCCGGCCAGCGCCAAAAGCGACACCAAAAACGCCGCCAGTGAGGCGAGCGCCGCCACAACGCGGATGGCGCGGCCGGCATTGCGCGGCAACACGGCCACGAGCAGCGCGCCGATCAAGGGAAGAAAAGTGATGATGGATAGCATCTTGTCCTCCGGCTATCGCGCATTCGCGCCGGCAATCAAAAAGTACGTCACCAGCGCAACCACGCCGATCAGCATCATCTACCCATAGGCGAGCACAAAGCCCGATAGCGCGCGGCGCAGCCACCCAGCCGCGCCGCGCGCCAGCCGGCCCACGCCGTTCACAATCCCATCGATGCCGCCCAGGTCGAGCACCGAGGCCAGGAAACTGCTGAGCGTGTAGAACCCTTTGACCACAACGGCCTGATACAGCGCGTCGAGATACCAGGCATTCTTCGACAGGGCATACAACGGCCCCAGCCGGCTCAATGGATCGGTCAGGTCTGGCGTTGTGAAGGCATTGCGATAGACCAGCCAGCCGGCTGCCAACCCGCCCAGCGCAATCAGCGTAAACAGGCCGGCCAGACCAACATCCAGCGGATGCGTCTTGAACTCGCCTACTGCCGGCGACAGCCAGTAACCCAGTGTGCCAACGCCGGGCAGATTGAGCGCGCCACCCAGCACGGTCAACACCGCCAGCGCAACCAGCGGCGCGGTCATGATAGCCGGCGACTCGTGAGCGTGGCGTGCCATGTCGCTGCGCGGCTGCCCAAAGAAGACCATCACCAGTTGCCGGCCCACATAGAACGCCGTGAAGATTGCCGAAACGGTCAGCAAGACAAAGACCGGCAAGTTATGCTTCAGCGCGTCGAGCACGATCTCGTCTTTGGAGAAGAAGCCGGCCAGCGGCGGCACGCCGGCCAGCGCCAACCCGCCGATCAGAAACACCACGAACGTGAGCGGCAACTTCGTTCGCAAACCGCCCATGTTGCGCATATCCTGCGGGTCAGCAGGATGATGATGCCCGTGATGCTCCATCGCGTGAATGACCGAGCCGGCAGCCAGGAACAACAGCGCCTTGAAGAAAGCGTGCGTCACCAGGTGGAACATGCCGGCCACATACGCCCCCAGGCCGGCGGCGGCCACCATGAAGCCAAGCTGGCTGATCGTCGAATAGGCCAGCACGCGCTTGATGTCGAACTGAGTCAGGGCAGTGTAGCCGGCCACAAGCGCCGTCAGCGCGCCCACCAGGGCCACTACCGCCTGGGTGGATGGAGCGGCCTCGAACATGACATGGGTGCGCGCCATCATGTAGATGCCGGCCGTCACCATGGTCGCAGCATGGATCAGCGCCGAGACGGGCGTCGGGCCGGCCATGGCGTCGGGCAACCACACGTGCAGCGGAATCTGCGCGCTCTTACCGGTGGCCCCGATAAACAACAATAACGTGATGGCTGCCACAGCCGCCTGAACAGACTCGCCCCCACGCGCAACGCCGGCGAACACGTCGGCAAACGTCAGCGCGCCAAACGTGACGAACGTGAGCAAGATGCCCAGAATGAAAGCCACATCGCCAATGCGATTGACCACAAACGCCTTGCGGCCGGCTTCGGCGTTTTTGATGTTGGTGAACCAGAAACCGATCAACAGATAAGAGCACAGGCCCACCAGCTCCCAACCGACGAACATGAGCAGGAAACTGTCGGCCATCACCAGCACCAGCATCGAGGCGACGAACAGGTTGAGATAGACGAAGAAGCGCGCAAAGCGCGGGTCGCCGCGCATGTAGCCGATGCTGTAGATATGGATCAGCGCGCCAACGCCGGTGACCACCAGCATCATGGTCGCGCTGAGGGGATCGATCAGGAAGCCGAACGGCACGCTCAGCGCGCCGGCCTGAATCCAGGAGATGCCAAGGTTGATCGCGCCCCATGTCAGGCGTTCTTCTTCCGGGGCGCCGCCCAGTTGCGCGAACAGGATCAGCGAGACCACGAACGAAGCGACCACCAGCAGCGATGCCAGCCAACCGATGGCTTTCTCGCTCATGCGTTTGCCCAGCGTAGCGTTGATCAGCACGCCCAGCAGCGGAAACAGAATCGGAGAGATGAATAGAAGTTGATCCATCGGGGAATTGTGTAATTGCGCGATTGTGTGATTGCGTCATCGGGTGATTGGCTCAATAGCTCAATAGCTCAATCACTCAATGACCCAATGACTTCAGCCTTTCAATTGCGCCAGGTCATCCACGTTGGTGCTGCGGCGAGCGCGGAAGATCGTCACGATAAGCGCCAGACCGACGGCAACTTCGGCAGCCGCGACGGTCATGATGAAAAACACAAACATCTGGCCGTCGAGCTGACCCCACTGACGCGCAAAAGCAACCAGCGCCAGATTGGCCGAGTTGAGCATCAACTCAATCGACATGAAGATCATCAACGCGTTGCGGCGGGCCAGGACGCCGATCACGCCCAGCGCGAACAGAATGGCCGACAGCAGCACATAGGGCATTGCAGTGTCCATCATCACGTTCTCCACAGTTGCAGGGCCGGCAACAGGCCGGCTTCACTTGTCTCGTGTCAGCACAACGGCGCCGATCATGGCCGCCAGCAACACAATGGCGATCACCTCGAATGGCAGCAGGTAACTGTTGATCAACGTTTTGCCGATGTTCAGCGGGCCGGCGTCAACAGCTTCGGCGACCGCCGGCGCAGCGCCGGCGCGCGCGGCAAACACATACACCGCCTGAACGATCAGCACAACCGCCAGCACGATCGCCAGGGGACGCTGCCAGCGCATGGTGGGAGCCTCCGGCTCGCGGCCCAGCCGCTCGGCGCCCAGCAGCATGATGACGAAGAGAAAGAGCACCATGATTGCGCCGGCATACACACTCACCTGCACCACCGCCAGAAATGGGGCGTTCAGCAGCAGGTACAGGACGGCCACGGCCCCGAAATTCATGATGAGAAACAGGGCCGCGTAGAGGGCGCTACGGCTGAACAACATGCCCAGCGCCGCTGCGACGGCGACCAGCGCAACGATGAGAAAAAGCAATAAATCCGGTGACATCTCGATTTTGGATTTGGGATTTGGGATTTTGAATTGCGTCGATTGAGTAATGCGCTTAATCTCTCAATGACTCGATGACCGAATGACCCAATGACCCAATCACTCAATGGCTCAATCGGTGATGGGCGGGAACGGCAGAATAGCGCGGTCGTATTTGCCGGGCGGCGTTTGCTGCGGTGTGGCCGGCGCGCCGGCTGGCGGCGGCTCCAGCAGCATGTCCTTGATGTAGATCATGCCCTCGCGCGTGTAGCCGGTCGGAAACTCCATCGGCTCGAGCACGATGGCGTTGGTCGGACAGGCGTCTTCGCAATAGCCGCAAAAGATGCAGCGCAGCATGTTGATCTCATACGTCTTTGCGTAACGCTCGCCGGGCGAGTAGCGCTGTTCGTTGGTGTTCTCGGCGGCTTCGACATAGATGGCGTCGGCCGGACAAGCTGCCGCGCACAGCGCGCAGCCGATGCACTTCTCCAGACCATCGTCGTAGCGCTTCAGATGATGACGCCCGCGAAAACGCGCCGACATCGGCTTGGTCTGCTCAGGGTACTGAATGGTGACCGGCTTGCGAAAAAACGTCTTCAGCACGGTGGCAAAGCCGACCGGTATCTTCGTCACCACCGCAACAAATTTATCCATCATCGACATACCCAATCACCCAATCACCCACTGACTCAATGGTTCCATGAATCAATGGCTCAATCAATTCACTTATAGCCGGGAACGCCGGCCACAATCAGCAGGGCCGTGACCACCACGTTCAACAGTCCCACCGGCA
>DAOUDB010000150.1:0-14164 GCA_034431495.1 Thermoflexales bacterium
GGGCACCGAGTACGCGCGCAAAGGCGGCACGCTGGGCCTGATCAAGTCCGGCGCTCCGGACGATCTGAAAGCAGCCGCCGACCACAAGAAGATCGAAGAGGCGCTGAAGCGCACGTTCAGGCCAGAGTTTCTGAATCGCGTCGATGAGATCATCATCTTTGCGCCGCTGACGGTGGAAGATGTGGAGCGCATTGTGGACCTGCAACTGCGCGAGATTCGCGAACGCTTGCAGGAGCAGGGCCTCAGCATCGAACTGCGCGAAGGCGCGCGCGCGTGGCTGGCGCGACAGGGCTACGACCCCGCTTTCGGCGCCCGGCCGTTGCGCCGCGCGCTGCAGAAGCACGTCGAAGGGCCGCTCAGCGTGCAATTGTTGCAGGGCAAGTTCAAGGCCGGCGACTGTGTCATCGTGGATGTGAATGCCGACAACACCGGCATCGACTTCTCACGCCTGGAGTGCGGACCGACAGAAGATTCTGAGCGTCCTCACCCGGCAGAAGTCCCTGTCGAGGCGGAAACGAACACATAGAACAAAGGGAAGCCGGCTTTTACGCCGGCTTCCCTTTCGGGCCGCCTGCAACGGAAGTCATCTGGTAACAGACTGCGTATACTGGCTCGACATGACACCTGCGCGCGCCACCCGCTGGCAGATGCTTGGATGCAGCCTGTTCGTCGCGTTGACGGCTTGCGAATCGTTGCCGCCGCCGGCCACCAATTTGCTGGGGCCGGTGCAAGCAGCAACGACGCTCCCTACGCCCCCTGCGATTTCGCTGACGCCAACGGCAATTGCCACCGAGACGCCCACATCAACCCCGACCGTGACACCGACACCTACCGCCACGCCCCTGCCAACACCGATGGTGGAAGTGATGTCGGCCTCGGGTGACACGGCCGTGCGCTTGCGATCGGGGCCGGGAAGCCAGTATGAGGTAGTCGGCGCACTTCAGCCAGGCCAGTTTGCCGAACTGGCCGAGATGAACGACGATGGCACGTGGGTAAAGATCGACACCGGAGAACTGCAAGGATGGCTGCCGGCCAACTGGATCGTCCTGACCGGCGAGGTGTCGTTCGACATGCCCGGCCCAACCCAGCACACACGCGACGGCCTGGTGCAGGCATGGGAAAGTGTGAATGTGCGCGCCGGGCCGGGGCGGCAGTTCCGCGTCCTCGGTCGCCTGGCGCCCGGTCAGATTGCGCCAGTCATCGGCAAGAGCGCCGATGACCTGTGGTGGCAGGTCTTGTTCCAGAGTCGCGTCGGCTGGGTGTCGAGAGATGTCGTGCAGTTCGCCGGCGATCGCGAGATCGTGCAAATCACCGGCGGCGAGCCACCACCCACGCAAACCCCAATCCCCACTGCGGAAATCCCCGCCACGCTGGAATCCACTGCATCCCCGCCCGCAACAGCGGAAGAGTAAGGCTACGCCGAAACCGATCTGTAGCGGCGTCGGTCAGATGCGATAGACGCGCTGCGCCGTGCCACCCAGGATGGCATCAATTTCGGCCTGCGAGTAGCCTTGCAGCGCCTGGTTGGTAGCTGCCCATACGCGCGCATAGTCGCCGGCCAGAATGCACACCGGCCAGTCGCTGCCGAACATCAGGCGATCCGCGCCAAATGTCTGGATGGCAAAGTCGATGTATGGCTTTAGATCAGCGGCAGTCCAGGTGTCCCAATCGGCGGCTGTGTTGAGGCCGGATACTTTGGCAAACACGTTGGGATAGCGCGCCGCAGCAGCCATCTGGTCGGCCCATGCGCCCATCTGGCGCTCTTTGATCGGCGGCTTGGCGAGATGATCGATCACCATCCTCAGGCCGGGCACGCGCTCCATAAGCGTGGGGGCATGTTTCAGGTGGTTTGGGTACACCGCGACCAGCTCGAACACCATGTCGAAGCCGGCCAGCACTTTCAACCCCTCGATCACGCGATCCTGCACGATCCAGTCCGGGTCGGCCTCATTGTGGATGAGGTGACGCATACCGCGAAACTTGGGATGCCGGCTATAGCGTTCGAGCAGTCGGCCCGTCTTATCGGGGTCAAGCAAGGGCACCCACCCCACTACCGCGCCGATCCAGTCATAGTCCTCGGCTTGGGTCAACATGGAGATGGTGTCCTCGGTGTTGTTGGCAGATTGCACCAGCACCGTCTTGTCGATGCCGGCTGCCTTGAGTTGAGGGGCAAGCTCGGCCGGCTCGAATGTGCGATAGATTGGGCCGGCTTCAGGTCCCAGCCACGCGTACTCAACTTTCGCCAGATTCCAGAAATGTTGATGCGTGTCGATCTTGAGCATACTCACTCCCCGCCCGGCGGGCAATTTAGAAGCGTTGCACACCATACCATATCGCCGCGCAGACATGTGCAGCGGTCGGCCCATGACCACAGATGTCAGTTCGGTTTCGCAGCCAACAGATTGTCGATCTCCTCGAATTCGCCAAAGTGCACCGTGCGGTGTTTGGTGGCTGAGATATAGCAGGCGTCGACCAGACGCATTGTGTTGATGTTGTCGGTGATATCGGTCACGGCTTTGCCGCCGGATTGGATCGCCGCCATGAGCGAGGCCATCGGCCCGATGAAGGCGTCGGGGATCCACAACCCTTCCAGGCGCACGTCGAACCAGACATCCGGCGCGAAGTTGTTGGAATGGGCTTCGAGCGTGTCGGGCCGGCCGGCGGGGTAGTTGTACATCAAGCCGATCGTGCCCTTGATGAGACCCTCGGTGCCGAGGAAACGAAACGTGGCATAGTTGTCGCCGCTCTCGTCATAGTGGTTCACGGCCACCAGCGCCTGCATGCCCCATGCGTAATCGAGCACCGTGATCGTCTTGGTCTCTGCGCGGGCTTTCTGGAGCGGATATTTGGCAAACCGGCTGGTGATCCATTCGGGGTCTCCAAACAGATAGCGCATGGCATCCAGATAGTGGATGCTGTGGTACTGCACTTCGAGGCGCGGCGATTCGGCCAGCCACGGCCACATGTGCCACGGCGTGCTGGCTGAGACCTGAATCTGCGCGTCGGTTGGCTGGCCGATGAAGCCGCGGTCGATGAGGTCTTTGGCGGCCGCAATGCCGGCGCTCCAGCGCATTTGCTGGTTGACTGCCACCTTGAGGCCGGATTGCTGCGCGGCGCGCAGAATGGCGATCGCGTCCACAATCCCATCGGCCAGCGGCTTCTGGCACAGGAGATGCTTGCCAGCCGCCAGGGCCTGTTCCGCGATCCGGCGCTGGTGCCACGGTTGCACGGCGATGTCCACAATCTCAATCTCGCGGTCGCTCAGCAGATCATCCAGCGAGTCATACACTTTGGGAATGCCATGCTGCCGGGCCGTCTTCTCCGCAGACTCGCTGTTGATGTCGAAACACCCTACAACGTTCAGCCCATGCTTGCGGTACGCTGGCAGATGTCCATAGTTCACAATCCCCCCGCAGCCGATGATGCCGATGCCGTAATCGGTCTTCGAGGGGAGCTGCGGTTTGTAGTTCACCCTCAGAATCGGAGAGTCCATGCGCGCCTCCAGCCAAAACGTCTCTCGAACAACACGTGCGCCGGATTCTAGGAGGAGTCGCAGGCGCTGTCAACGATTGCCATCACAGGTAGAATAGATCGAACTACATCCTCCAGGAAGAGAGATATCGCTTGGCCAACTCACCTGCTTCCATCGCGCTGCCATCGTTGGGTCATTTGAAACCCGAGTCGCTCAACCGCGCCATCGTCTCGCTGGCCCTGCCGGCGGTGCTGGAAAAACTGCTTGTGTCGGCTGTCTTCATCGCCGACTCGTTTTTGATCGGGCATTTGAACGACCCCGCCGCGCTGGCCGCCGTTGGCATCAGCGGCTCCTACCTGTTCATTGCCAACGGCCTGTTCATGGCGTTGTCGATCGGGGCCATGGCGCTGGTGGCGCGCGCCTACGGCGAGGGGAACGAAGCCCAGGCCAAGCGCATGAGCGGCCAGGCTGTCACACTCAGCGTCGTGTTCGCCGTTGTGTGCATGGTCATACTTTTTCCGCTGGCCGAGCCTTTTCTGCGCTTGTTGATCCCGGACGAGGATGTGATCCGGCAGGGCACGCTGTACATTCACATCATCCTGTCCACATCGATCCTGGCGTTCCCGCTGCAGGTGATGACCGGCATCATGCGCGCCACCGGCGACACGCGCACACCGATGTACATCACGCTGTTCATGAACGTGATCAATATCGCACTGGCCGCCGTGCTCATCTTCGGTTTCGGCCCGATTCCTGCGCTGCATATTGCCGGCGCCGGCTGGGGCGCCGCTATTGCGCGGGCTGCCGGCGGGCTGATGGCGCTGTATGTCATGGTGGCCGGCCTGAGCCGGCTGCGGGTGAAGCTGCGCGAAATGGTGGTGTGGGACTGGCACGACGTGAAGCGCATCTGGAAAATTGCGCTGCCCAGCATCATCGACAGCATCATCCAGCGCGTGGGATTCATTACCTTCACCGGCATCGTCGCCAGCCTGGGCACCGTCGTGGTCGCGGCCAATCAGATCGCCAACACGATCGAGTCGCTGTCGTTCCTACCGGCCTGGGGATTCTCCATCGCCGCCGGCACCATCGTCGGCCAGGCGCTTGGCGCGCGCAACGTGCCCATTGCCGAACTCGCCACCAAACGCAGCATGTACCTCTCGGTCTTTGCCATGTCGGCCGCCGGCGTGCTGTTCGTGATTTTCGGCGGCGACATCGCCCGCTCGTTCGGCGCGACCGGCGAGGTGCTGGCGCTGGCCACACTGGCGATTCAGCTCGCGGCCATCGAACAGCCCTTCATGGCGCTGCAAATGATCTACGGCGGCGCATTGCGGGGCGCTGGCGACACGCGCTCGCCCATGATCGTGTCGCTGGTGGGCGTGATCTTCTTCCGCATCACCGCCGTCTACCTGCTGGCAGTCTTCCTGCAACTCGGACTGGCCGGCGTGTGGATCGGCACCGCCATCGACTGGGCCGGGCGCTCGGCAGTCATGTATCTGCTGTACCGGCGCGGCAAGTGGAAGACGCTGCGGATATGATCCACGGCGATCTAGCGCGCCACTTCCCACGCCAGATGCTGCAGCTCCGGCAGGATGAGCCTGTCCATGGCTACCTGCACCGCATTGGGCGAGCCGGGCATCGACACCACCACGCGCCCGCGGTAAACGCCGGCTGTGGCGCGCGATAGCATGGCCGCGGCGCCGACTTCCTGGTAGCTGAGCATACGGAAAAGCTCCCCAAAGCCGGGCAGGGTCTTTTCAAGTTTGCGCGCCAGCGCGTCATAGGTCGTGTCGCGCGGGGCAATGCCGGTGCCGCCAGTGAACAACACAATGCGCGCATCCGTCTCACTCACGATCCGGTCGAGCAGCGCGCCGATGCGTTCTGGCTCGTCTTTCACGATCTCGCGGAATACCACCTTGTGGCCGGCGTCGGTGATGCGTTGCTCGATCAAGTCGCCGCCGGTGTCGTTCTCGCGCGTGCGCGTGTCACTCACTGTCACCACCGCCACAGGCACGGCCCCCTGCCGGGCCGCAATCTCACGATGTTGTTGAGAAGATCCTGACATACCTGCCTCGTTTCAAACATCACTGCGCCGTGGCCGACACTATCACATACCAGTGATTGATGCGCGTCTCACCGTCAGCCTTAGTGAGATGAAACAACGCGCGTTGGGATGCATTAAGTTGCGCCAGCCGCACATGAATGCGCGCCACATTCATTTCATCCACACCCTGAGTCAGCGAGGACAGGGGGCGATGCAACGTGTAAGGCTCCATCTCATCGACTTGAAAGCCGGCCCCGGCAAGCAGGCGTCGCCACTCGCCGGGACGGTACTGACGCACATGCGATGGATCGTGATAGCGATCCAGTTCGTTCATCACCGCATCCACAAAGTCATCTTCGGGCACGCTGCGGTCGTCGATCACCAGCCGGCCGCCGGGTTTGACCACGCGGCGCATCTCACCCAGCGCCCTGTGAATGTCGGCAAAGTGATGCGGCGCACGGCGCGACACCACCAGATCGAATGCCCCATCGCCAAACGGCAGCCGGTGCGCGTCGGCAATTTGAAACGCAACATTGTTCAGGCCGTTTTGCGCTTGCAGCTTGCGCGCTTCATCCAGCATCTCGGGCGTGAGGTCTGCGCCCACTACTGTGGACACATGCGGCGCCAGAGCAAACGCGGTATGTCCCGTGCCGGTCGCCACGTCGAGCGCAACCCAGTCGGCTTGCGCGCGGGCCATCGCAACCAGGCGGGCGAGGGCGCGCGGATCGGCATGCGCGGCGCTGGTCGTGTAGTGCGCAGCGCGGGCGCCAAACACTTGCCTGGCCGATGCTTCAGTCTGGCTGTCGCTCATAGGGGTTGGATTGTACAGCCCGCAGGATACATCTCCCAGCAGGAGCAGAACAAAAATGTCCCCGGCGACTCAGGTCGCCGGCAAAGAAATGCGCCCTGGCCCGTAGCCGGCGTATATAATCGCCCCAGCCCGATTTCGGATTGCAGTTTCAGGCCTGGCGCCCGCCCATGTCACCACGCGTCCGTCACGACCAACAATCCAAAATCCGAAATCCAAAACGCAAAATCACCATGTCAACCATTCTCGATGAACTCAAGTGGCGCGATCTGCTGTATGACGCCAGCGACGGCGTGGCCGATCTTCTATCGCGCGAGCAGGTAACGCTCTACAACGGCTTTGACCCCACCGGCGACAGCCTGCACGTGGGGCATCTGGTGCCGTTGATGGCGCTGGCGCGTTTCCAGCGCTTCGGCCATTCGCCTATCGCGCTGGCCGGCGGCGGCACGGGCATGATTGGCGACCCTAGCGGCAAGTCGCAGGAACGTCAATTGCTCACCCCGGCCCAGGTCGAGGCCAACGTCGAAGCCATCAAACAACAACTGGCGCACTTCCTGGATTTTGAGGTGAAGAGCAACCCGGCCCGCGTGATGAACAACGCCGACTGGCTGGCCCCAATGTCCATGATGAGCTTCCTGCGCGACATCGGCAAGCACATCACGGTCAACTACATGCTGTCCAAAGACTCGGTCAAAAGCCGGCTCTCCAGCGAGAGCGGCATTTCATTCACCGAGTTCAGCTACATGCTGCTCCAGTCCTACGACTTCGTTTATCTTTTTCAACATCACGGGTGCGTGCTGCAAACCGGCGGCAGCGACCAGTGGGGCAACATCACGGCCGGTGTCGATTTGATTCGCCGCATGACCGGCGGCAAAGCTTATGGCCTGGTGTACCCACTTATCGTCAAAGCCGACGGCGCCAAGTTTGGCAAGACAGCAGGCGGCTCGGTGTGGCTGGATCCAAAGCGCACCTCGCCTTACCGCTTCTACCAGTTCTGGATCAACACCGACGACGCCGATGTGGTGCGTTACCTGAAATTCTTCACCTGGCTGACCGAGGCCGAGATAGCCGAGCTGGCCCATCAGGTCGCCACGCAGCCGGAGAAACGCGAAGCCCAGCAGCGCCTCGCGCGCGAACTGACGCGCATGACACACGGCGAGACGGCGCTGGCCCGCGCTGAAATGGCGTCGCGCGTCTTGTTCGGCGGCGCGCTTGCCGGCCTGACCGCAAGCGACGTGCAGGAGGTTTTCGAGGATGTCCCAACCGCCACATTGCCCCGGCAGCAACTCGAAGGCGCCGGCGCTCCTTTGCTCGATATCCTCGTCACAGCGAAGCTCGCCACCTCGAAAGGCGACGCGCGCCGAACCGTAGAGGGCGGCGGCATATACGTCAACAACCAGCAGGTCGCCGATCCCGCGCGCACAATCTCGCTCAACGACGCCATAGACGGCCAGTTTGTGGTGCTGCGCAAGGGGCGCAAGAGCTATTGCCTGCTCAAACTGGTGTGACGGGCGTCGCTTTGGGCGCCGCTTCCTCCGGCGGTTTTACGGCCCGGAAGCACAACAGCAGACAGATCGCCGCCAGCAGATAGCTGGCGCCGCCGGCCAGCAACGGCAGCGCCAGCAACCCCTGATCGAGCCACAGACCGCTGATTGCCGGGCTGGCCGCACTGGCCAATCCCCATGCGGTGAACGTCACGCTGCTCACCGTGGCGCGCTCGGCAGGACGCACAATGCCCATCATGTACGACTGCTGCACCGGCCACGACATGTTCATCGTGACCGCCCGCGCCACCATCAGGCCGGCGGCAATCCATGCCGCCGGCGCAAGCACCATGCCAGCAAGCGCCACAGCAGACGCGCCCTGCGTCAGAAAGACCGCGTTAACCGCCCCTACCCTGCGCGCCAGACGCGGCGAGTAGAGCGTGAACAGCGTAGAGAGCAAATTGCCCAGCGCATACCACGGGCCAAGCGTGTCGCCGCTGGCGCCATACCGCTGAAAGAACCACAACGGCAACAGTTGGATGCTGAAGCCCAATCCCAAGCCGATCAGCGCCATGAACAACGAGAGTTTGACCAGCCGGCCCAGGTCAAGCTGCCGCAACGAGACGCGCTGATCCGGCGCAGCCGCAACCACGCGGTGGTGATCCTCGTGGATCGGCAACACCAGCAGCGCGCCGGCAAGCGCCAGTCCGATTGCCAGCCAGAAGAGGGGCTGGTAGGAACACACCACGCTCATATCGAACAGGCGCTGCAACAGTTCCGGTGCGCCGGCCAACAGAGCGCCCACCATCAATGCCCCGGTCCAGCCGGCATTGGCCAGACTGAACACCGCGTTGCGATGTGTGTCGTCGCTCTTCTCCGCCAGCAGAGCGTTGAACGACGATGACACGAACGCGCCGCTCAGGCCATTGGCCAGCCCCACGCCGCCAATGCTGGCGGCAATCGAAAGCCAGAGCGGGTCCGTCGTGGACAACAAGATCAGGTAGGACACCACCGGCAACGCCGTGCCGGCCAGCACAAATGGCTTGCGGCCCACGCGGTCGGCAACCACGCCAAAGACCACCAGGAGAATCGCGCTCGTCGCGCTGCTCAGGGTGTAGAGTTGGCCGATCAGTTGCGAGTCCAGCCCGATCCGGCTGAAGTAGATCGGCAGCACGACAGACAGATAGCCGACCGGCACAGACGCCAGGACGCTGGACGCATTGAGCCGTATGGCATCGGGCGTGAAAACAGATAGCGCGCGGCGGGCACGGGTGTAAACGCGGGTGATGAGCATGTGCCGCCGAAGTATACTGGCCGCCATCGCAAGCGCCGTGAATAATGAGTGTTGCGCAGGAGGCCGAACGTGAAGCATATGGAAATCAATCACAGCCCGGAACCGATCCGGCTATTCAAGTCAGACTTTCTGGAATTTTTCACCCACATCCACCCGGCAGTCGTGGTCGCCATCTGGCTGCCCGTGTCGATTTTCTTCCTGATTCAGTCGCTGATCTCGCTGCCGGCAGGGGCGCCCGCGCTGCATATTCCGGCCGGTTTTCTGGCCGGCCTGTTTGTGTGGACGCTGACGGAGTATCTGGTTCACCGCTTCGTGTTCCACTACGAGCCGCGTAGCGAAGCAATGAAGCGATTCTTCTTCCTGTTCCACGGGGTGCACCACGCCCAGCCGCAGTGCAAGACCCGCCTGGTGATGCCCCCAGCCGTGAGCATCCCCGGCGCAATCCTGGTCTACATCGTGTTGAACCTGATTGTCGGCGGCCTGCTGGGCGCGCCGCAATGGGTCGCGCCGGTGTTTTCAGGCTTCGTGCTGGGCTATCTGGTATACGACATGATCCATTACGCTACACACCATCTGCCAATGTACGGCCGGGTGATGAAATACCTGAAGCGATATCACATGCTGCATCACTTCAAGACACCTGAGAAGCGGTATGGTGTCAGTTCGCCGCTGTGGGATCTCGTGTTTGGCACTGCGCCCGGCGAATAAACGCAGCGCGCATGCCTATCCAAGCGTCGTCAAGCCGTGTTGGATGGCGAACTTGACCAGCGCAGTCAGATCGCTCACGCCCAGCTTCTGCATCAACCGGCTGCGATAAGTCTCGATACTCTTCGCCGAGAGATAGAGCATCTCAGCGATCTCAGCGCTGGTCTTGCCTTCGGCGACCAGTTGCAGAATCTGGCGCTCGCGCGGACTCAGCCGCTCGATCGGGCTTTTCAGGGCGGCATGGCGCAGAGGGTCGTCCTGATCCACGGATGCCGCATCCGTGATCTTTTCGCTGAAGTAGCGCTGGCCGGCAGTGACGGCACGCACAGCCTGCGCTACCTCTGCGCCAGCGGACTCTTTGAGCAGAAAGCCGCGCGCGCCGGCATTGAGCGCGCGGAAAATGTGCTCGTTTGTGGAGTACATGGAAAGGATCAGAATCTCCACCGACGGGCACGCGCGCCGGATCTCCTGGGCGGCGTCGATGCCATTCAACCCCGGCATGGCGATGTCCATCACCACCACATCTGGCAGAAGCTGCTGCGCCAGGGCCACGGCCTGCCGCCCGTCCGAGGCGTCGCCAACAACTTCGATATCTCCGTGAGCTTCGAGCAGGATGCGCAACCCGTCGCGCACCACTGTGTGATCGTCTGCCAACAAAACACGAATCGTCATGCGTCTACCTTGGGATCTCGACCAGCACGCGCGTACCGGCGCCTGAAGTGGATTCTATCCGCAGTTGGCCGCCCACGGCCGCGGCGCGCTCCTGCATGCCGATCAGTCCCCAGCCGGCGCGCCGTTCGTTCGACCGGTAGGATGAAGGATCAAATCCGATCCCATCGTCCGAGATCACGAGTCGAACCACATCACTGTCTTCCTCGCATCGCACCACGACTGACCTGGCGCGCGCGTGTTTGGCCGCATTCGTCAGCGCTTCCTGCGCGATGCGAAACAAGCCGATTTCCTCTATCTGCTCGAGACGTGGATTCGGCTCCCGGCCCTCTACGACTGTTTCGACACCCGTGCGCTCTGTGAAGCGCTGGCAAAACCATCGCAAGGCAGCCAGCACGCCATAGTCATCCAGCACCGGCGGACGCAGATCCGAGTTCAGATCGCGGATGCGCTCGATCGTTTCCTCCAACAGCCCCATGGCGATGTCCAGCTTGGGCCCCAGGCGCGCCATCTGGTCCTGCGGCAGCAGGCTGCGCACAATGTTGAGATTGATCCCCAGCGCAGTCAAATTCTGCCCAACACGATCGTGCAGCTCGATTGCCAGGCGCCGCCGCTCCGTCTCCTGGGCTTCGGACATGCGGGCCGCGAGCTTCTGCATCTGCTCGCGCTGCTTGCGCACAGCACGCGACAGCATGACATTATCGAGCGCAAGCGCCAGCCAGCTCGCCACTTCGCGCAGAATCGAACTCGCATCATCTGTACGGTCTTCTGGTGAAGTCAACGCCAGCGCCAGCAGGCCGACCAGTTCGCCACGCGCAGTCAGTGGAAGCATCTCGGTCATGCCATGCTCGCAGAGGCGGGCCACGAACTCCGACGCACCGGGCAGCGCGTTGATCTGCTCCACAGCGCCGGCTGTGCATCCGACCGGGTACTCACGACCCGGCTGGATGGGCGCACAAGACACACCCTCGTCACACCACGAGGCGACAATCCTGAACACCTGAGCAGCGCAATCCAGCACAGCCACGCATACCCAGCGACACGACACCACATCACGAATGTGGCGCAGCGCCACAGCGCCAACTTCTTCGGGAGATCGCGCTGTGGAAATGGATTGATACCAGATAAGATCGGGCATCGGTCGGATCCTGACCTTACAGGTCATGCGTCATGTATTACGCACACAATATACCCCATCACATTAAATCCACTTAATGCGTGGTTAAAACGGTCTTGAGCTAGCCTGGATACCTTTCTCAGAGTGAAGTCGCCACCAAACAATCCAAATCTCATAGGGCGCATGCGGCGCGACTGGCGCGAATGGCTGACGTTCATCATCCTGGCCGGCCCGAATCTCGGCTTGTTCGTCATCTTCACCTACGCGCCGATGCTCAACAACGTACTGTTGTCGTTTCAGGAGTATGACCTGATCCGCTCGACCGGCACCTGGGTTGGGCTGACCAATTTCCAGACAGTGTTCAACAGCTCGCAAACAGGCCGTATCCTGCTGAACACGCTCGTCTTCACCGTCGCATCAGTCGGGGGCGTGCTCTTGCTGGGCCTGTTCGGCGGCCTATTGCTCAATCAGCCATTGCGAGGCCGAAACGCGGCGCGCAGCATTCTCTTCTCACCTTTCATTATCTCTGGCGCTGCGATTGCCATTGTGTGGATCTACATCTTCGATCCACGTTTCGGGCTGCTCTACACCATCCTGAAGTGGTTGGGATTGACATCGCCGAACTGGCTTGGCGATCCCAACTGGGCCTTGTTGGCAGTCATCATCGTATACATCTGGCGCAATCTGGGCTACGCCACGGTGATCTACATCGCCGGCCTGCAAGCCATTCCCGCCGACCTGTACGAAGCCGCCCGGGTCGATGGGGCCGGCCTTTGGGCGCGCATGAGACACATTACCCTGCCCGGCCTTGCGCCGGTGGTGTTCTTCCTGATCGTCACCAGCATCCTCAGCTCATTCCAGGCGTTCGACCTGATCAACGTCATGACAAGAGGCGGCCCGGCCAACGCGATCAATACGCTGATTTATCACCTCTACGAGATGGCGTTCATCAACCTGTCAGTGGGCCGAGCAGCTGTGATCGCGCTGGCGCTATTCGGGCTGATGTTCATGGTGACCCTGCTGCAACTGCGCTATCTCGAGCGCCGGGTGACCTACGCCTAGGCCGACAAGACTGCACAAGGAACAGCACATGGACAGCGCTCCCGCCACCACACATGCCAACACGCGACTTGCAGCCGGCGCAAGCGCGGCAACTGCATCAGTAAGATCGGCGCGGGCCGAACATCTTGTTCACCGCGCGCTGGGCTACGCAGCCATGGCCAGCATTGTTGTCATCATCGGTCTGCCGGTGCTATGGCTGCTCACCGGGGCCGTGAAGACAAACCGTGAGACGCCGCGCGCGTGTTCATCCCCGGCGGCGACCAGATCATCGGCAAGGGTCTGGAGCGCATCGTCATCACCAAGGAAGACGTGACGACGGTGTGGACGGATGTGACCGCTGAACTCAATCGCGAAGCCGAGCCGGTCAAGCGGGACATCGCCGCCATGGGTGGCTGACGACAGTTCCACCCTGCCCTCTGAAGAACCGATCAACCGCGCGCCACAGGGCGCGCGGTTGCTATTGGTTCCAGTGCAGCGCAGGTTTGTGGGAATAACGTGTTCCCACACAGCCCCTTGCCCGTCATGGCCGTGAATGCACTGATCGTTGCACACAACTTCAAAGCACCTGTGGCCCAGATGAAAGCAGGCGTACACCCCGAGCCCAGTCGGTCAGCTTAAGGAAGCCGGCCCACAGACTGCGCCAGCCCGGCGGGTGCTTCCTGAGATTAGCCAGATAGCTCCCAACTGCGCCGTGCGCAGCCAGAATTCCAGAATGGTGATGGTGTCAGGCAGGTTGAAACGCTTGCACAACAGCTTCAGCCAGAGAGGATCGACGACTCCCGTCGCCGGCCTGTCGGGGGCCGCGCGTGCAATGTGGCGTAGCTGCAACAGGCGCACGGCCAGCGGGGCGAGAAAGCCGGTCAAGGCTTGGATGTCCGGGATGTCATCCAACTGGCTGTCTTCAACCCGACCCCCGGTCTTCAAGACCTGGTGAGAGTCCTCGATGATCCAACGGCATTCGTAACAGCATGACTTATACTTGGCTACGGGGTAGCGCATAGCGCACCAGCAGCCATGAAAGCCACTCATCGGTTCACCACAGCATTGTGGCTATTGCCACTCGCCATGTGCGGTCTGAGCCTGGCCGCGCAAATGTTTTCGGTAGAGCACGCCGGCTTTCGAGTGGCGGCGCAGGTAACAGAGAGCATCATCACTTTCATCCCGCCCACCCCTGAGCCAACCGACACGCCGGCGCCGCCAACCGACACGCCGGTTCCACCAACCAACACGCCGGCGCCGCCAACCAACACGCCGGCGCCACCAACCCACACGCCGGCGCCACCGATCAATACGCCGGTTCCACCCACCGACCCGCCAGTGCTAACCCCAACACACACGCCGTTGCCGCCATCAGCCACACCCGGTCGAACTCCGCGACCGCCACGCACTCGAACACCCACACCAACATCCGCGCCGGTGTTCACCCCCACCATCGCACCGCCATCCCCATCACCGGCAGCCGGCGCAGTTGAAAGCAGTGATCCAGGACCAGAGCCAGACGTGGCAGCCCTG
>DAOUDB010000151.1:0-7853 GCA_034431495.1 Thermoflexales bacterium
GCAATGTGCTGACTCAGGCTATGGGCACGGGTGAGATTGGCTCGCTTGCTGAACTGCGCGAGGTCGTGCGGCAGTCATTCGACATCGCGCGGTTTGAGCCGAAGTAGCGCGTATTGCGTGTTGCGTATGATGAGTGAAACAAACCCGGCATTGCGCCGGCTTGGGCTAAGTGACGGTGATCGCGCGGTGATCGTTCATGCGGACGACATCGGCATGTGCCAGGCCTCGATTACTGCCTATGCGAAACTTATCGAGGCCGGCAGCATCTCCTCAGCCGCTCTGATGCCCCCCTGCGCATGGTTCCCCGCCGCCGCTGCTTTCTGTCGCGCCCATCCTGACGTGGACATGGGTGTGCACACCACCCTCACTTGCGAGTGGGATCACTACCGCTGGGGTCCCCTCTCCACCCGCGATCCGGCCTCTGGGCTGATGGACGACGAAGGCTACTTCTATCGCGCAACCCAGGACGCCCAACGCCACGCTGCGCCAGAGGCCGCACAGCGCGAACTGGCAGCGCAGGTCGCGCGCGCACAGGCTGCCGGCGTCTCTCTCACCCACATCGACACCCACATGGGCGCCGTGCTGCACACAGCCCTGCTTCGCGGCTACATAGACCTGGCACTGGAACATCGTCTCGTGCCGATGCTCCCACGCATGGACAGGCTGCAATTGCAGCAACGCGGCATGAGCGCCGAAGATGCCGATCGCACAGCGCGCCTGTTTGCCGAACTGGAGTCAGCCGGCGTGCCGCTAATCGACCATATTACCGGCATGCCGCTGAGCAATCCGCACGACCAGCTCGACTACGCCAAACGCGCGTTCGACGCCCTGCCGGCCGGCATCACTGTGTTCATCCTGCATCCCGCCGACGACACACCCGAACTGCGCGCGATTGCGCCGAGCTGGCCCAGCCGGGTCGCCAACCTCGAGACGTTCCTGCGCCCCGAAATCCCGCGTTACCTGAAGGAAATCGGGATCCACGTGATCGGCTATCGGGCGCTGCAAGCGCTCCTGTAAGCGCAACGCCGCCGTTGCCCATGCGCGCCAGAAAGCAGGCCGGCCTTGCGCCGGCTTCGCTTTCTGTTGGGCCTGGTTTCCAACTGCGCGTGCCGGCATCTGGACTGATAAGTGAGGCTGCAAATTGCTCCGGCGCGCTTCCACCCATCGTCCATGTAACTTGTGGTAACATGAATGAACCCAACAGACACATGGACACCCCGCTGGCAAATTGCCGAGACGCATGACTATGAGCCGAGCCTTGTCCAGATCCGCAGCCAATCGGTTGAACGGCAAACATCAGGTGGAGGCGCAACGCGCCAGCATCCTGGATGCAGCCGAGCAATTGTTTCTGAAGCGCGGCATCGACAACACCCGCATGGTGGACATCGCCGCAGCAGCCGGCATCACCAAAGTCACCCTCTATCGCTACTTCCCAGATCGCGATGAAATTGCGCTTGCAATTCACATCCGCATGATGAACCGCATTGCCGCGCATGTCGAGCCGGCAACGCCAGATTGCTCGCCGGCGGAAAACGTCAGGCGGCTGGCGCAGTCGATGATCCGCAACTTCGAGACATTGCGCGACGCCTATCGCTACATGGCGCTGTTCGACACCCTGTATCTCGATCATCCACCAGACACCGCCCTGACGCAATGGGCCAAGCATCAAATCGCAACGCTGGCCAGCCAGGGCATGACGCAAAGCGGTCTATCGCGCGCAGCACCCCTTGACCAGCGATTCAGCCTGGTCCTGAACACTGTTGTGTGGTTTCTGGAAAAACTGGCTCTGCGTGGCGAACTCACCTGGAGCGATCGGGCCATCCCCTTGCGCGAGCACCTTGCGCTGTTTGAGCAGATGATCGTTGGCTTCATTGACCGGCTGAACGCAGAAGCAGCCATCCCGACAGGCAAGCGGCTGAGCCGGCGTCGTCTGGCCGGCAACGCGCGCGCAATCAGCACTCAGTCGCATTCCCGGCGCAAGCGCCGGTTTCACTTAAAAGGAGAACCATGACGAATCCTGTTACCCCGCGCGATTTTCCGGATATCCGTTGGAACGGTCACTGGATCTGGGTCCCTGAAGAACAGATCGAGATGACCTTCGGCTTTGGACAGGCGGCAAAACCCCGCGACGAATCGCATGGGCTTTTCCGCAAGACGTTCACCTTGAACACGGCGCCGGCACGCGTTCCGGCGCGCATCACCGCCGACTCGCGCTATGCGCTCTACGTCAACGGGCGCGAAATGTCACGCGGGCCGGTGCGCAGCCAGCCGCGCCGCATGCAATACGACCTGCTTGACCTGGCGCCGGCGCTCCACGCGGGCCAGAACACCATTGCTGTGTATGTCAAGAATTACGGCCGGCCCAACTCGTTCTACATCCCGCCGGTGCCCAACACAGGTTTGGGCAAATCAGGCGCGCTGGTGTTCGAGGCCAATCTCGGCGAGGCCGGCTGGCTGGTCAGCGATGACACGTGGAAAGCGACACGGTGCGACGCCTGGAGCGCAGAAGACCCTGCTGCTGCGGACCCAGTCAGCGGCGGCGTGCCGGTGGAACAACTGGATGCCCGCAAGTTGCCGGTGGGCTGGCAGCAGCCGTCATTCGATGACAGCGCATGGGGAACGGCGCAAGTGTTGCGCGCCATTCATATCGGTGGGTTCGCTCGCTCGCAGCCACCCACCGATCCTTATGGCCCCCTGTACCCGCGCTCCATCGCGCAACTGGGCGGCGAAGTGATGACGCCGGCCCGCATTCAGATCGAGACGGTGCAGGGCGAGGTGGAGGGCGCAGCGCCCCGGCCGGCCGCGCGCGTGCTGGCCAGCATGGCCCTGCCCGCCAGCCCGGCCGGCGCAACCGATCACCTGCCGATCACGGTAAACGTCGAAGCCGGCCATGCCATACGGCTGGTGATCGACATGGGCCGCGTCGTGGCCGGCAAAATGCAGATGCGCGTTGCTGCGCCGGCCGGCACGACCTTCGACCTGTGCTATGTCGAAGACCCCATCACTGGCAAAGAGTTCGGGTTTGCCGCGCCGCATAACGGCAGTCGCTACATCGCGCGCGGCCACGACGACGACTTCGAGACGTTCGATCCCAACGGCCTGCGTCGCATCTACGTGCTGATTCACGGCACAACCGGCCCGGTGACGATCCACCATCTGGCTGTGCAGGAGATGGTGTACCCCTGGACACCGGGCGCGACGTTTGAGTGTTCCGACGCCGAGCTGAACGCGCTCTACCAGGCCGGCATTCGCACAGTGCAACTCAACTCACATGACGCCTTCCTGGACTGCCCCACCCGCGAGCAGCGCGCCTGGGTCGGCGACAGTGTGGTGCATCAGATGGTGCATCTGGCCACCAATCAGGACTGGCGGCTGGCCTGGCACTATCTCAACCTGGGCAACTCGCCACGCTATGACGGCATCTTGCCGATGAGCGTGGCCGGCGAGATCGAAGCCAGCGGCGGGATCACCATCCCCGACTGGAGTCTGCACTGGGTGCACGGCGTTTACAACTTGTATCGCTTCACTGGTGATCGCGCGCAGGTGAAGTCATACATGCCGGTGGTCGAGCGCGTGCTGCGCTGGTATTTGCCCTATCAGACTGAGGCCGGCGTGTTGAAAGATGTGGTCGAGTGGAATCTGGTGGACTGGGGCGCTTTGTTTGTCGAAGACACCAGCGCCATCCTGACAGCCATCTGGGCGCGCGGGCTGAAGGAGTTCGCGGAGATGGCCGCATGGCTGGGCGAGAACGCCAGCCGGGAATGGGCCGAGGGCGTGTATGCCAAAGCGAAAGCCGGCTTCGAGATGTTCTGGGATGAAACGCGTGGCAGCTACGTCGATCACATCAAGGATGGGGTTCAGCAGAAGGCGATGAGCCAGGTGGCCGGCGCGCTGGCAGTGGTGTCGGAGCTGGCGCCGCGCGAACGATGGGCGCGCATCATGGAAACTGTGACCGATCCGGGCCGCCTGGTAGTGCGTTCGTGGACGGGCGGCGGCGAAGGCGAATATTCACTGGAGAAGATGCAAAAGCAGTTCATGGGCATCTACGAGGCCGACTGGGACACCGAACATGAGATCGTGATCGGTCAGCCGTTCATCAGCTATGTGGTGCATGACGCGGTGGCGCAGGCCGGCCTCGCCCACAAGCTGCCCGATCTGTGCCGGCGTTGGAGCCAGTTCCTCACCGATGGCTACGACACGATCGGCGAGTGCTGGGGCTGGGGCACACACGTGCACGGCTGGAGCAGCACACCAACCAAAGACCTGATCTTCTACACGCTGGGCGTGACACCGGCCGAGCCGGGATACACCACCGCGCGCATCGCGCCGCGACTGGGGTCGCTGGCGTGGGCCAAAGGCCAAGTGCCCACGCCACACGGCTTGATTGAGGTGAGTGTGACGGGCACGGAGGTTGCAGTGACCTCGCCGGTACCGTTTGTGCTGGAACTGGAAAGCAAGCCGGCGCAACGGTTCGAGGCCGGGCAACACACCATCCAACGCTGAGAGACGCGCGACGAAGATTGCAGGCCGGGCCGGCGACGCATCGTTTGCCCGGCCCATTTCGTTTGCCGGGCAGGGGTATAGTGTGAGCAAAGTGGAGGCCGAATGACACGAGCGCCCCTGATTACATTTGCTGCGACACTGGTGGCCCTGAGTCTGACTGCCTGTCAGATCGTGCCGCCGGCGCCACCCCCAACTGCCATGACCAATCCAACCCCTTCGTCACGTCAACTTACCCCGGCACCCGCCACCGATGTGTTTGCCGCCAATGCGCGCCTGGGCCGGGGCGTCAACCTTGGCAACGCGCTGGAAGCGCCCCGCGAAGGTGAATGGGGCGTGACACTCGAAGAGAACGACTTCCGGCTAATCGCCGAGGCCGGCTTCGATTCCATCCGCCTGCCCACCCGCTGGTCTGCCCACGCCGCAACTGAGGCGCCCTATACCATCGACCCGGCGTTCTTCGAGCGCGTCGACTGGGCGATCGATCAGGCATTGTCGCGCGGGCTGAACGTGGTGCTCAACATTCACCACTACGACGAGCTGTTCAAGGACCCGCAGGGGCAGGAAGCGCGCTTCCTCGCCATCTGGCAGCAGATCGCCACGCGCTACGCCGGCTATCCCGACACACTGTACTTCGAGGTCGCCAACGAACCGCACGACATCAGCGCAGCGACATGGAACACAATGCAGGCAAAGGCCATCGGCGTCATCCGCGAGACGAACCCGGCGCGCTGGCTGATTGTCACGCCGGTAGATTGGTCGAGTCATCGCCGGCTGCAAGATCTACAACTGCCGGAGGATGACCAGCGGCTGATCGTCACATTCCACTACTACCTGCCGTTCGAGTTCACCCACCAGGGCGCAGAGTGGGTGGCCGGCACGGACAAATGGCTGGGTCGAAAGTGGACCGCCAACACGTCAGAACGACAAAACGTGATGTTCGATCTGGACTGGGCCGCGAAATGGGCCAGGGACAATAATCGGCCGGTCTATCTGGGTGAGTTCGGGGCGTATAGCAAGGCGGACATGGACTCACGCGCGCTGTGGACTGCGTTTGTCGCCCGGCAAGCCGAACAACGCGGCATGAGCTGGGCCTACTGGGAGTTTCGGGCCGGCTTCGGCGTGTACGACTATGCAGCGCAGCAATGGCGCGAACCGCTGCGCCAGGCGCTGTTGCCTTGAAGGCGCCACGAGGCCGGGGGAATCGCAGGCCGGCGGATATCGTCGGCGTTGTCTTTGTGACAGGGAGTGGTGAATGGCATCTCTGCGTATGGTTCTGTGGAACATGGAATGGATGAACGATCTGTTTGGGCCGAACGACCAGCCACCGGCGTTCAAGCCCGACAACGCGGAGCCGGCCCATCACCGATCCGCTACTGTCCGTAAGCGCCGCGATGACCTGGCCGGTGTGCTCAAAGAGTTACAGCCGGACATCGTGGTGGTCGTAGAAGGGCCGAATCGCGCCGGCGAGCTGCAATTGTTCTTCGACCAGGATATGCCGGGCATTTGGAAAGCCGGCGTGCAACACTCGAAAGGCCAATCCCAAAATGTTGGCATCGCCGTCCGTGTGGATGAAGGCAAGTTCAATGATCCGCCCTTCAAGCAATTCGACACAAACAACATGGATGAGTTCGGCCCCTTCCATGCCGACACAGACGACGATGAAGTGATGGAAGAATACAAGTTCGAGCGCCGCCCGTTGTATGCCGAGATCAACCCGAAAGATGGCAAGGTCTTCCGCGTGCTGGGTCTGCATCTCAAGAGCAAGGGCATCTTCAGCGCATACGAGTGGAGCAAGTGGTGGCAGGTCGCCGACGGCAACCGGCGCAAGCTGCTGGCCCAGGCGACGCAGTTGCGACTGAGATTTCTCGATCCCTATCTCACCGGCGAAGCAACACGCGGCATCCCGCTCATCGTCTGCGGCGACATCAACGATGGGCCGGGGCTGGACGCGAGCGAAAAGCGGCTGTATGGCAGCGCAGTCGAGCGGTTGATGGGAACCATCTGGAAGCCAGAGTTGTGCCTGCGCAACGCGCTCTACGACGCGCTGGCGCCGAAGGACCGCGAGGCGCTCAATTTCGAGAAGATCGTAACAGCCTCGTTCCGGGATCCCATCTTCAACAACGTGACGCAGCGCGAGTGGATCGACCACATTCTCTACACCGCCGGCCTGGGCAACCTGTGGGTCACCGGCGCGCAGGCAGTCAGCCGGTCGGCAGATGGGCGCTTTCTGTGGGACAAGTACAAATACGCGTCGGATCACTTCCCCATCGCAGCCACAGTGACAACCTGACTCATCAATCCAACCCATCAGCCTGACAATCAGCCCGATCCTTCGCCGGACTGGCGCCGCCTTCACACGCGCAGTCAGTGGCATGCCACTATAGATGCGAGGGTGCGCAGTGTATCTCCGCCGAATTGAGCCATACTACGCGCGCATATCGCTCTGCCCGGCTGCCTGCGCGTGGCGGAGCTGGAAGAAATCTAGAGAAAACTACCATGCTAACCCTGAACAATGCCCACCTGACCGTGACTGTGCTGGACCCGGTAGCCGACCAGGCGCGTTTCGGCACGCGCTATTGCACGGGCGGCTACATCTACCAGATTGCCGATCAGCGCGCCGGCGACCTGCTCTCCGGCCCCACCTATCCGCACGACTTCAACTGGTTCGACGGGCAAGGCATCCCCGACGCATTCACCAATCGGCTGGGCGACCCGGCAGACCCGAACAATCCCATTCAGCTCGCCATCGGCATCGGCATCATCGACACCGCCGGCAACACGATCCGCGAGCTTTGCGCGTGGTCAGTCACCGAAACGCCAGACTCGTTGCGGTTCGAGACGACGCAGACCTATCACGACTGGTCGCTGCGCCTGACACGCGAACTGACCCTGCGCCACCGAACCTTAAAAAGCGAGAGCTGGCTCAAGAACACCGGCACGGGCATCATTCCTTTGCGCTGGTTCCCCCACCCCTTCTTCCCGCTCTACGCTACCGGTGAATGCTGCAAGTTCGACATCGGCATCCGCGTGCCGGACAGTCCAGGCTATGAATTGCTGCCAAATGGCTTCATCGGCCAGAAGAATCTACCGTGGGATCGGCGCGGCCACTTCCTCGCGCTGGAACATGAAGCAGCCGACAGACTGACTATTTTGCAGAAGCACCCCAAACTGGGATTGGTCAGCGCGATGTGCAGTTATCGGTTGGCCTGGCTGCCGATCTGGGGCAACAAGAACACCTTCTCGTTCGAGCCGTATTTCGAGCAGAACGTAGCGCCGGGCGAAGAAGCGCACTGGTGGATCGAGTACGACTTCTAACTGGGTCGGGTGCCCGGTGTCAGGTGTCAGGTGTC
>DAOUDB010000152.1:0-8201 GCA_034431495.1 Thermoflexales bacterium
CACCTGATCCATCGCCGTCATACTTGCCTTCCTATCGGTCTCCGTTTGCAAGCCAGTGCGCTCACCAGCCTGCGCCGGATTATCTGTGGAATCACCTGATCGAGCTGCCTTATTTTCGCGCGCTGCTGCGCGCGGTCGAAGCGCGCTTCTATGAGCGGTTGCCGGTGGTCGAGCCGGTGCTGGACCTGGGTTCGGGGGATGGCAGTTTTGCCCGGCAGACTTTCGCGCGTCCGCTGACAGCCGGCATCGACCCGTGGTGGGGGCCAACGCTTGAGGCGCGCCGGCGCGGGGCGCATCGGCTACTGGCGCTGGCCGCCGGCGCTGCGCTGCCTTTTGCCGACGCCACCTTTCAAACGGTGGTCAGCAACTCGGTGCTGGAGCATATCCCCGATCTGGAGCCGGTGCTGGCCGAGGCGTTTCGCGTGTTGCGGCCGGGCGGCCATTTGTTGTTTTGTTCGCCCTCCGAGTATTTCACGACCTGGTTGCTGGGTGCGAAGGCGCTGGGCGACGTATACCGGCGCTGGTTCAATCGCATCTCGCGCCATCATCATTGCGACAGCCCGGCGGTGTGGCGGGCGCGGCTGGAACGGGCCGGCTTTCAGGTCGAGGCGATCTGGCACTACTTCTCGCCACGCGCGCTGCAAACGCTGGAGCTGGGGCATTACCTGGGCCTGCCCAACCTGATCAGCAAAAAGCTGTTGGGCCGGTGGGTGCTGTTTGCCTCGCGCCGCAACCCGGTTTTGCGGGCGCTGGATGCAGCCTTGCGCCCGATCTACAATGAGCCGTTGCCACAGGTCGGGGCGTATCTGTTCGGTGTGGCGCGCAAATCTTAACAAGAGGCCGACGAACGGCGTGGGGCGCTGCAACGGGCCGGCTACTCGATAATCTGTAGCGTGCAGGTACTGTTTGGAGGCGCAAATGGAGCCAATACAGATCAAGTGTCACTAACACCCCATATTCCCCGGCGGCAACAAGGGAGATTCCCCGCACCGAAAACGATGTGCGTGCTGCGCGTGAATGGTCGAGTCGAATTGTAGGTCAGGTTTGTGAGTTGATAGGACCTCCCGTTGAACACGGATGGCCACCGCCGGCCACAGGTTGAGCGATGTGCTGCTTGCGGCGCGTGCACCAGCCAGCCGATGAACCATTTCCGAAGCAAGGCGTCGCGGTGGGATGGGCATCGCGTCAGGCGGACTTGGCGGAGTTGCGCGATCTGCCGTTTGGCAAGACGCGCTGGGCGTGGGGTGTGCTGCCACCGGCCCGAGGCTACACCGGCCAGCGCGAGGTGGCAGGTGTGGGGCTGTATGACTAAGCGGTCTGTGACCGTCCGCGCGCATGGACTGGCCGGCCCGGCGTGATACACTGCCCGCGCAACGGCAGGGTATCGCAGGCTCGGATGGAGGTGCAGTGATGTCGGGAGAGTCCAAAGGCGTTCCGCCCCACTTTCTGGTGATCGTGCCCGGCTACATGGGCAGCACATTGCGCGACCGCAACACCGGCCAGACCGTGTGGGTCGATTTCAGTTCCGCCCCCATCAACCCGCTGCGTTGGGATGACTGGATCGCCGGCCTGATCCAATCCATGACCTGGCCCAACGATGCCATCGAGGCGACTGGCATTCTCAACGATGTGGTGGTGGTCTTGCCGTGGGCCAAACAGGAGCAGTATGGCCGGCTGTTCGTCGCGCTCGAGCAGATGGGTTATCGCGCCGACCCCGCCCGCCATGCCGAGCGCGAGCGCAACGTATATGCCTTCCCCTACGACTGGCGGCAGGACAATCGCATCTCGGCCCGGCAGCTGGCTGAAGCCATCGAGCGTTGGCGCGCCTATCACCCCGGCGCCCAGGCGTGGATCATTGCCCACAGCAACGGCGGGCTGGTGGCGCGTTGGTACATCGAGAAGCTGGGCGGCAAGGACCATGTGGGCCGCTTGATCCTGATGGGGTCGCCGTGGGACGGCACGCCCAAGATCATGCGTATGTTGTTTGGCGGCATCGATACGCTGTTTCGCCGGGGTCTGAATCCGCTCAGCATCCGCCAACGCACGCGCGATCTGATCCGCACGTTCCCATCGGCTTACCATCTCATCCCGGCCCAGGGCAAGTTCCTGCGCGACGCGGGCGACCAGCCCGTGAATCCATTTGCCGACCGGCGCTGGTTGACCGACCCCAGGCATCACGCGCTGCTCGAAGACGGGCTGCGCTTCAATCAGGAACTGGGCAACACGCTGAGCGTCGACACGCTGTGCTTCTTCGGACGCCGGCGACCGACAACCACCGGGGGCATTGTGCGGGCACACGCCGGCGCGCTGTGGTCCGACATCGACTGGCTGACGACCGACGCCGGCGACGGCACCATCCCCGAGTACAGCGCGGTCAACCCGAATGCGCAGGGCCGCTTCCCGTTTGCTGCCGCGCACGGCGACATCTACGTCGTGCCGCCGGTGCTCGAATTTCTGCGTTGGGAGTTGATCGACCGCTATGACATGGGCGCGCCCAAAGCCGCGCTGAGCACCGACCGGCTGGCTGTGGTGTTCGAGCCGGCGCAGGAAGTGGTCACCACCGCAGAACCATTCGGGGTGTGGGCCACCGTCGAACGCAACGCCGAACAACCAGACCCGATCAGCGGCGCAACCGTGCGGGTGGAGATGCGCTGGCGCCAGCCCCTGCCGGGTAGCGCGCCCGGCCCGATCCCAACCGCGCTGCCAAAGGCCACTTTGACTGAAGTGCGCCCCGGCCGCTACGAAGGCCGGCTGATCGCGCCGGATGCGCCGGGTTACTACCAGCTTCGCGCATCGGTGTGGGCCGGCGACGAGCGCGTCACGCTCGAAGAACTCGTCGTAGTCGAATGATGGCTCGCTTCACGAGGCGGCTTCATAGCAGGGGCACGCAGGGGCGAGTCACTGACTCGCCCCTGCCATGCCCAGGGCCAATGCCCCAAAGGGAAATACCCCCTTCACGGGCCAAATCCCACGAGGGCGTCGAACACCACATTCAGCAGCCAGTGCGCCGCCACCACCGGCCAGATCGACCTGATCGTGTAGGCCATCACGCCTGCCGCCAGTCCCCACGCCAGCGTGCCCCATAGCTCCGGCAAGGGCTTGCCCAGGTGCCAGGCGGTGTACGACAGCATCTGGATCAGCAGGGCGTATTTGCCGAAGAAGAATTGCCCCGGCACACCCAGATTGGTCCCGCGCCTCCGCACTTCCTCGTCGCGCACGCCGGCCAGCCCGAACAACAGATAGCCGCGAAAGATGAACTCGATGGCGATGAAGAAGGGCAGGTAAGTCAGTTCATACAGGATGAACTCGCCGGCATCTTTGAACGGCCGATATAACGGGTAGGTGGCGCGCATGTCGGCGTTGCCGGTGGCGATCAGGAACGCCGGCAGGCACAACGCCATCAGGATGATGAAGGTCTGGGCTGAAAGTTTCCACAGCCGGCGCGGCGGCAGGCCAAGCCCGTAGTCGCTCAGGCGCTGCTTGAAGACGAACCTGATGAGCAGCATCGGGACCACCACCACCAGAAACGCGCCGCCGAAGAACGAGATCATCTCGTGATCCCAGGGAATGCCGGGGATCAACTGGGGGCGCGCGCCGATGTCGACGCCCGGCCCGCGCCAGCCGGGCACGACCAATCTCAGCAGTTCCAGCTTGCCGTGGAAGCCCCACACCATGAGCAGAAAGAAAGCCGACCCGAAGATGCCGGCTGTGCGCTCCAGCTTGAAGGCGCGCAGGGAGTGATAGACCACCTTGAACGCCGTGGACAGCCGGGGCGTCTCCAGCTCTGCGTCGGACACGCTGTCCGTGAAGACGTTCTCGCGCAGGCTGCGCGCGAGCTGGGCCGTAAATGCTCTGATTTCCATTTCACCTCAACCCTCGATTTCCCATTCCACACAAGGCGCGCGTCTGACCAGTCGTCACCCGAATCGCAAGCGTCGCTTGTACAACGCGCGCAGGATGGCGTTGACGATCAGAATGAAGAACCCGCCGGCCAGCGCCAGCACCAACGCCCGCGCCACCGCGTCGGTGATGCCGAACGGCCACCCCGGCGCGAATATCCACCGGATCGTTGGCGAGGGCAACAGCACGTTCGCCAGTTCTGCCGCGCCGGCCAGCACGGTGCCGATGGCGAACTGGACCAGATTGCTCTGCTTGCGCAACAGCATGGCCAGCGAGCCGAGCGCAAAGCCGAACGCGCCGAACACGATGACCAGCACGAACCAGCCCGGCTCGAAGAAGTACCACCCGCCGGTGGCGGCGAGAATCTCGATCAGCGCGCCCAGCGCCGTGGAGACGGTAAGGTATTTCGCCCAGCGCAGGCCGGCCGGCTCCAGCGGCATCTCGCGCAGGGCGCGCTGCTCGGCTTTCCAATGCTGCGCGGCGCGACGCAAGCCGTCCGGCAGGTCGACGCGGGCTTCCCAGCCAAAGTCTCTTCTGGCCGCCGACGGATCGGCCACCCAGAACGGCTGCGACAGTTCGCGGGCTTTGTCGCGGGTCATGGCGGGCCGTTCGCGCGTGAAGTGGTGGGCGAACTCGGCAAATGGCGCGGCGATCCGCAACAGCATCGGCGGAGCCGGCAGGCGCAAGCCGGCCGGCTTATCCAGCGCCTGCGCCATGGCGCTCACCGTCTCCGACGGGCTGACGACGCGCGGGTGGTTGAGAAAGTAGATCTTGCCGGCGGTTCGGTCGCTCTCGGCGGCGGCGATGATGCCCTGCGCCAGGTCGCCGACGTAGACCATCACGGCGCGATTGGATGCGCTGCCCAGTTGTGGTTGCAGGCCCGCCGCCACGGCGGGAAACGCCCGGCTGATGTCGCGTTCGCGCTCGCCATACACAGACGAGGGCCGGACGATGGTGATGGGCAGGCGGCCGGCGCGGGCGAGCGCAAGCGACTCCATGTCGCGCTTCGATTCACCGTACCAGGAGATCGGTTGTGGCGGATGGGTCTCGTCGATGGGTTCCGGCCCCGGGCTGGGGCCGGCGGCTGCCAGACTGGAGGTGATCAGAATGCGCCGCAGCGTTGCGCCGGCGTATTGCTCGGCGGCATCCAGCACGTGGCGCGTGCCCTCCACATTGACGCGCTGGAATGTCTCGCGGTCGGTCACAAAGAGCGCGCCGGCAAGGTGATAGACGTACGCGACGCCCCGCATGGGCGCCTCCAATGTGCTGGGATCGGTGACGTCGCCCAGATAGAGCCGGATCGGAACGCCGGCCAGTGATCTCAGATCGCTGGTTGGGCGAACCAGTCCGCGCACCGTGTGACCGCGCGCCGCCAACTCGCGCGCCAGATGCGACCCAATGAACCCATTCGCCCCCGTGACCAGAATCTCTGCCATACCACACACATCCTCGCATTCAACCGGCAACCCAGAATCGACCTGAGACGATTACACCACGGCGCGCGTCTCATGAACACGCAGCGCGCGCAAGGTCTGGCGCGTGGCGCTGGACGATCGGCAGACGTTTCGAGGTAAGTGGGATGGGCCGGCCGTTGCGGGCGGCCGCTCACGCCTTGCCGATGGCGCGCATGGCGCGCTGGCCCATTTCGTAGGTGCGCGCGCCCGACACGGCCGGCGCTGGCTTCACCATCAGGTCGTCCACCCAGCGCACGATCGTGTGGGTGATGTTGAAGAACCATTGCGCGCGGCTGACCGGCTTGAAGCGCGGATCCTGCTGGGCGGCCATGGCGCGCGACATGAACCGGCTCAGCCAGTAGAGTTCTTCCATCGCATCCAGCGCGCGAACCACCCACGGCCGCACGTTGTCCCAGGGATGCCAGGGCGTCATGTCGCCGTTGCGCGTGATGTCGATCGTGCCCCATTCCTCAATGGCGCGGCGCATGACGGAGTTGTCGAGTGGATCGATCTGCATCTTCTCGCCGGCCACCCAGTCGAGGGCGAAGATGTTGTCTGAAGCGAAGATCGTATGGGTGGCGTTGGGGTCCGCGTCGCGCACGTGGCCGGTCAGACCGTCGCCGCTGATCCAGGCGTCGAGGAAGCCGAAATGGATCGGCAGCCGGTCGCAGATGAGGATGGTGGCGTCGGAGAACTCGATGTTGCGACCACGCCGGCGGGTGTGATAGTGGCGCATCTTGTCCCACTCCGGCAGGCAGCCATAGATATTCTTCAGGCAAGCCGTGTAGAAGCACTGCCAATGGGTCTTGTTCTTGGCGAAGGACACGCGATAGTCGGCTTCGAGCCAGGCGCGGCCCACCACATGGCGCCCCAGCAGGCCGCCGTAGTCGAAGGGGACATGGTCTTCGGTGGCGCTGCTGATGCGATATCCGTCGCCGCTGTAGCCGCACAGCCGGGCCACCTCGGCCACGCGCCGGCCTCGATACGAGTAGTTATAGACGTTCTCCGCCTCGACGATGTCGAATTCGGTGAAGCCCTGCGCCTGCATGACGCGCACCAGCTCCTCCACCAGCGCCGGGTCGGTGTACACCGGCGAGTCCGGCTCGTGGATCGAGGCGGTCATGATGTTGGGCTTGATTGCGATGCGAAACTGTTGCCTGGGCTTGCCGCTGGCAGACCAGTGCTGGTTCAAATTGGCGATGAAGCCGGACTGGTCGATGGCCCGGTGGAGCGCCTCGAATTTGCTGCTGCCGGTCACGAGATGCACGGTCGCGTCGCGCGAGTAGATGTTGTGCGTCATGCCGCGCCTCGCCGTGTTCCAAATCCATCCCGTTTGTGCATGCGTCAATCCTCCTCACCTTGTTCTGACCTGAATGCCGATCCACCGTCTAACGAGGGAACTATACCCCGGCAGAAAAGGCAGAGCGGACAAGCCGGATAGCCTGTCCGCGGAGTGGGTGTGGTTGAGGGGGTTGGGCAAGCCCGATGGCCTGCGCTACAGAGGGTCAACGCGCCAGTGCTTCGGCAAGCGCGCGAATGAAATCGGGATTGCTGCCGCAGCAGCCGCCGAGGAAGCTGGCCCCGGCGTCGCGCATGGCCGGCGCGTAGGCGGCGAACGCCTGCGGCGTGACGCGATACACGATCTGGCCGTTCACCACTTCGGGCAGGCCGGCGTTCGGTTTGATCCACACCGGCAATGCGGTGGCGGCGCGCAGGCGTTCACAAATGGCGACGTACCCCTCGATGCCCTGGCCGCAATTGGCGCCCACGGCATTCGCCCCGGCGTTTGCCAGTTCCTCGGCCGCCTCTTCGGGCGTCACGCCCATCAAGGTGCGGTCCTTGTTCTTGCCGGAGTCGAAGGTCATGCTGGCGACGACCGGCAGGCCGGTGGCTTTGGCGGCGGCAAGGGCTGCCTTGATCTCGCCGAGGTCGCTCATGGTTTCGATGACGATAGCGTCGGCGCCGCCGGCGGCAAGCGCCTGCGCCTGTTCGTCGAACGCGGCGCGCAGGTCGTCTTCGCTTACCTCGCCCATCAGCAGCATCTTGCCGGTTGGTCCGATCGAAGCGAACACTTTGGCGCGATCGCCTGCGGCGCGTTTTGAAATCTCTGCGCCGGCGCGGTTGATGGCCGCCGCCTGATCGGCCAGACCGTGCCGTTCCAGCATGATGCGGCTTGCGCCGAAGGTGTTGGTCAGGATGATCTGGCTGCCGGCATCCACATAGGCGCGCGCGACCTGCTCGACGCGATCCGGGTGAGTCAGGTTCCAGGCGTCGGGGCAGTCGCCGACCGGCAGGCCGAGCGATTGCAGCATTGTGCCCCACGCGCCGTCGGTTAACACAGGCAATGGCCGGTTCGAGAGGAGCGATTGAAAGAGAGTGTGCATCGTGTCACCTGTGATGGGTCATCGGCAGACAAGCCGGAAGCCGGCCCGGGCTAACTAAAAAGAGGGCGAATGCAGCGCAGTTCGCCCTCTCGTGAGCAGATGGGTTGCGATCACGCGCCGACCAGTTTGCGGGCCAGGGTGACCGCGCCGCTGGCATTGTCGCTGTAGCCGTCGGCGCCGATCTCGTCGGCGTACTTCTGTGTCACCGGCGCGCCGCCGATCATCACCTTGACCTGATCGCGGATGCCGGCTTCCTGCAACTGCTCGATGGTCGCCTTCATCGACGGCATGGTGGTGGTGAGCAGCGCCGACAGGGCGATGATGTTGGCGCCCTTCTCCTTGACCGCGCCGATGAACTTCTCCGGGGACACGTCGACGCCCAGGTCGATGATTTCGAAGCCGCCGCCTTCGAGCATGGCCGCGACGAGGTTCTTGCCGATGTCGTGCAGGTCGCCCTTGACGG
>DAOUDB010000153.1:0-9858 GCA_034431495.1 Thermoflexales bacterium
ACGCCGGTCGGCGCGATGCTGTTGCGAAATTCCATCGTGTGGTTGACTTCGTTGATGAGCAGGCCGCGCGTTTCATCCTCGAACACATCGACAGCCACGATCCCGCCGCCTACGGCGTGGGCAGCGGCCACGCAGATGCGATCAAGTTCCGGCGTCACCGGGCAGTTGCTGGTTTTGCCACCACGCGCCGTGTTGGTGATCCAGTGTTCGGCCGTGCGGTAAACGGCAGCGATAGTCTTGTCGCCGACCACAAAGGCGCGAATATCGCGCCCCGGCTTCTTGACGTGCTCCTGGATGTAGTAGATGTGCTGCTCATAGCCACCCAGCACATCGCGCAGTTCCAGCAAGCCCTCGGCGGCGTCGCGGTCGTTGACGCGCGTGACCATGCGACCCCATGACCCGACGACCGGCTTCAGCACACACGGGTAGCCGATCTCTTCGATTGCCTGTAGCGCCGATTCGGGCGTGAAGGCCAGCTTGACGCGCGTGGTGGGCACACCATGCTGCACCAGCAACTGTGAGGTCACAAATTTGTCGCCGCAGTTCTCAACCACCTCGTAGCGGTTGATCGTCTTTACGCCGGCCAGATTCAGCGCGCGCAGGATATAGCGCGCCCGGCTCTGCGACACGCACCGTTCAATGACCACGTCATACTGCTTCCAGCGTCCCAGATTGTGCAGGTCAAAATGAATCCCGCGATCATCGATCACTTCGACAGGGATGTCGCGCCTGGCGAACGCTTCCAGCAACAGCTTCTCTTCAGGGCGCACCAGCGAGCAAATGATGGCAATCTTCATCGATTTTGGATTTTGGATTTTGGATTTTGGATCTGGGCGCTCCCAAATCGCAAATCCAAAATCCAGAATTTCATTCGCCCCAGTCTTCTTCCTCGGTGGGCGCCAGCGCCAGCGTCAGCGGCTCCAGCGAGACGACTTCGAGTTCTGCGCCGCATTCGGGGCAGCGCACCAGCTCGTGCAAAACTGGTTGCGTCTTGAACGTGATCGTCGCCCCGCATTCAGGGCATTCGGCAGTGAACATGTTGGTTAACCTCCAAATAAAAGCTCCCAGACATGTGTCGTCTGGGAGCTGACAGATCATCTGCTGCGTTCGCCGCGCTGCGCGATAACCAGAGCTAACCAGACGTAGTCTGGCGGCGCTTCTTGCTCTGCTTGGCGAATCTCGCGCTGGCGGAACTCATGGCGCAACACTAATACCACGCGGGGGCCGATGTGTCAACGGGCATTCAGGGGTTCAGGGGCGGGGACAACCCCGCCCCCGGCGACTAACGCGCCCGCGGTTGCGCATCGGGCGATGGATTGGCCGGCGCTGCTTCCGGCTTGGGCTGATTGCCCAACTCGGCCGGCGCAGGCTCAGCCTGCGATTGCATCAGCAGGCTGGCCGCCAGCGACACATCGTCGAGGAAGAAGTTGCTGTTGAGCGAACTATCGGTTGTCACCTCGAACCGCAACTGTACCAACTGGCCGGCGTAGCTGCCGAGATTCACGCTGCCCTGCACCCACCCGCCGGTGTTGTTGGACGAGCACAGGTCATAGGTTTGCACGGCAGTGCCGTTCACACGCACTCTGGCGAAGTCATAGCCACATATGTCTTGCGATGCGATCCAGTACCAGTAACGCAGCACCGGCGCCGAAGGTGGGATGGTCACTTGCTGTTGGATGTAGGCGGTTTCGCTGTCGGCGCCTCCGAGCCAGACGGCCCAACTGCCACTACGTGGCGTTACACCGGATGGAAAGCCGGATGACAGAATCAAGGGCCATCCCTGCGCTGAATACTCGATCCATCCGGTGGGACCACTCTCGAAGCCGGGGTTGACGATGGAACTGGAGGGGGCCGGGTAAGCCTTATAGACAACCGGTAAATAGGCGCGCCGGTTCAGTTGCGCCAGGAGGGCTTGCAGCGCAGCTCGCGCATTGACGATGCCTGTCCCACAGCCGACCGTTGCACAATCGTTCCCCGGCCCGAACGCGCGCACCGTTGTTTTTAGAATTTGTTCGGCGCGCGTGTAGTTCAGGGTCGGGCTGATGGTCGCCATGAGCGACACTACGCCGGCCACATGCGGGGTAGCCATGCTGGTGCCCTGGTAGTAGGCGTAGCTGTCGGCCACCGGCCCCTGCGTCCCGGTGTTCAGCGTGGAAAGCACACCGTTCGAACTGGTCGGACTGGTTTCGCCGCCCGGCGCGCTCACATCCACCACCGCGCCATAGTTGCTGTAGAACGCGCGCAGGCCGGTGCGGTCAGTAGCGCCAACGGTAATCACGCCGTTGCAGTTGGCCGGGGTGAAGCCCGATGCATTGGCGTTGCTGTTGCCGGCCGCCACCACGACGATGCGCCCCGCAGCGTTGATGGCATGGATGGCGCTCTGATAAGCCGTCGGGCATGCGCCAGAGCCGCCCAGGCTGAGATTGAGCACTTTGGCCGGGTTGGCGTTGTCCGGCACGCCGGACACCGACAACCCGGCCGCCCAGCGCATCCCATCTGCGATGTCCGAGTCGTAGCCGCCGCACTTGCCCAACACGCGCACCGGCAGAATCTTCGCGCCCCAGTTGACGCCGGCTACGCCAACGCTGTTGTTACTGTTGGCGCCAATCGTGCCGGCCACATGGGTGCCGTGCCAGGAACTGTTGCTGACCGGACAGCCCTGAAAGAAACCGCTGGTGCTTTCTGCCGAAGTGATCCAGTCGCCCGGGTCGCTGGCGTCGTTGTCGCGCCCGTCGCCGTCGTTTGCAGTTAGCGGTTGCAGCGTGCTATTGTAGAGATCAAGGCCGATGAAGTCGTAGCCCTGCACGAAGCGCCCGGCCATGTCGGCGTGCGGGCGGTAGCCGGTGTCGATCACCGCCACGACGACGTTCGCCGTGCCGGTGATGATGTCCCAGGCGGCCGGCAGGTTCAAGCCGTACGTCTCGTAATAGTGCCACTGACTGGCGTATTGCGGATCGTTCGGCGTCAGCATGGGTCGCCGGATGTAATCCGGCTCGGCGTACTCGACCTCTGCCAGCGTGCTCAGCTTGCGGGTGATTTCCTCGACAGCCTGAACCGGCATACGCTGCGGCAGGCGCAGCACATGCGCGTCGCCGGACATTGGGCGGTGGTACTGGATCTCGATGCCGGCGGTGGCGCTCAGCGTCTGCATACGGGCCGGCGCATCCGGCGCCATCGCCGCGCTGATCTGTGCGCCCTCCTTGTACTTGATGATGATCTGATTGGTGGGGATTCCTTCGTCAACGGCTGCCGAGATGCCTGTGGCCGGCTCAGCCTCCTGCGCCAGCCCGGGCGAAACATTCGACAATACCAATGCCGCGCCGAGCACTATGGCGCTTACAGTTGATCGGCCCACATATTTCCTGTCTGTTTTCATGCCTGGTTCTCCTCGACACGCGCCATGTGGACGATCACGCCTCATGTTTTTCCTGACCCAGTCTGGCCCAGCATTGCGCGGCGCGTACTATTCTACTCCCTGACATAGCGGCAAGGCATAATGTGCGCCATATTGTGCGTTTTTGCATCAAGGGTCTGCGATGTGAGCACGGCGGTAACGCACAGAGCGCCACATCTCAGGGACAGGTTAAGATAGCGCCGGGCATGATCAAACCAGAGCACATCATCGCGTTTGACGTAGAGCCGGCTGAAGTGGATCAGGCGCAGGCCGGCTGGCTGGCCGACCACACGGCCAACACGTGGCAGCCGGATCGCTCGCCCGAGGACCGGCTGCGCGACACACTGATCGGCAAAGCTGCCGAGCTGGCGTGGCTGCGTTACCTGCAACGCGCGTCGATCGCCTGTCGTTCGTGGGACGACATGCGCCGGGATGGCGGGCACGACCACGCGCCGGTCGACGGCTTCATCGCTCAGCCCGACGTCGCCGAACTCCTGGCCGGCGATCTGTTCGCAGACACGGCTCGCCAGTGGCAGGAAGGCGCGCGCTTCCGGCGCGGTTTTTACCCGGCCTGCGAGCGGCGCGGTATCTTCGGGTTTGAGGTGAAAGCCACGCGCATCGGCCCGCGCCATCTTGCCGACGGACAGGTCAACTATGCGGCCATCCTCGAAGATGATTTTCTGGTCTATCCGCTGACGCGCGTCGGCGTGCTCGACGACTCAACCCGCCGAGACCTCATCAGCCAGAAGCAGCGCTCGGCGGCTGCTGAACGCACGCCATACCTGCTGGCGCGGGCCTACGTGGAGATTTCACGCCCGGCCTGGCGCGTCTATTTGATCGGATATATGACACGGCCTCAATTCTTCCAGTCGCCCAGCCTGCGGGTGACGGCGATGCCGCAGGCCAACAAAAGTGAGCGCGCAATCTACTATGCCGTGCCGTTGCGGCTGGGCCAGAACCTGGCCGGTTTGCGCCCAGCACTGGGACTGTGACTGACATGGCCAAAAAAACTTCCTCCGCCGATCGCGCAACGCCGGCCACACTGCCTGTCGAGGCTGCCACAGGCGGCCGGCCTGTGCTCGCATGGGGCGGCAAAAAACGCCCGTTGGAGCATGTTGTGTGCCCGCCCTCGCTCCGGTTGGTGGAAGCGCATGATCTGCGCGCGCCAATGCCCGGCGTGACGCGCACTTTGCCGGCGACACTTCAGGAGGCCGGCCGGGATGCAAATCTCCTGTTCCATGCCGACAACAAGGATATGCTGGCCTGCCTGTTGGCGAATGGCTTTCGCGGGCAGATCAAGCTGATCTACATCGACCCGCCCTTCGACAGCGCCGCCAACTATGCGCGCAAAGTGACGTTGCGCGGGGGGGCAGGCCGGCCAGTCCTGTTCGGCGAGACTCGCGCGCTCGGCGAGCAATTCCAGTATGCCGATATCTGGGCCGGCGACGACTACCTGCAATTCATGTACGAGCGGCTCTTCCTGCTGCGCGAGCTGTTGTCTGACGATGGCAGCCTGTGGCTGCATTGCGATTACCGGCGCGTCCATTACCTGCGCCTGTTGCTCGAAGAGGTGTTCGGCGCCGAGAACTACCTGAACACCATCGCGTGGCGCAGTCAGGTGGCGCGTGGCGCCAAGGTCAATGCGTTCTACTTTCCGTTCAGCACGCACTATCTGGAGGTCTTTGCGCGCAACAAGCAAGCGCCGACCACCTGGAACCCGGTGAAGAAAGAAATCGTGCTGACAGAAGCCGAAGCGGCTGCCGAATACATGCGCGATGCGCGCGGTTTCTTTCGCACCTCGGATCCTGGCACGTACAGCTTCGAGCGGCTCAAGGCGCTGCGCGAGGAAGGCCGGCTGTACGCCCCCTACGGCGGCGAAGTGGTGGTCGATGAGACAGCGCGCCGGGTCTTTGCCTCGAAGGGGGGCAATATCGGCGTCAAGTATTACCTGAAGCCGGCCCCGCGCGGCAAATACATCGTCGAGCGCGCCGTGGACAATCTGTGGGATGACATTCCCGGCCTCGGCACCACGCCGGGCGAAGACTCCGGCTACCCCACCCAGAAAACAGAGGCGCTCTTGCGCCGCATCATTGCCGTGTCGAGCAACCCGGGCGACTGGGTGCTGGATTGTTTTGCCGGCAGCGGCACCACGTTGGCTGTAGCTCAGCAAATGGGCCGGCGCTGGATTGGCGGCGACACCAACCGGGGCGCAATCCAGACTATCGTTAAGCGCCTGCACGCGATCAAGAGCCCGCCTGCGTCGCACAAGTCTGGCCGTCGGTCTGCCAGGGCGAGCGGTGCTGGCGACATGCCAGCCGTCGCATCTCACCTCTTTGCGGTCTATGCCGACAGCGCCGGCTGCGCTAATGACTGCGATCGGTCGACGCAGCGCGCCCGCGCGCGTGTGATCGTGCGCCGGGACGATGAGACAACGCCGCCCCTTATCCGGGTGGAAGTCGAGGGGATGGTGTCGCCGGCGGTGCTGGCGCTTGCTCGCCAGGCAGCCGCGCCGCGCATCGACGATTGGCGCGCCGTCGTGGACAGCATCATGATCGATCCAGCCTACGACGGCGTGGTTTTCCGGCCGGCGCTGGTCGATGCGCCCCGCAAGCGCGCGGACATGGTGCGTGGGCGCTATGAGTTGGCAAGCTCGACTGGCAACTCGGTGGTTGCTGTGAGGATCACCGACGTGCTGGGTGAAGAAGTTCTAGTGGTCGAGCCGGTGTGACCGCGCGGCGTCTGCAAGCCGGGATTGCGCGTCAGATCATCATGTATCCGCTGCCGCGCATGTTGACGATGCGATGGGACAGGCCGGGCTGTCGTTCCAGTTTGCCCCGCAGGCGCACCAGGTGTGGTCGCAGAAGTTTGGCGCCTTCGCGCTCATCAACTCCTGGTTTCATAAGCGCATGTTCGATCAAATCGGCGATGGAAACGACCCGGCTTCGGCGCGTATACAGGAGGTCGAAAATGCGGCCTTCAATGGGGCTGAGTCGCACATAGTCCTGACCACTCTGGATGAGATGTGTGGCTGGATCCCATCGAAACTCGCTGGCTGCGCTGGCCTGGCCGGGCGAAGTCGCGGCATGGCGAGCGGCGTCGCTCTGTGGGAGCGTGGCTACCCAAGGTTGGTTGCTGATGCGTTCTGCCATCAGGCGGGCGCTCAACTCCCGATGTGCCTCGGTGTCAGTCGACAACAGATACTCGCGGACGCCCAACTGCAACGCTCTAATGGCAGTGTGCACATCGCCGCCTTCCTTGTCGTACAGAATGGTAGCCAGAAGTGTTCCGCGCTGCTCCTTTAGCAATGATAGCAACGCAATTGCGCCTGCTTGCACTTCGGCAACCAGAAGAGCATTGTTGCCGGCCTTATACAGGGCGCTCAATGCTTCAGAGACTGTACGGACTTCAGCAACATCGCAGCCTGCGTCTTTCAGCCCTCTTAATATTGCGGTGTCGGGCTGATCGCCACTGAAGAGGTAGATTGCTTGTTTGCTCATCGATGATACTCGCCTTTGCTCAATGGATGCGTAATATGTCTCGATTATATCCCCTTGGGAGACAGACAGTATTGGCTCCGGACTCTCCTTGTTGTGGTGATGTGTCGGCTGGCTGCCAGATCAGGGTTGGCCATGCCGGCCTCAAGGGTACAATCCACACTACTGCATGACCATTTTCGCACAGAGGATGGGGATAAAGGAGAAGCATTCCGTGAAAGATCAACTCACCGAGCTTAAACAGCGCCTGATGGAAATCAATGACCTGAATGCAATCGGCGCGCTGATGAACTGGGATCAGTCGACCTATATGCCGCCCGGTGGCGCCGCAGCGCGTGGCCGGCAGGCGGCCACCCTGGGCCGCCTGGCGCATGAAAAGGCCACCGATCCGGCCATCGGACGGCTGCTCGATGCTTTGCAGCCGTATGCGGATAGCCTGCCCTATGATTCCGACGACGCCAGCTTGATCCGTGTCGCGCGCCGCGATTATGAGCGCGCCATCAAAGTGCCGCCGGAGTTCATGGGCCGCTTCCTCGCTCACTCGGCTGCCGCTTACGATGTATGGACACGCGCCCGCCCGGCCAACGACGTCTCTCTGGTTCAGCCGTGCCTGGAAAAGACGCTTGACTATAGCCGCGAACTGGCCGATTTCTTCCCCGGCTACGACCATATCGCCGATCCCCTGATTGACTTCAGCGACTATGGCATGAAAGCTGCGTCGGTGCGCGCTGTGTTTGGCGAACTGCGCCGTCAGCTTGTCCCGCTGGTCGAGGCCATCACTGCGCGTCCGGCCCCTGACGACTCCTGCCTGCGCCAGCACTACCCCGAGGCCCAGCAGCTTGCCTTTGGGCTGAGCGTCATCAAGCGCTTTGGCTATGACTTCCAGCGCGGCCGGCAGGACAAGACCCATCACCCCTTTATGACCAAGTTCTCGCTGGGTGACGTGCGCATCACCACCCGCGTCAAAGAGAACGATCTGGGCGAGGCGCTGTTCAGCACCATGCATGAAGCCGGGCACGCCATGTACGAGCAGGGCATCAGTATGGATTACGAAGGCACGCCGCTCGCCAACGGCGCATCAGCCGGCGTCCATGAGAGCCAGTCGCGCTTGTGGGAAAACCTCGTGGGCCGCAGCCTTGGTTTCTGGCAACACTTCTATCCCGAATTGCAGGCGACTTTCCCCGATCAACTCGGCGCAGTCTCCCTCGACACGTTCTACCGCGCCATCAACAAGGTGCAGCGTTCGCTGATCCGCACCGACGCCGATGAGGTCACGTACAGCCTGCACGTCATCATCCGCTTCGATCTGGAGTTGGACCTTCTGGAAGGCAAGCTGGCGATAAAGGACTTGCCCGAAGCCTGGCGCGCGCGCTATGCCTCGGATCTCGGCATCGCCCCGCCCGATGACAAGGATGGCGTGTTGCAGGATGTGCACTGGTACGCCGGCATGATCGGCGGCGCTTTCCAGGGCTACGCGCTGGGCAACATCATGAACGCTCAGTTCTACGAGGCGGCGCTCAAGGCCCGGCCCTCCATTCCAGACGATATTGCGCGCGGCCAGTTCGATACACTGCACGACTGGCTGAAAGACAACATTTACCGGCACGGCAGCAAATTCACGGCCACCGAACTGCTGGAGCGTGTCACCGGCGGCCCGCTCGATGTCGGCCCCTACATGCGCTACCTGCGCGCCAAGTTCGGCGCGCTGTACGGGGTGTAGGACGCGCTGCGTTTCAGCTCTGTTGCGCAGTTTCCACCGATCCGGCCCGCGTCAGCGGGCCGGACTGCTTTTCACTTTTGACTACACTGTGCAGGTATCGATTGGCCTGTCACAGTGCTCTCATAGTAGGAGGTTTTCGATGTCATCCAGAAATCTTTCCACGCGTCGCGGCACGCGCCGCGCTTTTCTTCGGCTGGCCGGCGCGGCTGTATCTGGCGCCGCGCTGTCGGCCTGTGTGCCGGCGCGTGCCCCCATGTCCCTGTTACCCCGCGCCACTTTCTATGTATCCCCGCGCGGGAACGATGCGTGGTCGGGCCGCTCGCCGGTTCCGAATGCCGATCAGAGCGATGGGCCGTTTGCCACGCTCGACCGGGCGCGGCAGGCGGTGCATGGCTTGAAAGTCTCGGCCAATCTCACCGAGCCGGCGACGGTTTACATCCGGGGCGGCCGGTATGTATTGAGCGAGCCGCTGCGTTTTGACGCCGGCGACTCCGCGCCGGTGACCTACGCAGCGTATCCCGGCGAGACGCCGATTTTCGACGGAGGCAGACGCATTGGCGGTTGGCGTGTCGGGCCGCATCCCTTCATCAATGGCGTTGCAGTGTGGGTAACTGATTTGCCCGAGGTGGCTGCCGGCCAGTGGCACTTCAAGCAACTGTGGGTTAACGGCCAACGCCGGCCGCGCGCCAGGCTGCCCAAAGTCGGCCCCGAGCCGGAGCGCCGGCGTTTTTATCAGATCGCCGGCCCCTCCTCTGGGCAGGACTATTTCAGCGGGACCAACATCTTCACGGTTGGCCCCGGCGTGATCGACCCGGCCTGGCGTAATTTGCAGGATGTCGAGATCGTCCTGTTGCACTTCTGGATCGAGGAGCGCCTGCCCATCGAGTCCTATGACGCGCAGACGCACACCGTCACCTCATCTCGCACCAGCGTCATGACGATCAAGCAGTTGAACTACTTCTATATCGAGAATGTGTTCGAGGCGCTGACCGAGCCGGGCGAGTGGTATCTGGATCGCGCAGCCGGCAGGCTGTATTACCTGCCCATGCCGGGTGAGACGCCGGGGGCCGTCGAAGTGTATGCGCCGAGACTGGAGCAGTTGATGCTGGTGCATGGCAACCCCGGCGCCGGCGAGTTTGTGGAATTCCTGCGCTTCGAGGGGTTGACCTTCGAGCATGCCGAGTGGAGCCGGCCGCCCGCCAGCAGCGCGCCGGGCTGGACGAAGGCTGCCAATAAGCCGCCGGCGGCCT
>DAOUDB010000154.1:0-22732 GCA_034431495.1 Thermoflexales bacterium
TCGTGGCCGAGCAGGCCTCGAAGTTCGGCATTCGCCTGACGTTTGGCGAGTACTTGCGCTGCGGCGTCCTCATCACGGCGCTGACGCTTGCGGTTGCTGTGATTTGGCTATCGCTGACCTGAGCCAGATAGCCGGTCTTGCGCGTCTTCAGTCCTGCGCTGCGGCCATTGCAGCGCAGCCTTGATCGTTGATAATGCGCCCAAAGGAGTAACCGATGCCGATCAAACTGATCCTCGACACTGATATTGGTTCCGATATCGACGACGCCGTGTGTCTGGCCTATCTGCTGGCTCAGCCACAGTGCGACCTACTGGGCATCACGACGGTCACCGGTGAGGCGGTCAAACGCGCGCAGATGGCGAGCGCGCTGTGCAAACTGGCCGGCCGGCGCGTGCCCATCTACCCCGGCGCCGAAAACCCGTTGTTGATCCCGCAGAAACAGCCGCAGGCGCAGCAGGCCGTGGCGTTGTCGCGCTGGAAGCATGATGCGCGCTTCCCGATGAACGAAGCGGTGGACTTTCTGCGCCGAACCATTCGCAAACACCCTGGCGAGATCACGCTGCTCACCATCGGCCCGCTGACCAACATCGGCCTGTTGTTCGCGCTTGACCCCGAAATCCCGCGCCTGCTCAAGCAGATTGTGCTGATGTGCGGTGTGTTCACCGAAGGGCCGGATCGCGGGGCGCTGGAGTGGAACGCCATGCTGGACCCGCACGCCACGGCGATGGTGTATCGCGCGCCGGTCAAGGTTCACCGTTCGATCGGCCTGGATGTGACATTGCAGGTGAAGATGCCGGCCGATGAGGTGCGCGCGCGCTTCACGCACAAACTTTTGCGCCCCGTTCTCGACTTTGCCGAAGTGTGGTTCAAGAACGCAGATCGGATCACCTTCCACGATCCGCTGGCCGCCACAACCATTTTCGATCCGCGCATTTGCAAGTTCCAGCGCGGCGCAGTCACTGTGGAACTGGACAACCCCGAACAACGCGGGCGCACGCTGTGGCAGCCGGGCGCCCCCAAAGGCCGGCACGCTGTCGCATTGCAGGTGGATGCCCCGCGCTTCTTCCGCCATTACTTCAGCGTCTTTCGTTGAATGGTTGGTCGTCAATCGTCAATCCAAAATCTGAAAAACCAAAAATCACCCATGCCTTACGCTCCTTTTGGCTCGTGGAAATCTCCGATCACTTCTGATCTGATCGCCGGCGGCACAGTGGGCCTGATGGAGCCGCTGATCGACGGCGATGACATCTATTGGACCGAGATGCGCCCGGCGGAAAAGGGCCGCTATGTGGTCATGCAGCGCCAGGCGAATGGGGCTGTTGTTGATGTTACGCCCCCACCCTGGAATGCCCGCACCCGCGCGCACGAATACGGCGGCGGCGCGGTGATGGTGGATCGGGGCGTGGTGTACTTTTCCAACTTTGACGATCAGCGTCTGTGCCGTCAGGCTCGGGGCGGGTCGCCCCGTCCTCTGACGCCGGCGACCGACCCGGCCGGCGCGTTGCGCTACGCCGCCGGGATCATGGATCATCGCCGCAGGCGCATCATTTGTGTGCGCGAGGATCATCGCCTGGCCGGCCACGAGCCGGTCAATACGCTGGTTGCTGTCTCGCTCGACGGGCCGGAACATCTCGGCGAAGTGCTGGCATATGGCTATGACTTCTATGCTGCGCCACGCCTCAGCCCCGATGGCAGCCAACTGGCCTGGCTGGCCTGGAATCACCCCAACATGCCGTGGGACGGCACAGAGCTGTGGGTGGCCGACGTGTTGCCGGAGGGTGAACTGGCACACGCGCACTGTGTGGCCGGCGGGCGCGAGGAGTCCATTTTCCAGCCGGAATGGTCGCCCGATGGCCGGCTGTATTTCGTCTCCGACCGCGCCGGCTGGTGGAATTTGTATCGCCTGGGCGAAGGACAGATCGAGCCGCTGACGCCGCTGGAAGCCGAGTTTGGCCTGCCACAATGGGGACTGGGCATGTCCACCTATGCCTTTGAATCGGCAGAGCGCATTGTGTGTGCCTTTACGCAGCAAGGTTTGTGGCGTCTGGCCGTGCTGGACACGCGCAGTCTGAACCTGCAACCTGTCGAATGCCCGTTCACCAGCATCAGTGGGGTGCGCGCAGCAGCGGGACGCGCCGTGTTCATTGGCGCGTCGCCGGCGCGCGGGGCGGCCGTTGTGATGTGGGACATGCGCGCCAACACGTTCACGGCCTTGCGCGACTCTCAGTCCATTCGCGTGGATGACGGCTACCTGTCGATCCCGGAACCGATCGAGTTTCCCACCGAAAACGGGATGACTGCGCACGGGTTGTTCTACGCCCCGCGCAATCGGGACTACAACGCGCCGGCCGGCGAGAAACCGCCCCTGCTCGTCATCAGTCATGGCGGCCCCACCGGCGCCACATCCAGCGCGCTCAATCTCTCGATTCAGTATTGGACCAGCCGGGGCATCGCTGTGCTGGATGTGAACTATGGCGGCAGCACGGGCTATGGCCGGGCGTATCGTCTGCGGCTGAACGGCAACTGGGGCATCGTCGATGTGGATGATTGTTGCAATGGCGCGCTGCATCTGGTTCGGCAAGGGCGCGTGGATGGCAACCGGCTCATCATCCGGGGCGGCAGCGCCGGCGGATACACCACGCTGGCTGCGCTGGCCTTCCGCGATGTCTTCCGCGCCGGCGCCAGCTATTACGGCGTCAGCGATCTGGAAGCGCTGGCAACCGACACACACAAGTTCGAGTCGCGTTATCTCGACACCTTGATCGGCCCCTATCCTGCGCGGCGCGATCTATATGTGGCGCGCTCGCCCATCCACGCGGCCGGGCGCATCCACTGTCCGGTCATCTTCTTCCAGGGCCTGGAAGACAAAGTGGTGCCGCCCGATCAGGCCGAACGGATGGCGCAGGCGTTGCGCCGCAACGGTGTGCCGGTGGCCTATGTGCCATTTGAAGGAGAACAGCACGGTTTTCGCCAGGCGGCCAACATCAAACGCGCGCTGGATGCCGAGTTGTATTTCTACGCGCGCGTGTTTGGCTTTGATCTGGCCGAGCCGGTCGCGCCGGTGGTGATCGAGAATCTGCCCGGCGATCGTTGAACGGCAAATCAGTCGGTTGCTTGCGCAGGCTCATCGGACGCCCCGGTATCCCAGTTGCGCCTCGCGCTGCATCACAGATAATCAAGCACACACCAGGAGGAGTGACCCATGAAGCGATCCGAAATCAACGCCCTGATCCGTGATGCAGATGCCTTTTGCCGGCAGCATCAGTTTTATCTGCCGCCGTTTGCGTATTGGACGCCCGAAGACTGGGCCGGCAAGGGGCCGGAAGCGCGCGAGATTGTGGACAAGCAACTGGGCTGGGATATCACCGACTTTGGCAGCGGCGACTACCAAAAGATGGGGCTGTTTCTGTTCACCATCCGTAACGGCTCGCTGGAAGACCTGAAGCGCGGGGCCGGCAAAGTGTATGCCGAAAAGCTTCTGATTGTCGATGTCGACCAGGTCACGCCGTATCACTTTCACTGGAGCAAGGTGGAAGACATTATCAATCGCGGGGGAGGCCGGCTGGTGATCCAGGTGTACAACGCCACGCCCGACGATCGGCTGGCCGACACGGATGTGACTGTCAGCACCGACGGCGTGTTGCGCGCGTTGAAGGCCGGCGACACAGTGGTGTTGCAGCCGGGCGAGAGCATTACCCTGCCGACCCGTCTGTACCATCAGTTCTGGGCCGAGGGCAGCCGCGTGCTGGTGGGCGAAGTGTCCACCGTCAACGATGACAACAACGACAACCGCTTCCTGAATGCGCCGGGCCGGTTCCCGGAGATCGAGGAAGACGAGCCGGCATTGTATCCCTTGTGCACCGAATATCGCCGCTACTATCGATTTTAGGTTTCGGATTCGGAGTTCCGAGTGCTGAGTGCTGAGTGATGAGTGCCGAGTTGTGAGTTCCGAGTTCTGATTTCTGGATTCTGACTTCTGACTTCTGACTTCCGAGCATGGACACGCATCCAGACTTTCCAATCCCCAATCCAAAATCCCAAATCCCAAATCCAAAATGGGATGCCGTGGCTTGTGGTCACATCTGCCTGGATGTGATTCCCGGCCTGGCGCATCTGCCGGCAGAGAGCTTTGTGCGCGTGTTTCAGCCGGGCCGCCTGATCGACGCCGGCCCGGTGTCGTTCTCCACCGGCGGGTCAGTCTCGAACACCGGGCTGGTGATGAACAAACTTGGCGTGCGCACGGCGCTGATGGGCAAGATTGGCGATGATCTGTTTGGGGCAGCCATCCGGCAGATCGCGGCCCGCTATGGCGATGATCTGGCCAACGGCATGATCGTCGATCCCGCTGTGGCGTCGTCATACACCGTCGTCATCAATCCGCCGGGCGTGGATCGCATCTTTTTGCATTGCCCCGGCGCCAATGACACATTCACTGCCGGCGATGTGCGCTATGACCTGCTGGCGCAGGCGCGCCTGTTTCACTTTGGCTACCCGCCGCTGATGAAGCAGTTCTACATCGACGACGGGGCGCAACTGACCGAGATGTTTCGGCGCGCCAAAGCCACCGGCGTGACCACTTCGCTCGACATGGCCCTGCCCGATCCAACCTCGCCGGCCGGCCGCGCCAACTGGCCGGTCATCGTGCGCAACACGCTGCCGTATGTGGACATCTTCCTGCCCAGCATCGAGGAGATTCTGTACATGACGCGGCGCGAGACGTATGACGATCTGTGCCGGCAGGCCGGAGGAGCGCACATCCTGCCGCTGGTCACGCCGGCTCTGCTGCGCGATCTCAGCGCGGATCTGATGGGCCTCGGCGCGAAGGTGATCGGGATCAAGCTGGGCGAGCGCGGGTTGTTCCTGCGCACAGCCAGCCCGACTGCGCTGAAGGACATGGGCCGCGCGCAGCCGGCCGATCTGTCGGCGTGGGCCAATCGTGTGCTGTGGTCGCCGTGTTTCGAGGTGGATGTGGTGGGCACAACCGGCGCGGGCGACTCGACCATCGCCGGCTTTCTGTGCGCGCTGTTGCGCGGGCTGCCGGCCGAGGATGCGCTGAACATGGCGGTGGCCGTCGGCGCGTGCAATGTTGAAGCTGCCGACGCGCTGAGCGGCGTGCGGACGTGGGATGACACAGTGCGCCGCTTGCAGGCCGGCTGGCGCAAGCGCGCGCTGACCGTGCAGGGGCCGGGCTGGGAATTCGAGGCCGGCCGGCAGGTGTGGATCACAGCGTGATTTTCGTCTTCCCCATTCGGTAGATGGGCGCATGACACTACTGCGCCCGGCAGACTCCGGGCAGCACATTCCTTGCGCAGCCGAAGACAGGTGCTCTACTTGCTTGTCAACACGGCGATGCTTCTCGCATAGGCCGCTTTGTGTTAAAATTACACTAAGTGGCGGACCCACTCTGATGGTGACTGGCCGGCAGCGTAAAGACAAAAGGATGAGTGAAGCGAAACCATGATGGCGATGCAGGATACGCGCATCAGATTTGACCCGGATATCGTGGAGTGTGTCCGTCGAGCATTGCGCGAGGATATCGGCACTGGTGATGCCACGACCGATAGCATCGTTCCGGCGGACGCCGAGATGAAGGGGCGCATCATTGCCAAACAGGACGGCGTTGTGGCCGGCCTGGATGTGGCGCAGCTTGTTTTCGAGATACTCGACGCGCGGATCACCTGCGCGGCGCAGGTAGCCGAAGGCGAGCGTGTTGTGAACTGCCAGACGCTTGCGACGCTGGCCGGGCCGGCGCGGGCTTTGCTCACCGGCGAGCGCACCGCGCTCAACTTCCTGTGTCGCATGTCCGGCATTGCCACCCTCACACGCCGGTTTGTCGATGCGGTGGCCGGCACAGGAGCAGTCATTCTGGACACGCGCAAGACTGCCCCCGGTCTGCGCGCCGTCGACAAGCTGGCTGTGCGCCGCGGCGGCGGACACAACCACCGCATCGGCCTGTACGACATGATCCTGATTAAAGACAACCATATCGACTTCGCCGGATCGCTGGCCGAAGCGGTGCGCCGGGCCAGAGCGGCTGAGACGGGTCTGGAAATCGAAGTCGAAGCGCGCACCCTTGACGATGTGCGGATGGCGCTCGACTTGGGTGTGACACGCATCCTGTTGGACAACATGACGCCAGATATCATGCGCCGGGCGGCGCAGATAAACGCCGGCCGCGCCAGCCTCGAAGCGTCTGGCAATGTCACACTGGACACGGTGCGGCAATTTGCCGAGACCGGTGTGGACTACATCTCTGTCGGCGCGTTAACGCACTCCGCGCGAGTTTTCGACGCCAGCCTGGACTGGACCGGACAATAGGGCAGGCAATTCACCACGAAGAAACGAAACGCGCAAAGAAGGTCGGAGCGTTGAACGAGCTTCGTGGTTCAAGTTGAGGTGATTGGGATGGCGATGGCAACTGAAACATCTGCTGACGCGATGTACGAAAAGCTGAAGGCGATGCTGAGCGACGTGGCGCCGGACGCGGAATTGCGCCATAAGTCCAGGCTTGCAGCTGAGATCAACCGGCTCAAGCGGGAGAAGAACGCAATCATCCTCGGCCACAATTACATGGAGCCGGCGCTATATCACTCCGTGCCGGATTTCACCGGCGATTCGCTGGAACTCAGCCGTCAGGCAGCCAAAGCAAAAGCTGATGTCATCGTCTTCTGCGGCGTGGCATTCATGGCCGAGACGGCCAGAATTCTGAATCCGGCGCGCACCGTGTTGTTGCCGTCCATGAAGGCGGGGTGTTCGCTGGCTGCCAGCATCACCGCAGCCGACGTGCGCAGATTGAAGGAGCGATTCCCCGGCGTGCCGGTGGTGACCTATGTCAATACTTACGCCGACGTGAAGGCCGAGTCGGATATCTGCTGCACCTCGGGCAATGCGGCCAAAGTGGTGGAGTCGTTGGGAACCAGCGCCGTGATTTTCGTCCCTGACGAGTATCTGGCCCGCAACGTGGCCCGCGAGACCGGCAAGCACATCATCTTCCCGACATTCGATCCGGCGCTCCCCAGCGACACCGAACTGGATTTTGTCCTCGCGCGCGGCGACATGGTGGGATGGCGCGGGCGCTGTGAGGTTCACGAAAAGTACACCGTGCAGGACATACTGGACGTGCGGCATCAGTATCCTGATGTCGTGATTCTGGCGCACCCTGAATGCAGCCCTGACGTTGTGGCCGCATCGGACTATGCTGGCAGCACAGCAGCCATGATTCGCTACATCCAGCAGACCGACGCGCCGCGTTATTTGCTGCTGACCGAGTGCTCGATGGGCGACAACATCGCGGCCGCCAATCCAGACAAGAACATGCTTCGCCTGTGCAGTGTGCGTTGTCCACACATGAACCAGATCACACTGGAAGACACGCTAAAGTCGCTGCAACTCAACCGCTACGAGGTCGATGTGCCAGAAGAAATCCGCATCAGGGCGCTGCGATCTGTCGAACGCATGCTGGCTATTGGTTGACGGAATCTGCCCATCAGCACACGACACTGTGTAAGCGTTGCCGATTGGCCGGTCTCGAAGAAACTTGGATTCCGGCTTATACAGACACATTCATGATTCACACAGACGTTCTCATCATCGGCTCCGGCATCGCGGGGGCAACCGCTGCGCTACGACTGGCGCGCAACCCCAACCGGCGTGTTGTTGTTATCACGCGCGCCCCTGACCCATTGGAATCGAATACCCGATATGCCCAGGGTGGCATCATCAGCCGGGGGCCGGGCGACAGCGCGCCGTTGCTCGAAAGCGACATCCTGGCTGCGGGCGCCGGCGCCAGTTCACCAGAGGCCGCCCGGCTCCTGGCCGAAGAAGGCCCCGCGTTGTTGAGCGAAGTTCTGATCGAGACGGCTGGGGTCGCTTTTGATCAAGACGCAGCAGGGCAACTTTCCTGGGGACAGGAGGCGGCGCATTCGCGCCGGCGCATTCTGCATGTGGGCGATGGCACCGGCCTGGCCATCATCGCCGCCTTGATCGAGGCGCTGCGCTGCCGCCCAAACGTGACGCTGGTGACGGAGTTCACCGCCACCGATCTCATCACCTTCCCGCATCATTCGCGCAACCCGCTGGACGTATACCGCCCTGTCAGTTGCCATGGCGCCTACGTCTTCGATTGGCGGGAGCGCACCGTGCACCGCTATATCGCCGGCGCCACCGTGCTGGCAACCGGCGGACTGGGGCGCATCTACCGCAACACGACCAATCCAGTCGGGGCGCGCGGAGATGGTCTGGCCATGGCGCATCGTGCCGGGGCGCGCATTGTCAACGCCGAATACGTGCAGTTCCATCCGACGGCGCTGGCAGTGCCGGGCGGCGAAGGCTTTCTGATCAGCGAAGCCGTGCGCGGTGAAGGTGGCATTCTGTTGACTCCAGAGGGGCGCCCGTTCATGCCAGACTATGCCCCGGAATGGAAGGATCTTGCTCCGCGCGATGTGGTGGCTCGCGCCATCCACCATCAGATGGAGACGCGCGGCTATTCCCATGTGCTGCTCGACATCGCGTCGCGTATGCCCGCTGACGCCATTCGCGTACGTTTCCCCAACATCCATGCCACGTGCATGAAAGTTGGCGTGGATATCACGCGCGAGCCGATTCCGGTGGTGCCGGCGGCGCACTATTTCTGCGGAGGGGTGGCGGTGGATCAATGGGGGCGCTCCAGCATCGAGAATCTGTATGCAGTAGGCGAGGTGAGTTGCACCGGCCTGCATGGCGCAAACCGGTTGGCGTCTACCTCGCTACTCGAAGGCCTGGTGTGGGGCAGCCGCGCGGCGCAACACATCGAGCAGACACTGACTGCCCACGAGCCGCTCAAGCTGCCGGGGCGTGACGAGATTCCGCCGTGGGACGAGAGCGATCTGGTGGCCGAGGCCGACCCGGCGCTGATCCAGGGCGATATGCAGACAATCCAGAATATCATGTGGCACTACGTGGGGCTGGTGCGTAACGCCGACCGGCTGTCGCGCGCCATCCGCGAGTTGCGCCACCTGTGGAATGAAATCGAAACGTTCTACCGCACCACCAAGCTGAGCGACGGCTTGATCGGCTTGCGCAATGCTGTCGAGGCGGCGCTGATTGTGGCCCAGGCTGCGCGGCACAACCGGCGCAGCCTCGGCTGCCATTACCGCGAAGATGCGGTGTCGCATGAGGGAGATCGGTTGATCTGAATTCGCGCGCGGCCGCTGTGTTACCATCGCGCGCCATGCGTGTCGATTACCACGTTCACACCCACTTCTCCTGCGACTGCAACTACAGCATGGAGGACATGTGCCGCGCGGCCATCGCCGCCGGCGTGTCTCAGATTGCCTTCTGCGAGCACGAGGAGCATAACCCCGGCGACGAGTGCTATCACACGCTCGATCATGACGCATACTGGCGCGAATTGTGCCGCTGCCGCGACCTGTTCGCCGGCCAGTTGACCATCCGCGCCGGCATCGAAATCAGCGAGCCGCATCGCTATGCCGCCCACATCGAGCCGGTGCTGACTGCCTATCCGTGGGACTATGTGCTCGGCTCGCTGCACTGGCTGGACGAGCAGACCAATGGCCTGAGTAGCGCGTTCTTCGGCAAGTTCGGCCCCGGCCGCTGGCGCGATTCCTTTCGCGCCTACTTCCGCGAAATGCAGCGCATGGCCGGCAACGGCAACTTTGACATTGTCGCCCATTTTGACTACCCGGCCCGCTACTTTAAAGCGCCCCCCGGCGAAACCTATGACATTGCCGAGTTCGAAGCTGAAATCCGCCCGGCCTTGCAGGCCCTGATTGCGCGTGGCAAGGGCATCGAGATCAACACCGGCTCCTTGCGCAAAGGCCTGAGCAACCCCTGCCCGCCACCCATCGTCATGCGCTGGTTCAAGGAGATGGGCGGCCAGATTCTGGCGCTCGGCTCCGATGCGCACCGGCCGCAGGACATCACCGCCGGCCTGGCGCAGGCGAGCGAGATCGCGCGCGCAGCCGGCTTTACCCATATCGCCACATTTGAGCAACGCCAGCCTGCTTTAGTCCCGTTGACACAGGCATGAAGTGCCCGGCATAGTCATCGGGGTTCGCCGCAAGTCACGCTTATAATCAACCGTAAATTGCCGAGGAGTCAAGGATATGTCAAGCGTGAGTACACCGGTGAGAAGCGACGCGGCTGCAAACGCCCAACCCGCGAAACCGCCTTTTGTCAAAGGGCTGGCCGGCATCGTCGCCGTGCAAACTGAAATCAGCTCCGTTGACGGCCCCCGTAGCACACTCATCTATCGCGGCATCAATATGCACGAACTGGCCGAGCGCGCCAGCTACGAGGAAGTTGTTTACCTGCTGTTGTACGGCCACTTGCCCAATGCGGCCCAACTGGCGTCCTTCAACGAGCGCTTGGCGGCAAACCGCTGGATCCCAGCCCAGATCGTCGATCTGTTTCGCGCCATGCCGCCGGATACTGTGCCCATGACCGCCTTGCGCACGGCGATCTCTGCCCTGTCGTTCTATGATCCCGAAATCGAGGATATCTCGATCGAAGCCACCGAGCGCAAAGCGGTGCGCCTGATCGCCCAGTTGCCCACATTGCTGGCGACTTATCAGCGCATTCGCCAGCGGCAGGAACCCATTCCCCCCAACCAACACCTGAGCCATGCGGCCAACACGCTGTATATGCTCGATGGCCGCATACCTGACCCGGATTTTGTGTCTGCGCTCAACGCCTATTTCGTGCTGCTGGCCGACCATGGCATGAACGCCAGCACATTCACGGCGCGCGTGGTTGCCAGCACCAATGCTGATCTGCACTCGGCCATTACGTCGGCCATGGCCGCGCTGAAGGGCAATCTGCATGGCGGCGCCAACGAAGCCACCATGCGCATGCTGCTCGAAATCGGCGACATCACCCAGGTGGACTCGTATGTCGACACCCTGTTTGCCGAGAAGCGCAAGATCATGGGCTTTGGCCATCGCATCTACAAGCACAACGACCCGCGCGCGCGCCACCTGAACTACTGGGCGCAGCGTATGGGCCGCAAGGTCAACATGCCGCAGTTTTATGAAATGTCGCTGCTGGTCGAGACCTCGGTGCTGCGCCACCGCGAGATCTATCCCAACGTGGACTTCTACAGCGCGTCCATGCTGTACTATCTCGGCATCCCGATCGACTTGTTCACGCCGATGTTCGCCTGTTCGCGCGTGGCCGGCTGGAGCGCTCATGTCATCGAGCAGTACAAGGACAGCGCGCTGATTCGCCCGCAATCCGAATACGTCGGCCCCGTCGATATGCACTACGTTCCGTTGAATCAGCGCCCGTGAGAATTTCCGCGCCCAGCGCAAAATAACCATGCTGCCGATCGAATCACGCCTTCGCCGGATGCTCGCCGAGCAATTGGTTGCCATCATTCGCGCCAACAGCCAGGAGCGCGCGTTGAATGCCGGGCGTGCCCTGATGCGCGCCGGCTTTAAGTTGATCGAGATCACCCTGACCATCCCCGGCGCGCTCGACGTGATGAAGACCCTGGCCGACAGCGCGCCCGAAGACGTGATGATCGGCGCGGGCACGGTGATGAGCGCCGCCCACGCGCGCGACTGCGTCGCGCAGGGCGCGCAGTTCATCGTGTCGCCCATCTGCGAGACTGACATCATTCGCCCCTGCAGAGAGGCCGGCGTCGTGGCCATCCCGGCCGGCCTCTCGGCTACCGAGATCGTCCATGCCTGGCGGCTCGGCGCGCACGTGGTCAAGGTATTCCCGGTGGGAACGGTTGGTGGCCCCAGCTATATCAAGGCGCTGCGCGGCCCATTGCCCGACATCCCGCTGTGGGTGAGTGGCATGGTCGCGCCGGCCCAGGCGCGCGAGTATGTCGCTGCCGGCGCTCAGTTGGTGGGTCTGGGCAGCGATCAGTTGTTGCCGGCGCGTCTGGTCGATGCGGCTGACTGGGATGGCATCGCCACCCATGCTCACGCCCTGCTGCTGGCGGCCAAAGGCGTGCGTGAGACGTAGTCCGCTCGAGTTTGCCTATGATCGGATTGATCCAAACCATCATCCGGCCGGCTTACCTGATTCTCTCCACCCTCGTCGTCTCCCTCATCGGCAGTCTCATCGCGCTGGTCAGTCTGCAAGTTGCCTACACCGATCGCGTCTTTCCCGGCGTGCGTTTTCAGGGTGCCGACCTGTCGGGCAAGCGCGCCGAGGAAGTGTTTCAGATCGCGCAAGTTGCGGGCGCGTCCCTGCGCGCGCCGCTCGTCACCTTGCGTGCGGGGGATCGTTCCGTCACCCTGCGCGCCTCCGACCTGGGCTTGAACGTCGACCCGGCTGCCACGACCCAGCGCGCCATGCAAATCGGGCGCACCGGCGACCTGGTCGAGCGGGTGCTGACCCAGATCGAAACATGGTGGGCGGGCGCGGAAATCGCGCCGGTTGCGCTGATGGACGAGGGCGCTCTGAACCGGCTGCTGGCCCAACTGGCTGTGGAAACCGAGGTTAGCCCGCGCGATGCCGGCGTGTCATTTGAGGGTGGCGTCGTGCGCGAGACGCCGGCTCAGGCCGGCATCGCCCTCGATGCCGACCGCGCTTCGCGGGTGATCCGGGTCGCGCTCACCACCGGCAGGCCGGTTGATCTGGCCCTGCCGACGATCTCGATCACGCCGCGCGTGCTGAGCGCCGCCAACGCCGCCTCGATCGCAGCGCAGGCGGCCGGCGCCGACCTGGTGGTGATGGCGCCGCGCTGGAACGACAAAGGCGAGCCAGTCCAACCGGTCGAGGCGTTCCGCATTGCGCGCGCCGACATGCCCAACTTTCTGATCTTCGAGGAGATCAGCGCCACAATCGGGACGACGCTCTCGCCCACGCAGACCGAGCTGAGCGTGAACCTGGACCGCGCGCGACTACGGCCAATGATCGAAGCGCTGGCTGCCGCCGTAAACGAGACGCCCGAGAACGCGCGCTTCGTCTTTGATGACGCCACCGGCGCGCTGTCGCCCATCTCAAAGGGCAGGGATCAGCGCACCTTGAACGTCGAAGCCACGCTGGACGCCATCGCTGCGGCGCTGCGCAGCAGCGAGCCGGAGCATCGCGTGACGCTGGTGGTCAATACCACGCCGCCGCCTATCCCGGCCACCGCTACCGCGCAAGACCTCGGCATCACCGAACTCATCACCCAGGCCACCACCTTCTTCAAGGGGTCGAGTTCAGCCCGTCTGGCGAACATTCGCGTGGCCGCCGCGCGCTTTCATGGCATCGTCATCCCGCCGCAGAGCACCTTTTCGTTCAATCGTTTTCTGGGCACGGTGAGCACGGATGAAGGATTTGAAGAAGGCTTAATCATCGTGGGCGACCGCACGATCAAGGGCGTGGGCGGGGGTGTGTGCCAGGTCTCCACCACGGCATATCAGGCCGCGCTGCGCGCCGGCTTCCCGATCGTCGAGCGTTACCCGCATGGCTATCGCGTGAGCTACTACGAGCGAGGCATGGGGCCTGGCTTTGATGCGGCTGTGTTCTCGCCGCTGGTGGACATGAAGTTTTTCAACGACACCGATGCGCACTTGCTGATCGAAACGTACTTTGACCAGGCGCGCGCCACGCTTACCTTTAAGTTCTATGGCAAGCGCGACGGCCGTGAGGTGTCGTTCTCTGAGCCGGAGATTGACAACGTCGTGCCGCACGGGCCGGACATCTACGAGCCGGACCCGGAAGGCAAGCTGGGCGAAGGCAAGCTGCGCCAGGTTGATTACGCTGTCGATGGCGCCACGATCACTGTGCGACGCATTGTGTCGCGCGCCGGCCAGACGCTCATCAATGAGCGCATCGTGAGCAAGTATCAGCCCTGGCAGGCGGTGTACCAGTTTGGCCCCGGCTTCACGCCACCCGAAGGCGCCATCGTCAAGACAAACCCCTGACTGCTAACAGGCCGCCCCTCAGCCTGCCAGGGACAGCCGCCCATCACTTTCGCGCACCGGCACGAAGATCGGCCGCTCGTGTGGTGACAGGTTGGGCTTGTGCACGGCCAGCATCAATTGCCCTTCGAAGGTGGTGAATAACATGCCGTGGCCGCCGTCTTTGCGGTAGAGTGGCTCGGCATCCTGCGTCCACGGGCCGGCAATATCGCCGCTTGCCGAGCGCGCAACGCCCAGCGTGTAGCCGGTCTCGCTGAAGCTGGACCATAGCATCAACAACTCGCCGTTGCGGGCGCGATACAAAAACGGGCCGTCGGTGACAAAATCGATCTGACCCTGCACGGCTTTGACCCACGACGCGGCGCTGGCGTGGAAAAGCAATTGCGGCGCGCTGACTGCCCGGCTCAGATCGGGCGCAAGTTGCATGGCGCATATCTCGCCGTCGCGCACTTGCACCCACTCATGGCAGAACACGATCCAGGGCCGGCCCTGTTCGTCTACGTGCAGCGTGCCATCCAGGCATTCCCACGCGCTGGGCGTAACCGGCCCATCGCTGTGAACGTGGTAAGGCCCGCTCACCACATCGGAGACGAGAATCTGCGTGCCGCGCCGCGCCTCTGCAGATTTGAAGCTGGCGAACAGATACCAGCGCCCGTTGTGGCGATGAACTTCTGGCGCCCAGAAATTGCGATCGGCCCAGAAACCCGGCGCAGGGCGAAATGCCGGGAACGGCCCCTCCCAGTGCTCTAGATCGCGGCCACGCCAGACATCGAAGCCGGCCGGTGTGCCGCTCCAGCAATCGGCGCCGGTGGTGCCGAACAAGTAGTACCGGCCCTCTTCGGGCACAGGCACAACGAAAGGATCGCGGATGTGGATATCAGCGTTGGTGGGCATCTTGCAGTCCTGTGGTGGCGCCAGCTCAAGCCAGCCTGATGGCAAGCCCGATCTGGGTCGGGTGGGTGATTGAACAAGCGCCGCGCAAAACGTCTCCCGAAGGCAGGCGCGCCGTCAGCGCATAGTCGCCGTAGAAAGCGCGCAGGGTGATGCAGCCGGCTTCGTCGGCCACCACTTTCTCGTGCGTCGTCCAGCGGCGGTGGAATGCGTCCATCAGCCAGTCGTACAGCGGCTTGGGGGTCATGTCTTTGCGCAGCAAGCCAGAGGGCGCGCCCTGCCAGGAACCGAAATCGGCGAAGTCCCACCACGTGATGGCCTGAACAGCCGGATGGCTGAACAGCAGGGTGTATAGCCGGCTGCCGTAGTCCAGTTGCGCAGCCTCGCTCTCGGCGGTGCTGGGCCAGTCGGAATGAACGAAGTGCCAGTCGTTATCGTCGGCGGCCTTCAGCCGGCCCGATAGCACGGTCAACTCGGTGAAGTGCAGCGGCAGGCCAAAGCGCGCGTAGGTCTCGCACACGGTCCATGCCCGTTCGAGGGGCCAGGGGCCTTTGTGCATGTGGCTCTGGATGCCGATGACATCGACCGGCGCGCCGCGCTCGACCAGGCCGGCGCACAGTTGTTCGAAGGCCGGCGAGATGTTGAAGTCGTTGTACAGCAATGTGGCCGCCGGATTGGCCTCGCGCGCCCATGCCAGCGCCTGTGCCACGCAGGACACGGCGCCTTCGCGCGCGATCCAGCGCCCGATCGCATTGTCGAAGGTGTGGGCAACGGTGGCTTCGTTGAACACATCCCAGATGTCGATGCGGCCCTTGAAGAGAGAGGCGATGGCCTTCACGCGCGCCTGTTGCCGGCGCAGCACGTCGGCGTCGTCGAGCGCATTGGCCCAGGCCGGGAACACCTCGTGCCAGGCGAGCGGGTGCCCTTTGGCGGTGATGCCATGCTGCGCGCACCAGTCGGCCATTGCTTCCAGTCGGCGCTCGCTGGTCTGACCCGGCTCGCGCTCGTAGCCGGCCCAGTAGAAGGGCAGCGTGGCGTAGTTGAGCAGCGCGGCGAAGCGCTCCTCGTACCCCTGTCGTAGGTCGGGCGATTCGATACTGCCCACGTGAAAGGCGTTCGCGCCGAGCTTGAAAGCGTGGCGCGTGAGCGCGATCTCGATCTCGGCGCGCGGCAGCGGCTGGCCGGTAGGGCCGGCCAATTGCAGCGTGACCTCGGCTGTGCGATGCGCCTGAATGCGCGTTTCGGTGGAAGCAAGGGGTTCATTGGTCTCCATGTGACCTCCAGAGAAGTGGCGCATCTGTCGTCGTGCGTCCCTCAAAAATTCTGCGACTTCCCCGATCAGAATTGGCAGATTCGGCTGGTCGAAACAGATGTTTGGAGCGGGAATGCGATTGTGCTTGATGTTGGGCTGCACATGCTTGTGGTGCGGATTGGTGCTTTGCAGCGCAGGAATGTGTGGATGTTCAGTTGGGTCGTACCACCAGACTCTTTCATCCTTGTGGTTCAACTCGTAGCTGTAACTGCGGATGACGCGGGCAGACAGGTCGATTAATTCCCAGACATCGAGCGTGTAATCATCATCGAAAAGCAACTGGCCCTCGACTTCAGCGGTCATGGGGCCAATCGTGTAGACAGTCAGACTGGATGAGCGGATGTCTTTATGCCGATCAGCAAGACCGGCAATCAGGCGGCAGTATTCCTCGACGGGAAGCAACATGGTCAGGCCGGCGTTTGTGTCAACGCGCGGGGTTGAAGCGAGATCGGGGCGCCGCCGCTGGCAGCCCTCATGGTCATGAGCCTTTGGCGCAGCGCGGCAGTGTATGAGCGCTGACGTTCCTGACGCAGTTCGTAGTAGCCGATCCAGCGAATCAAGTCCCTGCTTTGCTCCAGTTCACCCAACCGATATAGCGTATATGCGTCATCAGAGAGCAAACCGTATTTCTGCTCAAGCTCGCGGAGCTTGATGTCCAGACCGTAAATGTCCTCAAGAATCTGATCCAGAGTCATCGCGCGCCTCCTGCTGGAAAGCGTCTCAAGAGATTATACGCATTCACCCGGCCCTCTGCCCTCTCGCGCGCTTTTCAGCATAGACACGCAGGGAGCACTCGGTCCTTTATCTGTCTTCAGCGGCTACATGGCTGTCATCAGCTTTGCGCCAAAAGAGGCCGGCTTGCTCTGCTCGATGACCAATTCTGTTGCCCCATGGAAAGCCATGAAGTCGCGCATGGCTGTGGCAACGCCCTGAATCAGCGCATCATCCGGGCTGACGCCCGGCTCCAGATACAACGCCTTCAGCCGCAGCACGCCGGCCTGTCGTTCGAGCTTGGGATCGAAGCGTCCGACAAAACGATCCTGGTGCAGGATTGGCAGGCAGAAGTACCCCCAGCGCCGTTTTGGCGCCGGCACGTAGGCTTCCAGCGTCTGGTGAAAGCCCCACAGTTGCCGGTCGCGTCGGTGCGCCCACCACACATTGTCGAACGGGCTGAGGAACGTTGTGCGCTGCGCCGTGATTGCCCCGTCGGCGCACGCTTCCAGCGCCGGCAAATGATCGCGGTGCGTCACCAGTTCGCGGGTCTGGCCATCGCTCATCCTGACCTGCACCGGCGTCAGAATGCCCTCACTCAGCAACTGTTGCAGGTAGGGTTTGGCCGTGGTGCGATTGGTGGTGAGCAGATAGTCGGACACCTGCGCCGGCTCGCAGATGCCCAGCGCGCGCGCCGCCCACGCCAGGGTGTGCAGATGCATCTCGTCCACGCTCGGCTCCGAGGCATCCACCCAGTTGGGCAGAACCCGTTCGCGCAGGTCGTACAGGCGCTGGAAGTTGACCCGTCCTGCGATCATCAACTCTCCCTGATCGTACAGGCGCTCCAGGGCAAGCTTGGCCGGCTTCCAGTTCCACCATGAGCCGCGTCGGGGCCCGTCGTGCTCGAAGTCCGCGCCGCGCAATGGTCCTTCCGTGCGTACACGCTCACGCACCTGCGCCAATAACTCGGCGTTGCCCGGCTGCGACAGCCAGTTTTTCCACCATTTGCTGCTGCCGTCACTTGCGCGGCGCATCACCGGAAGCCGATAGCGATATTCGGCCAGCGGGATCAGGCAGGCCGCGTGCAGCCAGTATTCGAACAGCTTGCGCGTATTGCGCTTGCCCCCGTCACCGAATGCCAGGCGGTCGAGGTCGGTTGGGTTGTAACAGCCCAGCCGGCTCCACAGCGCGATGTAATGGCTGCGCTGCACCATTTGCAGTGTGTCGATCTGCACGCAGCCGATCTGTTCGATGACGCGGTAGAGCGCATCACGGGCGGGAGCGCCGGCGGGCGCTGCTTTTTCTGCCCGTCCATTTGGCAGGTGCAAATGCTGCGCATATAGCGCCAGCGTCCGGGCGGCAGACAGTGGATAGACCGTGGAGCGATGTTTCATGGACATGGATGAACGCAGCCCGAATCCCAAAACTTCGCGGCCTGTGCGTCTTCGCGGTTCGATTTCCGAGAGTGAACCACAAAGAAGCGCAGAACACAAAGCGGGCGTTGTTCTGATTGATCCTGTTTGACTTCGTGCACTTTGTTTCTCGGCGGTTCCTATCTTCCAGATTCGATCAGCGCGCCAGTTCGATCAGCGCGCCAAACCGCCCGGTTTTGCCCTTCTCGGCGCGATGTGAAAACCACTCGTGGGTGTTGCTGGCCGTGCACAGGCCGGCGATTTCAATCTCGCCCACCCCGGCTTCGTGTAACTGCGAGCGCGCCGCTGCCCATAGATCGACATGCGGCTTGCCGTTGCCGGCCAGAATCACCGGCTCGCGCACAGCGGATTGGATGCGCGCTGCCACATCCTCACCCACTTCGAACTTGTCCGGCCCGATTGACGGCCCGATGCAGGCGCGGATGTCGCGTGGCTTGCAGCCATAGGTTGTTACCATGGCGCGCACGCTGGCCGGCAACACGCCGCATTCGATACCCAGCCAGCCGGCATGCGCAATGCCGATCGCCTCGCGCGCCGGGTCGTGGAACAACACCGGCAGGCAATCGGCGAAGCGCAGTGTCAGCGCAATGCCCCGCCGGTCGGTGATCATCGCATCGGCGTGAACGTCGTTCTGCCCCAGGTCGTCCTCGGTGATAGCGCGCACCGTGTTGCCATGCACCAGCCACGAAGTGACGGCGCGCTCGGCCGGCGTTGACAGGGCGGCATACATGCGCCGGCGATTCTCGGCCACCGCTTCGGCAGTGTCACCGGTGCTGCGGCTTAGATTCAATGAGTGATAGTAACCCTGGCTGACACCACCGAGCCGGGTGAAGATGCCATGCTTTAGGCCGGGGGATAGCAGCGATTCAAATCGATAGTAGGTGATCTCGCCTTGGGTTAAGCGTCGCATCGCGCCGATTGTGCCATATCCATATCCAATCGGCGTGCCGCGCATGTTAGAATCCTGCCCCGATGTGTGGACGGCAACCTGGTATGCGGTCGGCCGCGAACTGCGTCGGAAAATGTGTCTGCTGCGCGCTGTGCGCGCCTGTCAGCATTCGCTGGGCCTTTGGTATTCCAAAGGCCTTTTATTTTGCCTGCCACCGGTGTATCGACGACCCAGATTGAACGGAGCGTGAAAGAAGATGGACTCACTCAGAAATCGTGACCTGATCGGCATTGCAGACTTGAGCAAGGACGAGATTCGGGCTGTGCTGGCGCAGGCCGCCGAGTTTGAACGGCGTCTGGCAGCCGGCGAGGTGTTGCGCCTGTGCGATGGCCGCATTCTGGCCACTGTGTTCTACGAACCGAGCACGCGCACTCGCCTGTCATTCGAGTCCGCCATGCATCGTCTGGGCGGGCGGGTCATCAGCGTGGCCGAGGCCCGCACCAGCAGCAGCGCCGCCAAAGGCGAGACGATCGAGGACTCGGCGCGCATGTTGGCCGGCTATGCTGATGTCATCGCGCAGCGCCATCCGGCGGTTGGCTCGGCGCGCGCGCTGGCCGATGCCGCCGATGTGCCGGTCATCAACGCCGGCGATGGAACGGGCGAACATCCCACCCAGGCGCTGCTCGATTTGTACACCATCGAGCGCGAGAAGGGCGCTCTGGACGGTCTGACCGTCGCCATGGTGGGCGATCTCAAGAATGGCCGCACGGTGCATTCGCTGTCCAGGGCGCTGGCTCACTGGCGCGTGGAACTGGATCTCGTTGCGCCCCCCGAGCTGGCCATGCCGGCCGCTCTGGTGGCTGAGCTGCGATCGCGCGGCGTGGTGGTGCGCGAAACGTCGAACATGGACGAGGCGCTTCAGCGCGCCGATGTGGCCTACATCACGCGCATTCAGCAGGAACGTTTCATCACGCCGGATGAGTACCTGAAGTACAAGGGCGTGTATGTCATCACCGCCGATGTGGTGCGGCGCGCCAAACCCGGCGTGGCCATTCTGCACCCCTTGCCGCGCGTAGATGAAATTGCCACCGACGTGGACAACCTGCCCAACGCCGCCTACTTCCGCCAGGCCCGCAACGGCGTGTATGTGCGCATGGCGTTGTTGGCCATGGTGCTGGGCGCGATCTGAGATCAGGCCGGTTTGCGCTCGCTCAGCAGGTCGAGCAGCGCGCTGAGACCCAACAGATAGCTGCGCCAGCCGAAGCCGGCAATCGTGCCGGCGCACACCGGCGAGATGTACGAGTGATGCCGGAATGGCTCGCGGGCGTAGATATTGGACAGATGCACCTCGACCGTCGGTAGCCCGACGGCGCTGATGGCATCGCGCAGGGCTATGCTGGTGTGGGTGTACCCGCCGGGATTGATCAGGATGCCGGCGGCTTGCTCGCGCGCGGCGTGAATTTCGTCGATCAACACCCCCTCGTGGTTGGACTGCACGATTCTGAGCGTTGCGCCGCGCGGCTGCGCCAGCGCGCTCAGGCGCGCATCGATCTCGGCCAGTGTGATGCGCCCGTACACAGCCGGCTCTCGCAATCCAAGCAGATTCAGGTTGGGGCCGTGCAACACCAGGATGTTCACCTCATTTCCTCCATGCAGGGCGGGCGAGTCTCGCGCCGCGTCGTTGTAATGTTCTGGATTACGCCGAAGCCAGCAGTATAGCCGCCTGCTCCTGCCGCTCGGCGTATTTCCCGGCGGGGCGAAATGACCCGGCAGAGGCTGTTGGGCCGGGCGCAGGGCAAGCCCGGCGGCTGGCCCTACTGACTCTGGGCGCGCTTCACTTCACCTGCCGGGATATTGACAAGTGTCCCCTGACCCGCTACACCGATTTTGTCGTTGCGGGAGCGCTCCCGCACATGGGAAAGATTCGCCCATCTGGCCCCGCAAATGAGGGGCACAGCATCGACAGGTCCGCAGGCATGGCTACCCTCGAAGAGATCGCCGCTGCTGCCGGAGTGTCCCGGTCGACTGTCTCGCGCGTGATCAATCACGAACCGCGCGTGAGCGACGAGACCCGCCAGCGTGTGTGGGGCGTGATCCGCCAGTTCGACTTTCAGCCGAATACTGCTGCCCGCGCCCTGGCCGGCAACCGCAGTTACATGGTCGGTCTAGTCATCCAGAGACCGCTGGATACGGTGGGGGCCGATCTGTACTTCTCCCGGCTCATGCACAGCGTCGCGGCGGCCTGTGAAGAGCACGGCTACCATCTCATGCTCTCCCTGATGCCGTCGCAGACGACCGAGGCCTACAGCCGGATCATTCGTGGCGGCCGGCTCGACGGCCTGCTGGTCTACTATTCGTGCGTCAAGAATCCGTTTGTGGAGCGATTGCACGAAGAAAGACTGCCCTTCGTGCTGATGGGACGCCACCTGACGCGCACCGACATCCCCTCCGTTGACGCAGACAACGTTCATGGCGCCACCCTTGCGGCGCAGCATCTGGCCAGCCTGGGCTACCGGCATATTGCGACCATCACCGGCCCGCTCCACGCCGTTTCCAGCATCGACCGCCGCGAGGGGTTCCTGGCCGGTCTGCGCTCCTTTGGGTTACGCTGCCTGCCTCAGCACATCGTTGAGGGCGACTTTACCGAGCTGAGTGGCTACCATGGAATGAGGCAACTGCTGCAAACACAGCCGCGCCCTCAGGCAGTATTTGCTGCGAATGATGTCATGGCCGCTGGTGCGCTGCGCGCGCTGCGCGATGCTGGACTGCGCGCGCCGCAGGACATTGCCATTGTCGGCTTCGATGATATGCCGCTGGCTGAAACGCTCAACCCGGCGTTGACGACTGTGCGTCAGTCGGCCAGCGACATGGGTCAGACAGCCGTAGACACACTGATTGCGCAGATCGAGCAGGAGCCAAAACGAGCGCGCCGGCAACGTGCCAATGGTCAATCGGCCGATGATTCCGCGAATCGGCGCCGCTATGTCGGCCATCGCATCATCCTGCCGGTGGAACTGGTCGTGCGACAGTCCTGTGGCGCCACCGGGCGTGTTGCCGAGCGGCTGGCAGCCTGACGGGCAATTCAGATGGAGACGCAACCCGAAACACTCAAGGCCGGCCCGGCCCCATCGCGCCGCATACTCGGCATACTGACCAGCAATCTCAACCTGTATGGCCCAGCGCATCTGCTGGCCGGCATTGAGGGCGAGGCGCGGCGACTGGGCTACAACCTGCTCATCAGCAGCGAGCCTCGCGACGCCATTCATAGCGCCGAGGAAGTGCAGCAGGGCATGTTTTCGCGGTTGGTCGGGGGAGTCATCTGGGCCGATGGCGGCATCGACGACGCCCCGGAATCCTGGGAGCGCAAGCTGCACGGCCTGGACGTTCCCGTGCTGCTGGTGGGCGTGCAGTCAGAAACGGGCCTCCCTTTCGTGTCCATCGACAACCGGGCCGGCGCGCGCATTGCTGTCGATCATTTGTTGTCGCAGGGATATCGGCACATTGGCCTGATCACCGGCGCGCCTATGGAATGGGTGTCGCAGCAACGCCGGCTCGGCTGGCAAGATGCGCTGAAAGCTGCCGGCATCGCCCCTGAATCGCGGCAAGTGGTGGCCGGCAACTGGTATGCGTCGAG
>DAOUDB010000155.1:0-12582 GCA_034431495.1 Thermoflexales bacterium
GCAGCGCACCGGTAATGCTGCTGCCGGGCGTGTAGTCAGCCAGCAATTGGGCAGCCAGCGTCAGTTCTGCGGTGATCGCCGATGTGTCCGCGCCGCTCAACTGGTTCAGAACCGCCGCAATGTACTGATACGCCAGAATGTAGTAGGCATTGCCGCCTGCAGCGGGGGTCTGCAACACCTGATACCAGGTCTGGCCGCTGGAGAAGAAGGGCGAATCTTCGCCGTCTGGCATCACCAACGCCCAGGTGGCATCGTACGGCGCGGGGCCGTACTTGGAGCGATTGCCCCAGTAGCCCTGGGTGCGCGTGCAGCCTTCGTTGCACGGCACACTGACCGGAATATCCCAACGATCCGAATTGCTGACGCCGGTTGCGCTGGCAACAAATGAGGCAACGTTCTCGACGGTGTAGTTGCCGCATGTCTCGTACGGACCGATCCAGCGCGTGTACGTGAAGCGAGCCGGCACGTTCGGGGCGCACACCGTGCCCAGGTCGCCGGCAAACGAATCACTCACCGACACACACTTGTCGATCTCGGTGATGGCGGCCCGCGCGAAGCTGACCTCGGCCGTGCCGGAGAAGTCGCTCGTGCCAGCCGGCGTGCCATGCCGCTGCGCGTCGTAGCTCACGTTCTGCGCAGTGGCAACCGCAGTGTTCACGCGGCTGTCGCCGTTCGGCAGCGCCACGGCATAGTTGCATTTCACAGTCCAGTTCGGCCCCAGCGTGTACGGGAGTGTCACCTGCACAGCGCCGGCCACACAGTTCGACACCGAGGCAATAATGTCGGGCGACACGATGTCGGACACACTCAACAGACGCACAGCGAACGGCGCCATGTTCGTGACCCGGATCGTGCCGGTCGCCAGCCAACTGCTATCCACAGCGCGAGCGTCGACATCGACGGTGTATGTCACCTGATACTGCTGGCCCACCGCCAGTGTCAGTTCAGATTGATCTGCGGACTTATCGATCGTCCACTTGTACTTGCGCTGCAGTGACGTAGACACGTCCTTGCGCACCTTCAGGCTGAAACAAGACACCGTCACCGACGCTTCTGAATATTGGCCGGTTTGCCGAATGGTCGCGCGGTTCTTGTAGGTAACGTTGCCCTGATCGCAGGTGAACGTCTTCGGATACGTCTGCGAGCCGCTATCATTGAACACCCACGTCATGCCATTGCTGTCATCCACGTTCACTGAGTCATTCAACAGCGTCGGCGTGTTCGAGAGGGTAGCCACGGCGGTGGCCGTTGGGCCTGCCGGCACACCGACCGACCCCACCAGATTCGAGATAGTCACCGTAGCCGAAATCTGATAGGAGCCGCCGGCCACGCGAGCCGAGGCCGGCAGATCTACCTTGTACTCGTAGCAGCCCGTATCTCCCGCTTCAATGCTGTCGTTCGCGCCAAGTGGCACATTCTGAGTGCCGATCACCTGCGAGAACCCCGAACCGCCGAGCAACGTCGCCACAATGCTCAGGCCCTGAGTGGCCTCGGCGCCGGTGTTAGTGACACACACCTGGCCGTCAATCCAGGAGATCTCCGTGCTGGGCTGCTTCGTGACAGCAACAGTGAACATGGACGTGCCGCTGTCTCCGCGCAACAGTTGCCAGGAAGCCGGCGTCACGGTCTTGTTTATGGTCCACTTGAAGTTTTGCTTCCACTGGCCTCGGGCCGTGGCGTCTGCCGTGATCGTCGTCCCTTCTGAAGGCGCCGGCATTTGTGCAGCAGCCGGCGCAGGCAGGCTCATGGCTACAGCAGCCGCCAGGCCCACAACACACACACCCGCGATGATTCTACGCATACCTGGTCTCATATCATTGCTCCATTCAATTGAATTGCCCGAATGTCAGACACTGAACCTGCCAGAGTGGGCGTCGCGCTGGCAACGCATCGATCTACTCGTTATGGTCTGTCAATATCCTCCCTGTTGGGAATCTTGTGGCCACATCGCACGATCGACACAAAGCCCGCGGCCAGAAATTGCACTCTCCACGCTCTTGGAAGCAGCACATCCTTGCGATCCAGGACAATTGCCTGCAGATATTCTAAGAAGAGGGTCAGGCGATATCAACTCGGAGTTTACCGAGTCAATCCAAAGCGGTATTTGGAGCGCACACTGGGAATAGGTGCTATGCGCATTGCACTAAGAGGACAAAAACAAAAAAGAGGGAGCCAGGCACACGGTCACTGGGTAAGAGTGCTGGGGGGAGGGACACTCTTACGGGGGCAGTGAACCAAACCCAACTCCCAGACCAAATTGTAGCACATTTCTGCGCCGGCGCAACTAGAAAATCACAGCAAGTGCCCGGCACAGCGCAGCCACTCCGGCGGCCAACGCATCAGGACGGGTCAGACATGAGATCATCAGATGGCCGGCGTTCTGCGCGGCCACCCCATAGTAATAGCCTGGATGTACCAGCACGCCGGCGTCGAGCAGGTCGATCACTAATTGCTCTTCGTCCTGGCAATCGAGCACCTGCGGGAAAAGGTAGTATCCGCCATCCGGGCGATTGACCTCAAGCCGGGCGCAGGCAGACAATGCCCCCACAGCAAGGTCGAGATTGGCGCGAATGCGCTGCCGCATCTCATCGACAAATGGCATTCCCCGCTCGAACAACGCCGGCAGCATGGTCTGAGTGAGCGTGTTTGCGCCCAGGAAGGTGTCGTTCAGCATCTCCAGCCGCTCGGCGTACAGCGCGCTGGCGCGTTCGCTCAACACAATCCAACCCAGCTTCAGATCGGGCAACGCAAACATCTTGGAAATGCCGTTCAAGGTGAACACCATCAGGTCGGGGTGTAATGCGCCCAGGAACGGCACAGTCGGCGCGCGATAGGGGAACTCGGCGAACACTTCGTCGCAGATGATGGGCAGATCGAGTGCGTCGAACACAGGTTGGCGGGCCTGCACGACCATGCCGGTGGGATTGTGCGGAGAAATGACCAGCACGGCGCGGGTGCGTTTATCTACCTGGTCGCGCAGGCTATCCGCATCGATCCGCCAATCCCGCCCCTCGTCCAAACGATAGGGGCGCAACTCAACACGATAGATCGCCGCGAGATATTCGAACAGCGGGTAGCTCACATCGGGGGCCAGCACATTGTCGCCCGGCTCGCACAACAGCGCGAACAACAGACTGTACGCCTCGCTGGTGCTGGCCGTGACGAACACGCGGTCGGGGTCATGAGGCAGATCCGGCGCCCGCCGGCCTGCATAGTAGCGCGTAATTGCTTCGCGCGCCGTCAGTAGGCCACGCGGGTCGGGATCGTAGCGCCGGCTGGCCCAATATCGTTCTGCGGCATCGCGCAGGATGTCTGCCGGGAACAGCAAGCCCTGGTGCGTGGGATTGCTGCTGGTCAGGTCGATGTAGCCACGTTGGGCCACCCGTCGGCGCGCCAGCTCGATGCGGTTGGCAGACAGATCCGCGCCGGCCAGAAAGCCACTCATCGCCCCACAGCCGGCAACACCACGTTGGCGCGCAACCGCGCAGACCGGCTCGACGCCTCGATGACGCGCATGGCATACCAGCCCAGTTCGCCGGGCGATTGATTGTCTGCCACACCCAGGGCGCAATCGGCCAGGTTCTGGGCCGGCGCATAGATGCGATAGCGTTCGCCGGCCGGCACTTCAGGATAAGTCACACTCTGCCCATCCATGCCATGAAACGACAGATGGCCGGCGTGAATGTCCAGGTGTATTGCGCCCTGCGTGCCGTGAACATGGATTTCGCATTGCGAATGCCCCGGCATCGGCGCGCCGTGGCTCATCAACGACGCCAGCGCCCCGTTGGCCAGTTGCACGTTGATGGCATCGTACACGTCCAGCGCCCCACCGGCGTTATCGAAGCGCGCAAACACCTCAACCGGGTCAGACGCCACCAGAAAACCGAGCAGCGCGGCCAGATGCGAGATCTGCGTGTAGATATGCCCACCGCCTGCAACAGCCGGGTCGCTGTAAGACGACAATCCCGGCATGCGGTAAGGCACCCGCTCTGGATGCTTCTCTGCATCGATGCCGAATGCCTTGTCCAACGGCAGCCCGCGATACAGGCCGGCGGTCGTGTTGGTGAACAACATCGTCACCATTTTGACGTCGCCCAGCGCACCCGACTGGATCAGCCGGCGCGCCTCGATCGCGTGTGTGTTGTAGTGCCACGGGCAGCCGATCAGGCACTGCGCGCCTTTCTGCTTCGCCAGCGTCACCAACTCGCCGGCCTCGGCTGCCGTAATGGTCATCGGCTTTTCAACGAGGACGTGCAGGCCGCGCTCGAGGGCTGCCCGCGCCTGCTCGTAGTGCGCGTTGGGCGTAGTGCTGATAATCACCCCGCGCAGCCCCTCGATAGCCAGCACTTCGTCCAGCGTGACGCATGCCATCGGGATATTGAAGTCAGCAGCGATTTTGTCGGCCTTCTCGCGCGAGCGGGATTGAATGGCAACCAGTTCAGCCTGGGGATGCTGTTTGAGGGCGGGAATATGCGCGTAGGTGCCCCACCACCCCGCGCCAATGAGAGCGATTCGCGCTTTTTCCATGCATGTCCTCGGCAATTCGGCGCATTGTATCGCACGCGGTGGCGCGCCATGTATCACGCGCCCATGAGTAAACACGCGCACGGGCCTGTAGTCGCCGGCACCCTCGTGGCAGTCGGACTGGCGCTCACAGCAAGTTTCTTCACCGGCAATATCGCCGCGCGCGCAGCCGGCCCACCGGCACTGGCCGGCTGTCCCATGTTCCCGCCCGACAACATCTGGAACACGCGCATCGACATGCTGCCGGTCCATGCGCGTTCGAGCCAGTACATCAATTCAATCGGCGCGAACACAGCACTGCATGCCGATTTCGGCACGACCTACCTCGACGCGCCGATCGGCATCCCCTACACCGTGGTGCTGGGCACACAGCCGCTTGTCACCATCACATTTGACCTGTACTCATGGAGCGCAGCCGAAAGCGACCCCGGCCCCTACCCCATCCCCCCTGGTGCGCCGATCGAAGGCGGCGATAGCCCTGACAACGACGGCGACCGGCATGTGCTGGTGCTTGACAGCACCCGCTGCAAGCTCTATGAAGTGTGGAAGGCGTATCCGCAGCCAGATGGCTCGTGGCGCGGTGGCTCAGGCGCCGTGTTCGACCTGACCTCCAACGCGCTCCGCCCGGACGGCTGGACTTCTGCAGACGCAGCCGGCCTGCCCATTCTGCCGGGGTTGGTGCGGCGCGACGAGGTGCTGCGCGGCGAAATCAATCACGCTATCCGTTTTACAGCAGCGCGCACACAGCGCGCCTATGTGTGGCCGGCGCGGCACTTTGCCTCGACCATCACCGATTCCATTGTGCCGCCCATGGGCCAGCGTTTCCGGCTGAAAGCCAGCGTGCCGATCAGTCAGTACCATCCACACATCCAGGTGATTTTCACCGCCTTCAAGCGCTATGGCCTGATCCTCGCCGACAATGGCAGCAACTGGTACGTCACCGGCACCCATGACCCACTGTGGGACGATGGGATGCTGAACGCTGCATTTCGCTCGCTGCGCGGCTCGGACTTCGAGGCGGTTGATGTATCCAGCCTGATGGTCAATCCGAATTCAGGCCAGGCGCTCTATCCGGCCGACAGGCGCGCGCACCTGCCGATCGTGCGAAGATAGCGTGAGACCGGCAGCCCGCGCCGTCCCGCAGCGTTGTCTCACAGGTTGACCAGAATCGCGCGGGCATACGCCAACTGGAACCCCAGTCGCTCGATGTTGCGCTGCGAATCAGAGCCGGGCGCAGTGATGACGATGGCAATATCGCAGCCGGCCGCGCCGGCATCCGCCAGACGCCGCCGGAGCAGCGCAGATTGAACGCCACGCCGGCGATACTGCGCCCGCGTGCTTGCCCCACCCAACTCGACGACTCCTTCATGCATGAACATCGCACCGCCCCCGGCCGGCTGCCCATCCAACCAGGCCAGATAGCTTATGCCATTGCGACAGTGGAAGTTCGGTCGGTTCATGTCGAGATCGGTCTGCGAAGGCTCATCAACGCCGCCGAACCCTTGCGTCACCGTGCGCGACCAGATATCGGCATCGGCAGCGTTGGCCATCGTCACCACCACATCGTCCCCGGCCAGGCGCGCCGGCGCATGGGGCAATGGGCATGCCAGCGCGTTCTGGAATCGCTCCAATCGATAGCCGCGCCGGCCCGCTAATTCGATCAGCGACGGGTCCGCAAGCGCGCAAATGTCGAGGCGCGGTAGCGCGCCTCGACTGCGATAGAACATCTCGACCGCATCCAGTTCGGCCAGTAACACGGAGCCGGCCAGGCCCAGCCCGATCGCCCGATTCACCGGCGCCGGCGGGTCGCCATCGGCGCAGACCAGCGTGCCGCCGGCAAAAGGAGTCACATCACACTGCCGCGACAGACCCAGGTCACAGCGCGCACGCGCATAGCCGGCAGCTCGCGCGGCGATGGCTCGTTCCAGCCGGCCGGCCAGTGGGCGATCAACCAGCATCCCAGCGAAACCTTTGCCAGATGAACTTCTGGCGAACCGGGAATGCATGTCGATCCGAGCCGTATTGGCTTATGGCCCATTCCTTCAGCCGGGCAACGCAGTCAGGGAAGATCGCATCGGGCACTTTCCAGGTTGACGACCAGATGCGTCCCTCCAGCGCATCGAGTTCCTGTCGCACCGTGCGAGTCTCGACGCGCTGTCCTACCGACCATTCGGTCAACTCGGCGCCCTGCTCTCGCAATGCGGCCTGTATGGCGTCGAACGGCTCGTGCGAGTAGCTGGTCGCCACATCGTGCGCCCTGACGATCTGCGTCCAGGCGTCGCGCATGTGTTTGGAGGGCGAGTCGGGATCGCGCCAGTCGTAGCCGGTCATCAGACTGCCGCCCGGCTTCAAGACACGCCGGATTTCGCGCAAGGCCACGCGCCAGTCACTCACCAGGTGGAACACATGCACGACGATTGCGACATCGAAGAGGCTGTCTCGCAAGGGCAGCGCCAGCGCGTCAGCCTGGGCAAGGTCGGGCCGGCGCGCGCCCGGCGGCAGTTGTTCGATCAGCCGGCCCATCATGCCGCGCGACAGATCGATGCCGGTGAGGTGGAGTCCTTGCGCCAGCAATGGCCGGGCAATGCGGCCGGTGCCGATGCCGACCTCCAGCAGGCGCGCATCGCGGCCAAACGTATCCACCACCACCTGCGCCACAGCGGTCGACACGTCTGGCGGCAGGCCGCGCGTCTGGTCGTAAAAGTCCACTGCGCGATCGAACGAGATCGATTCCATAGGCCCCATTGAACCACGAGCGGCCCTATTGCTCCAGAAGCCGCTCTTCGTAGATGCGACGAACTGTGTCTTCGATATCGGGCTCGCGCACCGAAAGATCGGTGATGCGAAAGCGCGCGGAGAGCCGACTGATGAGTTCGGAGGCGGTCACGGCGCCGCGCGCGAAGCGATAGGTGGCGCGGGGGCCATCGCGCCCGGCCAGAACGGCGCCGGGAATGGACACATCGTCATACATCTCGGCGAATTCGACCACCAGCTCGCGCTGGCCGCCGAAGCGCGCAGTCAAGGCAGACAGTCCGCCGTCGTACAGCAGCTTGCCGTGGTCGATGATCATCACCCGGTCGCACAGCTTTTCGACGTCGGACAGATCATGCGTGGTCAGCAGGATCGTCACGCCGCGCTCGCGGTTGATATGCCGGATGAAATCACGGATGCGCTGCCGGGCCACTACGTCGAGGCCGATGGTTGGCTCATCGAGGAAGACAAGGGCCGGGTCGTGCAGCAAGGCGGCGCACAAGTCAGCCCGCATACGCTGGCCCAGCGACAGAGCACGCACCGGCGTATTCAGAAAAGGATCCAGTTCCAACAGGTCACGGAACTGGTTGAGATTGTGAGCGAAACGATCCGGCGGAATCTTGTACACATAGCGCAACAGCTCCAGTGACTCGATCACCGGCAAATCCCACCACAGCGTGGTGCGCTGGCCGAACACCGCGCCGATGGTTGCCACGTAGCTGCGTCGCGCTTTCCACGGCACGCGCCCGCCCACAAGCAATTCGCCGCCGGAGGGGACGAGCAGGCCGGTCAGCATCTTGAGCGTCGTGGATTTTCCGGCGCCGTTCGGTCCCAGATAGCCGATCAGCTCGCCGGGGACCACATCGAACGAGACGCCGTCCACCGCGCGCACCTGGGTGAATTCGCGGCTGAAAAAGTCGCGCAGGGCGCTCATCGTTCCGCGATGGCGCTTGTAAACCTTAAAATGCTTGCGCAGATCGCGCGCTGTGATGATGGAAACCATGGTCGATCAAGTGCCGGTGCTTTGATAGCGGGTCATGCCAAAGCGAAAGAAAAGTAGCGCGCCGGCCAGCACGCCCAGGCCGGCCAGCGGCGCCAGAAACGGGGCGAAGGACGGGAATCCCAGCGGATCGGGCTTATCCAGGAAGTACAGGGCGGGATAGTAGTTCAAAAAGATGGCCGGCACGATGAAGGTGAAAAATCGGCGCATCCAGTCCTGGTAGATATGCATCGGGTACGACATCATCTCGGAGCCGCCATAGGTAAAGATGTTGATGGCTTCCACGCGCTGCACTGTCCAGAACGTGATCGTCGCGCCGATGATGAACAGGCCGCCAAAGAAACACACCAAGCTGACCAGCACCACCGGCAGATACAGCAGCTTGGCCGGCGTCCAGTTGGCGTCGAGCAATGCAACGGCGATGGCGAATACAGCGACGCCTTGAGCGATGCGTCCAAGCCGGCGAATGACGAATTGCGACCCAAGCACCTGCGCTACGATGTTCGCCGGGCGTAGAAGCAGTTGGTCAAACGCGCCGCGCTGCACCATCACGCCGAACGTGTCGGGGTCGAACCCGCTGAACAGCATGTCCATGACGCCGAAGGCGATTTCCACCATGCCGTACAAAAAGGCCACCTCTGGCAGTGCCCAACCGCCGACCGCATGGAATCGGTCGAAGATCAGCGCCAGCGAGACGAAGCCGACCAGCACGCTCAGGCCGGTTGCTGCCGAGTCCAGCACAAACGAGACCCGGTACTGCAACTGCGACCGGATCTGAACGGCGATCAGTCGCAGATAGAGCGTGAGCGTGTCCATGCCGGCCTCACCCGCCCTGAACCACCAGCCGGCGCATGCCGGCGCGCAGCACGACCTGACACAGCGCGATCAACGCCACGCACCACACCGCCTGCCAGGCCAGCGCCGCCAGCAACTCAGGCCCGCGCAGCACGCCCAGATACATCTCCATCGGCGTGTTGACCATGGCCGGGAACGGCGTGAGATTGCACACGCTCACGAACCAGTCCGGGAAGAATCGCAATGGCATGAAGAAGCCAGATAAGAACATCGACACGGTGAACGCAAAGCGGCCCACGCCGCGCGCGTTGGTCGACCAAAACGCCGCAAGATTGACGAGAAAGCGCCAGGCAAAGCTAATGACGAACGCCAGCCCCAGCGCCGCAACGAAAGCAAGCCACTGTGCCGGGGTGTCCGGCGCAGTCAATCCAAAGAACAGCGCGTACGCCACCATGATCGGCAGGCCACGCAGAGCGCCATTGACCAGACTGCGCCCGGCCTCCTGCGCCATCCAGAACCCGAACACATCGAACGGCCGCAGCAGGTTTGAAGCCACGTCGCCGGAGTTTATCGTGTCCATGAAATCCCACCAGTTGAACAGCCACAGGAACGACAAGACGACTTGGGTCAGGCCGGTGAACGTGATCGCCGCCTGCACAGACAGGCCCTGCACTTCCGTCTGCGCGCCATACAACGCCGTCATCACCGCCACGCGCAGGAAACCGAAGAACAGATTGGTGATCAGGCCAGCCACGTTGGCCGTGCGATAGGTCAGCGCGCGCCGGATCGACAGATGGATCAACTCCCAGTAAAGACGCATGTGTATCCGCACCCCCGCCATCGCTGGTTGAATATCGCCCCCTCCCGCAGGGCACGATGGGGCGCACTTCTGCTGCATCGCAAATGCTCTGCGCCTGTGGAAGCGTGAGCTGAACCGAACGTCGGTTGCTGCACACTGAGGGCTGGCCGCTGCCGGATGACGAGCGCGGATTATAGCGCAGTGCGTTACACTTGCGTCTACGCGCTCATGAGCACATCAGCCACCACCCACCGGCGCTCACATCGCCGCAGGTCATCACACATGCGCCTCCCTGATCGGCGCCCGGCCATTGCTCTATGGATCAGCGTGGCCGTCATTCTGCTCGCATTCGCCCTGCGCATCGCCAACATTCGCGCAGCCGGCGACGGCAACCCGTATTACAGCGCCACCGTGCAGAGTATGTTGCTCTCGCCTAGCAATTTGCTCTACGCCGCCGCCGAGCCGGGCGGCTCGGTGAGTGTCGATAAGCCGCCGCTGGGATTCTGGATTCAAGCCCTCTCGGTGACTGTGCTGGGTCGCAGCGGCTTCGCAGTCATCTGGCCGCAGATCATGGCCGGCATCCTGAGCGTGGCAATTGCAATCCGACTGGCGCGCAAACACGGCGGGGACGGCGCGGGGGTGATGGCCGGCGTGGCGCTGGCGGTCATGCCGCTGAGCGTGGCCGTCGATCGCAACAACACCATCGACAGCCTGCTCATCCTGACGCTACTGCTGTCAGCATGGAGTTTCCTCACGGCCACTGCGCGCAGGCAAAGAGACTGGCTGTGGTTGCTCGTCGGCGCGCTGTGCATTGGCGCGGCGTTCAACATCAAGATGCTACAGGCGCTGCTGCCTGTGCCGGCCTTCTTCGCAGTGTATTTCCTGGGCCACCCGGCGCGCTGGCCGCGCAAGCTGATCGCGTTGACAGCGGTCACCGTGATTGCCGGCGCTGTATCCCTTGCGTGGACTGCGCTGGTCGATGCCACGCCACCAGATCGCCGGCCCTATGTCGGCAGCACCGCGACCAACTCGGCGCTGGAGTTGATCACCGGCCACAACGGCCTGGCGCGTTTATTCGGGCCGATGAACGGGCCAGGCGTCGGCATCCCATCAGACACTGCCGCGCCACCTCCCGGCGGATTACCGCCTAACCTCGACACCGGCCAACCTGGCCTGTTGCGCTTCTTCGAGTTGCCTCTGGTGAAAGAGATCACCTGGCTGTTGCCGCTGGCAGTGGTGTCGCTGGGACTGCTCGCGTGGCGAGGCCGGCGCGCCGATCGCGGCGTGTTGCGGCTCTCCACGCGCCATCAGGCGGTCGTCCTTTGGGGCGGCTGGCTGGTGGTGGGATGGGTTTTCTTCAGTCTGGCCGGCTTCATACACGCCTACTACGTTGCCATGCTCGCGCCGCCGCTGGCGATCCTGGCCGGCGTTGGCATGATTGAACTGTGGCGCGTATATCGCCAGCATGGCTGGATCGGCTGGTTGATCGTGGAGATTGCCGCTGCGCTCACGTTGGCCGCGCAGTGGAGCATTCTCGTTCAAGTATCGTCGGCGCCACTGGGCTGGCTGGCGGCGTTGCTTGTGTTCATGGTCAGCATCGGCCTGCTGGCGCTCGGCTTGTGGCGACCCAACTACGCGCCCGAAAAGTGGCAACGTCGGGCGCTGGCCGGCGTGGCACTGTCGCTCCTGCTCATGCCGGCAACCTGGGCCGCGCTGACTGCTGCCGAAGCCGAACCAGACCGACATTTGCCTTCAGCCTATGCCGGCGACACCCAATTTGGCGAAACCCGGCGCGCGCTGGCGCGGGGGCCGGTTGGTTACGCCAACCCTGTGCTGCTGCTGCTCTACCTTGAGCCGCGCACATTCGATGTGGACTATGTGCTGGCCGTGCCCGATGCGAATGCCGGCGCAAACTTTGTGCTGGGGACACGCCGGCCAGTGCTATACATCGGCGGCTTTCTCGGCACGGATCCCATTGTCAGCGTGAACGATCTGCAAGAGATGGTGCGCGCAGGCAGGCTGCGCTATGTGTGGGACGCCGGCGGGCGATTGCACGCGCTCAAACCCGATATCGCCAGATGGTTGGATGCGGCGTGTCGGGTCGTGCCGGCGGAAACGTTGAAGCAGGCCGGCGCGCCGAACATACCCGGATCGCCGTTGTACGAGTGCCGGTAACAGGGTTCAGATGTTTCACGGCTCAGATAAAAGCACGTATGGCAAATCCACCAACAGACTACGATCAACGATACCTGCAAATCCTGCTCAAACGAATTCAGACATGTCAGCAATACCGGCCCAGATTTGGCCAGGGACAGCCAACGAGATTGTCGCTTGAGCAATTCCAGCAACTGTATCAGTCTGATGTCTTTTATGAATGGTTCGGTCTCGATAACCCGCTGATGTATGCTGCGCACAAAGCCGCAGGCGGCATCACTTCGGTATATCGCCAGATCGGAATAGGCTGTGAGGAGGTTTTCCGCCAAATCATTCAGGATCATCTTGGACTTGCGCCAGATCAAATCAGATGGAGTTACACAACAGCGTATCAAGGCAAAGCACGGAAATTAGCGCTGGACGGCAAAATTGCGCTGGTAGATGTGACAAACCAGCAAATGCGTGCCGGACTATTAAACTGGTTACGGGAAGCCTGTGCAAGAGTAGGCGTGGCAGACGAGATTGCCCGCGTTCTCAAGGGCGTCGTATTCGAGGTGCG
>DAOUDB010000156.1:0-5511 GCA_034431495.1 Thermoflexales bacterium
TTCGCAACACCGGCGACCGGCCGGCGCACAACGTGCAAGTGGTCTTTGGCGCGAGCGATGCGCGCATCCCGCACGGCAGCGCGCCAATGACCGAGATCGCCACCGTCACCATCCCCCTGCTGCGCGGCGGCGCATCCATGCCGGTCGCCACAGGCTGGATCGCGCCGGCTGCGCCGCGCCCCAATCGTCTGGTTGCCACAGCCGGCTGCAACGGATGCAGCACGGCACAGGCCATCGTCACAACAACACTGCCGGACCTGGCGATTGGATTGACGGGCATCGACCGCAACATCCTGCCCGGCTTCACCTTTGTGCGCGCGACGATCAGCAACACAGGCGTGTTGTCGGCGGCCAGCGCGCTGGTCACGGTCAGCGACGCCGACGGGCCGCTGGGCAGTAGCGAGGCGATGATCTCGGCGACAGTCGGCCTGCCCCCGGGGCACAGCGCCGATGGCTATGTGCACCTATCGGTGTTCGACGAGTTTACTGGCAGCCATGCGCTCACGGTTACGGTCGAACTCATCGACCCGACCGGCGCGCTCCACGATGCCACGACAAGCAACAATCAGTTTGCGTTTGACTGGATACGGCTGCCAGACTGGGCGCTGTCGGGCGGCAGCGTAGTGCTGGGTGCCGGCTCACCATCACCGCCCACAATGACTCGGACGTGACCGCGCCGGCAACCGGGATCACCCTCTATTCAAACGCGCCGGAAGATGGCGGCAACCTGTTGTGGCAAGGCATGTTGTCCGAGACATTGCCGTTCGAGATTGCCGTTCGAGGCGGTGAAGCTCGCCGGCCGGCTGAACGGCAACGTGCCGCGCGTGTGCGTCAGGATCGACGCTGACGGAAGCGTAAACGAGTTGACCGTTGACAACAACAACGCGCGGGCCGGGCGCGACTTCGCCCTAGCGCCTTCGCGCCGGGTCTGGCTGCCGCTTGCCAGACGCTCACATCACGACAATGCCCGCACTGCGGCGCGCCCTCCTCAGACGGGAGCGGCGCGCCGCTGCGCAACGCCGCTATCGATACGTGTCGATCAGACTGCGCGCAGTCAATGCGCGGGAGAATTGCTTCAGCGTCATCGACTTCGACGGCGTGACTATCACGCTGTGTGGGCGGTGGGGGAAAAGGTGAATGAAGTTATCGGAGAATGTCGCATCCACCCCGGCCAGCTCCAGCCACGCCCACAACGCCGGCTTGTCTGCCGTCAGCGTCACGGCAAACTGATCGTTGCCCACCGCCGCGACATCCAGCGCGATCTGCGGCTCTGCCAGCTCCAGATGCTTGGGCCGGGCAAACGTGGCGAAGTTGGTCGAAGCCGGCTTGCCTTTCACCGTGTATTCAAGCCAGAGCATCAGGTCACGCGGGCCGTGTGTCGCCACATACTTGCTCAGATCGAGCGTGTGGACGAGCGCACTCGCAAGCGGGGCGATGGATGCCGGCTGCCTGCCGCGCGTCAACAGTTTGCCCTGCGCGTCGGTCAGTTGCCAGGCGATCACGCCGGCGCTGGATGCGCGCAGATCGTTTGTCAGGTGGATATCGACCCTGCCGGTCGCGGCATCCTCGACAGCAGAGATCAGAAGCGGTTGATTGAACTTGCGCGCCATGTAGTGCAGCGCCTTCCAGCGACCGTGATAATCGATCGAAGACCAGCTTGCCACCGGCCAGCAATCGTTGATTTGCCAGTACAGCGTGCCCATGCCGCGCGGCCTGGCCCGCCGCCAATGCTCGACGGCATACTTCATCGCCATGCCCTGCAGGATTTGACTGAGCCACAGAGTCATGTCGAACGCGGTGGGCAGCCGGAACCAGTCGAGCATGTACTGCATGATGACGGTGTTGCCGATGCCGCTGCGCTGATGATGCTCCATCACCCAGCTTGTTACATTGCGATCCTGCGGTGCGGTGTAGGCGCGCACTGTCTTCGGCTCGGGGAAGGATTGAAAGCCAAACTCACTGTTGAAGCGATGCTCGCAGGTGCGATACCACTCGAAGGGCTTGCGCCCATGCCACACGTCCCACAGGTGCGCGTCGCCGCAGGTCGGGTCGTTGAAGTTGGCGCGGTCGCCGATGGGTGTGTGCGGGCTGGCCGGCCAGTAGGAGCGCTGCGGGTCGAGCGCGCCCGTCACCGCTGGCAGCAGTGTGTCGAACAGTTTGCCATAGTCTTCCCAGCTCATCGTGCGCGCTGTCCAGGCCGGCCCCACCAACCCCTGCTCCAGTTCGTTGTTGCCGCACCACAATGCGATCGAGGGGTGATGGCGCAGCCGGCGCACGGTGTCCTCGGCCTCGGCGCGCACATTCGCCATGAACGCATCGTCGAACGTCGGGTACGTGGAGCAGGCAAACATGAAATCCTGCCACACACAGATGCCCATCTCGTCGCACAAGTCATAGAAATCATCGTGCTCGTAGATGCCCCCACCCCACACACGCAGCATGTTCATGTTGGCATCCTTGACGCTCTGCAACAGGGCGCGATAGCGTTCGCGGGTCATGCGAGTAACAAAGGCGTCGGCAGGAATCCAGTTGCCGCCGGTGGCAAAGAAGGGCACGCCGTTGACCACAAACTGGAAGGACTCGCCCCATTGGTCTGGATGCCGGTCAAGCGTCAGCGTGCGCAGACCGATGCGCTTTGTGAGCGTATCCAGCACGCGCCGGTCGCCATCCATCAATTCAACCACCACATCGTACAACGGCTGCTCGCCCAGATTGTTCGGCCACCACAGACGCGGATTGCGCACAATCACGCTGAGCGGCTGGCCGGCCTGCGCTTCGGCCTGGGCGACCGTCTGCCCGTCGAAGCGCACGGCCACCCGCGCCGATAGCGCAGCCTCGCTGACCTGTTCCACTTCGGGTGTCACGTCGAGCGCGACCTGGCCGGGGGTATCGTGGTTCTGCAGGATGCGCGCGCCGGTCAGCCGGCCTGTGTCGAAGGCGACGATCGAGATCGGCCGCCAGATGCCGCAGGTAATGAGCACCGGCCCCCAGTCCCAGCCATAGTTGCACGGCTCCTTGCGCACGTAGGCGCGGCCTGCAATCTCGTGCGGCGCGTTCCAGCCGGGCAGCGGGCGTTCGGCCTGCTTTTTGTTGATGTAGGGAATGGTGGAGTCAAAGCGCACTTCGAGGGTGTTGCGGCCGGCCTTCAACAGCGTCTTGACATCGAACTCCCACACGCGAAACATGTTGTCGGTTCGCCCGACCGGCGCGCCGTTGAGCGTGAGCGTGGCAAATGTATCCAGCCCCTCGCAGCGCAACAACACGCGATCGCGCGCCAGCAGCGCAGCCGGCACGTTGAAACTGCGCGAGTAAATCCAGTCTGCTTCGCCGATCCACTGCACCTTCAGTTCGTTGTCTCGGTAGAACGGATCGGGAATTTTGCCCGCCGCCAACAGATCCGTGTGGACACACCCCGGCACCTGCGCGGGAATGGTTCCACGTTTGCCCGACTGCGCAACCCGCCAATCTCCATCAAGCTTGATCGTCTGCATCCAAAGTGCTCCTGATTCGACAAATGATGCGTGTCACTGTGGTGACGCAACGCGCAGAAGTTATAGCACCGTTCGCCGGCCAGATACCGCGCGCGCCGCCCCACGGCGCAAAATGGTGGCACAATAAAGAGTGTCCGCAGCAGCGATCGACAGGCCGGCAGACATGCCTTCCGCAGCGCCGGTCGTCGCAGACAGGATCCGCGGAGAGAGTCCGCAGCCACAATCGAGGCCAGCCAGGGAATGGATAGTCTGGAAGGAGGCAGCCAGAGATGATCTTATTACCAGGCCAGGAACTCAAGACACTGCTCGTCACCCGCCCCAGTCAATGCATCTCGCTGTTCTTGCCCACGTCGCGCGCAGGCGCCGGCACACAACAGGCGCCGATTCGGTTGAAGAACCTGCTGCGCAAAGCAGAGGAGCGCCTGACACAAAACGGCGCGCGCGAGGCCGATGCGCGCGAACTGCTGGAGCCGGCGCGCAAACTGCTCGATGACTCGCCATTCTGGAGCCACCAGAGCGATGGCCTCGCCATCTATAGTGCGCCGGGGATCTTCTACCACTACCAGTTGCCCTACCAGATCAAAGAACACTGTGTGGTTGGCAACCGCTTTTACATCAAGCCATTACTGCCGGTGCTGAGCGGCGACGGGCGCTTCTACGTGCTTGCGCTCAGCCAGAATGGTGTGCGCCTGTTGCAGGGAACGCGCTACACCGTCGCCGAAGTGACACTGGAGGATGCGCCGCACAATCTGGCCGAGGCGATCGGCCCTGTCGAGCGCGAGCGCCAACTGCAATATCACACACGCAGTTCAGGACAGGGCGGTCGCGGCGCGGCCATCTTCCATGGGCAGTCAGAGCCAACCGCGCTCGTCAAACAGGACTTGACTCAATTCTTCAGGCAGGTGGACAGGGAACTGTGCGAGCTGTTGGGCAACGAGCGCGCGCCGGTCGTGCTGGCCGGCGTCGACTACCTGCACCCGCTCTACAGACAGATCAGCAAGTATGCGCGCGTGCTCGATCAAGGCATCATCGGCAACCCCGATGATCTGAATCCAAAAGAGCTTCACGCGCGGGCATGGGCTATCGTCGAACCGATCTTCTTGAAAGCGCAGCGCGACGCGGCCGATGCCTATCGCGAGCGCGCCGGCAGCAATCGCGCCTCAAATCGGATCGAGCAGATCGCGCCGGCGGCGTATCAGGGGCGTGTCGATCGCCTGTTCGTTGCTACAGATGCCGAGCAATGGGGCGCATTCGACCCAGACCGCGCCCAGATCACACTGAGCGAACAGCCCGGCGAGCAGGATATCGACCTGCACGACTTCGCCTGCATTTACACGCTGCTACACGGGGGCACGGTGTTCGCCGTAGACCGCGATCACTTGCCGGATCAGGCAGCCCAGACGCAGACCGCCATCGCCGCCATCTTCCGGCATTGACCGGCGCATTGCGCGAAGCCTGTAGGGCAAGCCCGGCGGCTTGCCCTACACCAGACGCTCGCGCGCCGCGCCAGACGCGCGCGGTGATGACAGGGATCGTCGGTGTCCACCTGGCAATGGTAGATGTCGCACAGCCGGCGCGAGTCAGTATTCGCCGCGTCGCGATACAGCGCCGCGCCAGGGCGGGCGCACACGATGATGATAGGGATCGTCGGTATCTATCTGGCAATGATAGATATCACACAGCCGGCGCAACGCGGCATCTGCCGCCGGCGTGTCCAGGCCGGCGCGACCCGCGCCATCCCCACCAAAACGCACCCGATCCAGCAACGCCCGCAGATAGAGAATCTCCCAGCGCCAACTGCGCCTGGCCCAATCGGGCAAGCGGGCATGGATCGACTCGGCCAGTTCGGCCGCGCGGCGGGCCATACCGGCATCCACAGGCTGTTTCAAAAAACCGCGGCTGGCCTGTGTCTCGAGCAAGTCTGCCAACACTGCCACATCATCCGCCACCGCCGGCGAATACTCATACGCCGAGTACTCGCGCAAGGTTGTCTGGGCAGAGCAATCTGGGTCCCAGTAGA
>DAOUDB010000157.1:0-6839 GCA_034431495.1 Thermoflexales bacterium
GCCAGCGAGGCGCGCGCCGTGCGTTGATAGGCTTCCGGGCTGAATGAGCCAATGTCAAAGAATGCGCGGTCGGCTGCCAGTTCGGCCTGAACGTCCGCCTCGGAAACCGCTTGCGTCAGCACCGCGATCTCAGCGGGGCGGGCCGGCACGGTTTCGATGCCGATGACAGCGCGCAACACTTCGGCCGGCACGGCAAAGTCGCCCATGCCCTGGAACGCTGCGCCAATTCGCCCGATGCGTGCGCGCCGCAAGGCCGAGGCAATGGCGGCGCCCTGGGCACGCCGGGCGACGCGATCCAGCACGTTATTGCGCAAGTCCTGCCAGTGGCCGGCCTCGATCTGAAAATGCTTGCCGTGCCGAATGAGCAGGTTGCACAGGTCCTGCGCGCCGTGAATGCCGTGATTGTGCATCAGCCGGTCGGGGTTCTGTGCCGGGCCGTAATCGGCGTCAGGCGTGGTGTCGAGCACGATTACCGGCAAGCGTGTGCGCGCCAGCGCCGGCGCCGACTCCTCAGAGGGTGAGTAGGCCAGATGCAGGGTGACGATGGCATCGACGCCGGCTGCTTCGAACGCCGCGATAGCCGCCTCGAATTCCGGTGCAATACGACACACCGGCGCAACATGCACATCGAGCGCGCGCCGGCGCAGTTCGTCCGCGATCGTGTCGCGGAACTGCTCCATCGCCGGGCGATGTTCGGGCATCGTGTCGTCGTACAACTTCAGGTAAAGCGGCAGCAATCCCACGCTTGCGCTCATCTCACTCCTCCCCTTCTTTGCGGCTTTGTGGTTCATTTCCTGCCATCTCGAAGCCGGCTGAGCGCAGCACCCGCGCCGCGTTGTTGTAGAAAATGTCGTCGAGGTCGGCGCGTGTCAGGCCAGTTGTCTCGGCAGCGCGCTTGAACGCCAGCAGCTCCTCGTACAGAAAGAAAGTCAGACGGTCCGCCTCGGGCGGGTCTACCTCGCGCATGTTTTTGTCGCCCGACACGTCGCCATACAAACCGCGCGGCACGAGGTTGATGTACCGCCCGTTCTCGCAGATGCGGCGCATTCGCATCCGCAGGATCGGCAGGTCGCTGCCGAACAGGATGCGCTGCGGCCCGACAGCGCGAATCAATCGCGCGAACACCTCGGCGTTGGTGTTGGCGCTGAAGTCGAACAACAGATGCCGGGCAACGGCAAGCTGGTCGAAGGCGTCGCCCACATCCTCGGCGCAATAGGCCCGGCCCACATGCGCGATGATGACCCTGGCGTTTGGATAACGCTGGTCGATCTCGATCATCTGGGCAAGATTGAGCGGGTCGCGCAGCCGGTCGTCGCGCGGGATGTGCAGCATGACGATCCAGCCATGCCGGTCCAGCGCCTCAAGCTGGTGGTGCGGCAGGAAATCGAAGATGCAGATGTCTTTGGCGGGGATGGCCGGGTCGGCCAGCGTCAGGTACACCTTGGCCCCCACGAACCCGCCGGCCAGGATGCGCTCTTGCAGTTCGCTCGCGCTCCAACTCGGCGCGGCCAGGATGAGCGCCGGCGCATTGTGCGCGGCGGCGCACCGGCGCACGTAGTCGTTGCCGGCGCGCAGGTCTCCGCCGATAGTGGGATTGCCGAAGATCAACGGCGTCACATGCCGGCCGGGCAGCATCAGGCGATAAGTTTCGAGCAGGTCCTCGATGGAATTGTCGAGCGCGACACGGGCCGGCCATGTGACTGCGCGTTGCGGCATCAGGGGATCGACGGCCTTGAACCTGTCCAGCCAGACATGGGTGTGCATGTCGATCAGGCGCTCTGGCAGCCAGTCGCGCAACTGGGTGTCGTACACCTCACGATCGATGGGCTTGATGTCGAACAGCATGGAAATTCCAACCTGTCCAGCCGGCATCATCTGGATTTCGGCGCTGTTGCCAGCCAGGCGCCCGCCAGTCGCAACTGCTCTAGCTTGGCATCCAGGTTCTGGCGGCGCGCGGGTAACATGTCGACCACATCGAACCCACAGGTACGCAGCACTCGCTCCAGGCTTACACAACAGGAAGGCCCTCCGCCACCCCCGCCACCGGCCACACACAGTCCCGCAGCCGTTTTGTCTTCGACACCAGCCCGCCCGGCAGGATGGGTGCAGATGCGGCGAAGTCGATCCGTGAAGGCGCGCAGGCTCTCACTCAGCGTGCCGTAATAGACCGGCGTGGCAAAGATAACGACATCGGCCTCACGGATCCCGCCGACCAGTGAAACGAAATCGTCCGCGATGATGCAACGCCCCTCCTGGCGGCACAGTCCCCAGCCACTGTCCTCGCACTGGCGGCAACGCTCTAACGTGAGTGTTGGCAGATACACGCTTTCAGTCTCAGCGCCGGCGCGACTGGCTCCTTCGAGCATCGCCGTCGCTGCGCGCGCAGTCTGTCCGCCTGGATTCCGGCTACCAGAGATCAGCAAGACTTTCATCAGTGAATTCCTCCTTCACGTTCTCCTGCGAACTTCGATCAGGAAGCGCTGCGCAAGACCAGTTGCCGGCAGCGGCGATGGATGATCACACGCCGGCGGCAGCGAGGGCGGCCTCCGGCGTTTTGCCATGGCGCACCACGTCGATCAGGGCAGCCTGGAACCGGATGGGCTGATCCACTTGCAGCGCATTGCGCCCAAACACCACTCCTTGCGCGCCATCGTCAATCTCGCGCGCGGCCAGGCGCAGTGCATCGAGCGGAGTGGGCAATTTGGCCGCGCCCAACGCAAAGATCGGCACGGGGCAGCCGGCCACAACTTCTTTGAAGCGGTGCGTGTGGAATGTCTTGATCATGTCCGCGCCCAGCTCGGCGCAGATGCGGCAGCCGATCTTGACTTCGGCGTGCATCTCGTCGGGCGAGCGTGTGTCGCTGTGGGCGGGGAAATACTCGCCGATCACCGGCAGGCCCAGTTGATGGCAGCGCGCCGTCAGCCGGCGAAAGACTTCCACATTGCGCGCGTCGCGCTCTTCGCTGCCGGTTTTGAGCGTGAGCGAGACCAGCGCGACTTCCACGCCCAGCGCGACAGCCTCTTCCGGCGCAAACGCCTCGACCGCCGGCGCGGCGTGGTAGTTCCAGTGGAAGCAGTAGACCGTGTCCCAATTCAGCCGGCCCACGATGAGCGGCGCGCCTTTGGCGGCGAAGTAGTCGCCAGTGTGGCGGATCATGCCGGGGCTGAGCAGCACGCCGTCCACATCCTTGTTGATGCGCGTAATAGTTTCGGCCAGATTGATCATGCCGGGGATGGGGCCGTCGAATTCGCCGTGATCACAGGCCACGATCACAGCGCGACCCCACGACATCAGCCGGCGCGTTTTGAGTTCGATCGCGTTCATGAGTCGAGCATCCATCCATATGGGGATCAGTCGCGGCCATTGTACTCATCCTGGAGAAAGGGGGCAGACACGCTGTCCGCGCGCCATGTCCTCGTGGCGCGTACTTCCGCGCAAAACACCCGGCATTCATCCAGCGCACCCCTTCCGGCTACAATTCGGCTAATCCGGCTGTCGGCATTTCGAGGAGGAATTACATGCCCAAGCAGAAAAGAGCCAAACCCGCAGATCGCCCTATCGTTCATCTGATCTGTCAGGCCCATATCGACCCGGTGTGGATGTGGAACTGGCAAGAGGGCGCGCGGGAAGGCATCTCTACCTTTCACACTGCCGCCAACCTGCTTGAAGAATTTCCCGGCTTCATCTTCAACCACAACGAGAGTCTGTTGTACGAGTGGATCGAAGAGAACGACCCGGCGCTGTTTGCGCGCATCCGCAAGCTGGTGAAACAGGGGCGTTGGAACATCGCGGGCGGCTGGTACGTGCAGCCCGATTGCAACATGCCGGCCGGCGAAACGCTGGTGCGCCAGATCATGGAAGGCCGGCGCTATTTCTCGGAGAAGTTCGGCGCCTGGCCCACCGTGGCCTACAACTTCGACTCGTTCGGCCATCCCGCCAGCTTCCCGCAGGTGCTTCAACAGGCCGGCTATGGCCTGTACATCCACTGCCGGCCCATGCCGCATCAACTCGAACTGCCGGCCCCTCTGCGGTGGTGGCAAGGCCACGATGGCACGCAAGTGCTCGCCCTGCGCCCGGGCACCGGCTGGTACTGCACTGGCCCGGCCGGCGTGCCCGGTATCGCTTCGGCCCGCATGCATGCCGAGAACGGCATCGCCGAGGCCCGCGAGACCGGGCGCGATGCGCTGGTGCTGTGGGGATTGGGCGATCACGGCGGCGGCCCGACGCGCGCCGACCTGCTCGACCTGCAACAGTTAATCGACAACACAAACGATGTGGAAGTGCGCCACAGCACGCCCGAAGCGTACCTGGAACGCATTTCGAAGCAACTCGACCCCGAGTCAATCCCCGTTCACGCGGATGAGTTGCAGCGCACGTTCGCCGGCTGCTACACCTCTGTGTCGAAAATCAAGCGCGCCATGCGCCGAACAGAGTCTGCGCTGGCCTCTGCCGAACGCTGGGCGGCTATCGCCTGGTGGCGCGCCGGTCTGCCTTACCCCGACCGCAAGTTGCGCCGCGCCTGGAAAGCAACCTTGTTCAACACCTTCCACGATACCCTGTGCGGGTCACTGGCCGAGCTGGCCGAGCCGGGAGTGATGGACTACTTCGGTTACGCCAATCACATCGCCAGCGACATCATCTTCAAGTCGCAGAACGCGCTGACGCCGGCCACGCCCCCAGAGCCGGGCAGTGTGCCACTGTTCGTGTTCAACCCGCATCCCTATCCCATCCAAGCCCCGGTCGGGTTGCACTTTGTCATGGATTACCGGCCTGCGCCCGGCCTGCATCCGTTCGACCTGTATGATGACGCCGGCCAACTGGTGCCCAGCCAGACCGGCGGCGGGCAGTTCGAGCAATCCAGCGGCGGGTTCCAACCACATATCCAGTTTATCGCCGACGTGCCGCCGCTGACGGCGCGGCGTTACGAAGTGCGCCCGGCAGTCGATCCCCGGCGCGGGATGGAGGCGCGCGCCAAATCACTTCAAGTGACGCAAACGGCCAAACGCATTGTGGTGGAAAACTGGTGGTGGCGCGCCACGTTCGACAAGACAAGCGCCGCGCTGATCTCGCTGGTCGAGGTGGCCAGCGGGCGCGAGTTACTGCGCGGGCCGGTGCGCCTGGTTGCCATGCGCGACACCGGCGACGCCTGGGGTGGCGAGAGCAACGCCGATTTCAACACGCCGGTGGGCGAGTTTACCGCGTTGACGCCGGAGCAGGTGGGCGCGCAGTGGGCCGGCGAGGATGGCACGACCGGCAGCCCGCTGCGCGTGTTGCCGGCCAAAGAAGAACTGCTCATGGGTAGCGGCAAGCCGGTGTCGGTGACAGTCGAAGGATTGACCGGCTGGCGTCACTCACAAGCTTCGATCCAAATCACGTTGTATGCCGACCTGCCATGGGTTGACGTGAATACGCGCCTGCACTTGCAGGAGCGGCGCAAGATGATCAAGCTGGTGTTGCCGTTCAAGCTGACCAGCCCCCATGTCACCTGCGAAGTGCCCTATGGCATTGCCACGCGCGTGGCCGACGGCAGCGAACACGCGCAGAACCGCTGGGTGCGGCTGGACGAAACGCCGGATGAGCCGGCCGACAAGCCAAAGGGCAGGAAGAAGACGGCGTTGAAGCCGGGCGAGGCGCGCTCGGTGGCCGTTGCCAACGACGGCATCTATGGCTTTGCTGCGACGGCGGATGGCACGCTTGGCCTGAGCATCGCTCGCAGCGCCGTGCACACACGCTGGGGCGATCAGCCCATCGAGCCGGACGAGCACCACACCTTCATCGACCAGGGGCAGGTGGATACGCGCTTCCGCATCCTGATCGGCGAGCCGGATGTGGTGACGCAGGGGCTGTGGCCGGCGGCGCTGGAGTTGAACCAGCCGCTCGACGCCTTCGCTGTGTTCTACCCGCCCACGCCGCAGGTGGATCCAGAGCAGGCCGCGCAGCCGTTCCTGCGTGTCGAGCCGGCGACGATGCAGCTCGGCGCGTTGAAGAAAGCCGAGGACGAAGACGCGCTGATCATCCGGCTGGTCGAGTCGGCCGGCAAAGCCACAACAGCCACGCTGACGCTGGAGGGCATGGATGCGCCGCACTCGGTGACGCTGGCGCCCTTTGAGATCGTCACACTGAAAGCAACGCGCAAGCGCCGGGGCGTGATCATCAAGCCGTGCGGGTTGCTGGAGGCGTGACCCGCGATCCGGGCAGGTCTTAACCCTTTTTTAACTATAGCTTAAAGATCGGTTAAATGCTTGCCAGTAGGGTTGAGAGACGGAATTCTCGAGACAAAGCGAGCTATGACAGACACTATTCTGCCGGCGAATGGCCCGGCCTATGAAGCTGCCACCTCGGCCAGCGCCATCGCATTGACTGCCAAGATGCGCATGGACAAGCTGTCTGTGTTCTACGGCAGCTTTCGGGCGGTTGCGGAAGTCACTTTGCCCATTTACGACCGGCGCATCACAGCCATCATCGGCCCGTCTGGTTGCGGCAAGAGCACCCTGCTGCGTTCGCTGAATCGCATGAATGAGCTGGTGCCTTCCGCGCGTGTAGAGGGTCACATCACGCTCGATGGCAACGATATCTATGCCCCCAACGTCGATCCGGTGCTGGTGCGCCGGCGTGTGGGCATGGTGTTCCAGAAGCCCAACCCCTTCCCCAAGAGCATTCACGAAAACATCGCCTACGGCATCAGGCTCTACAACGGGCGCATGCCGCGCTCCGAACTGGACGACCGGGTGGTCCACAGTCTGAAGCGCGCCGCGCTTTGGGACGAAGTGAAGGACAAACTGAAGCAGTCGGCCTATGCGCTGTCCGGTGGTCAGCAGCAACGCTTGTGCATCGCCCGC
>DAOUDB010000158.1:0-2651 GCA_034431495.1 Thermoflexales bacterium
ATGAACGAGTGGGAGGCTTACGAGCAGGCGCGCGCCGTGTATGGGCCGGATGTCAAGCTGGTTCAAGATCCTGATGTGTTGGATACGTGGTTCTCATCCGGCCTGTGGCCCTTCAGCACGCTGGGCTGGCCAGATGACACCCCAGACATGCGCGCCTATTACCCTACCACCATGCTTGAGACCGGCTACGACATCCTTTTCTTCTGGGTGGCGCGCATGGTGATGATGGGTCTTGAACTCACCGGCCAGCCCCCCTTCAACGTGGTCTATCTCCACGGCCTGATTCGCACCGCCGATGGCGAAAAGATGTCCAAGTCCAGGCCGGACAAGCTGGTAGACCCACTCGACATGATCGAGACCTACGGCACGGATGCCCTGCGCTTCTATCTGGTGACAGCCGGCGCCCCCGGCGGCGACATCAAGATGGATGTGAAGATTGTGGACGGCAAGAAGCGCGTCGAGCGCATCGAGGGCGCGCGCAACTTTGCCAACAAGCTGTGGAACGCGACGCGCTACGTGATCGGGCGCGTGGGCCAGCAGAGCGCAGACGACAGAGGACAGACAACAGAGGATAGAGGACAGATAACAGACAACAGAAGACAGACGGCAGACGAAGGGCAATCGTCAATCGTCAATCTTCAATCGTCGATGGTCAATGCTTGGATTCGCGCGCGCGCGAACCAGGTGATCGCCGAGACGCGCCGGCTGATGGACGACTATCAGTACGGCGAGGCCGGCAAGTTGCTCTACGAATTCGTGTGGAGTGATTTCTGCGACTGGTACATCGAGCTGTCCAAGCTGAGCAAGTCGCCTGAAACGATCTCCACGTTGGCTCGCACGACTGACGCGATCCTGCGCTTGCTGCACCCGTTCATGCCCTTCGTGACCGAGGAGCTGTGGCAGCATCTGAAGCGGGCAACGCAGGCCGACATGCCCGGCGCGCCCGATCTGTCGTGGCCGGCGCTCATGCTGGCGCCGTATCCAGAGGCTGCGCCGGCAGACCACCAGTCGGATGAAGATGAGGCACTGCGGATTGTGCCGGCCCTGCAGGATGTGATCCGCGCTATTCGCAACGCGCGCGCAGAGCACAACGTAGATGTGGGCAAGCGCATCCCGGCCGTCATCAGCGCCGGCGGGTTGGCTGGCGCGTTCGAGGCGCAACGCGAAGCCATCGTGACCCTTGCGCGTGTCGATGCCGGTGCGCTGAGCATCGCTGAATATGCGCCGCCGCCGGACGACAAGGCCATTACCTACGCGCTGGGCGAAGTAACCGTATATCTGCCCCTGTCCGGCCTGATCGACCTCGATCAGGAGCGCAAGCGGCTGGCCGGCGAACTGGCCGAGCTGGAAAAGGCCATTGCTCGCAGCGAGAGCTTGCTGAACGGCGAATTTGCGCGGCGCGCGCCGGCCAATCTGGTTGAGAAAGAGCGCGCCAGGCTGGCCGAGGCAAGCCTGAAGCGTGACCAGATCCGCGATCGGCTGGCCCAACTGGGATAGGATGGTCTTTTTGTGTTGCGCAGATTGGCGGGACCGGCGTTGCCGGATCAGACACAGGCGGCGCGCACTCACAAGCTCGCCGGCGCAGTGTAGGGGCGCAGACGCGGCTATGATCGGGCAGAGTGATGGGCCGACACGTTTTGTCTCTGGCAAGTCGTTGGTGCGCTTTGTCAATCGCCGGGTTGCTGGCATACGTGTTCGTGCGCGCCCTGTCTCTGTATACTGCCCTCGGAGCGCCTGGCTATGACTGGCAATGGTATGTGCCGGCGACTGGCATACCAGTTCTGGCTCTGGCTGGGATGGCGCTGGGATGGACACGCTCGCGCTTGCTCAGAGGATTGTTGGCTTGCCTGGCAACATGGCTGATTGTGGGTATCGCTGGTTTTGGGCAGATCGAGCAGGCGCCCGCATCGCGGACGGAACCGACTCGCCTGTCGTTCTGGGCATTTCACAGCGACGATTACACCGATCCGCGCATTCTGCAAGATCTGCGCGAGGTGGGCGGCAGGATTTACCTTGCCGTTGCAGCTGACCCTGACCCATACGACGGCCAGCCGGCAGCCGCATTGGCCGATCACATCCGGCTGTTGTCATCTGCGGGTATTGAAGTTGTGTTCATGCCGGTGGCCGCCGACTTTCTGTCGACGCCGGTGTATCAGGCGTGGATCACCTCGACCCGCCGGGCTGCGGCGTTCGTCCGGCGTGAAGGGTTGGCCGGCGTCGTGGGGCTTATCGCGGATGCAGAGCCTCCCCTGTCGATGCCGCTCGACGCGCTGATGTTTGAGCGAGCATCGGTCGAGCGTATGGCACAAACGTTGCGACAGGAGATTGTGGAATCCGCCGGCGTCGAAGGTCCGCCCATCGGTGTCACAGCAGCCTGGCCGCTCTACCTCGATGCGCTCGACGGTGATAACGATCTGGCGACGGTGATGCGCGCTTCGGTCGATCCCCCCGGCAACTGGCGCTTCTTCAACCTGATGGCCTATTCGTCATACTTCCCACGGGACTGGGGGCCGTACTACGTACACGCCTTACAACGCGCCATGGCGATTCGATATCCGGCAAGGGAAGTAAGCTATCTGATCGGACTGGTCGGCGGCGGATTTCCGTGGGAGCCGGTTATGGACTTCGAGACACTGGTTCGTGATGCGCGC
>DAOUDB010000159.1:0-14982 GCA_034431495.1 Thermoflexales bacterium
CGCCACGATGCCCACTGTCCAGGCATCGGGGTTGCCGGCCCCATACACGATGAACGCCCACCACTCGCCGATGAAACCGAGGTCGAGCCGGATGAGCGAGAGGAAAGCGATGATGCACGCAAAGATGGCCGCCCACACCAGGGCAATCTGGTATCGAAAGGGCATCCCGGCGCGGGCGCGCGATTGGGGCATGGAAGATGGCCGGGGCTGGTCAGGGGCGGGGGGCGAGGGCGCTTGCATGATGCAAAGAGCCGGGGCGGCGCAACACGTCACCCCGGCACGTCGTTCAATACCGCAGGCTGTTTACTGTTTCTTGGTCACATCCAGCCCGTCGAAATACTTCATCGACAACTGCGACAGCGTGCCATCGGTGTGCATCTCGTTGACGATGCGGGTCAGCTCGGCCAGGAACTTCGCGTTGGGCGCGGCAGACTTGTCGATGCTGATGGCCAGCTCCTCGTAATACACCGGCTTGTCCAGAAACTCAACCGGCACGCCTTTCTTCTTGCCGTCGTTGATCACGTTGGCCGATGTCAACACGGCGTCATAGTCTTTGCGGCCGGCTTGAATCGACTGGATGCAATCCTGATCGGTTTTGACCGGCGCAATCTTGACGCCTTGTGGCGGGGGCACCTCGACAGGAATATCCAGCTTGCCGTTCAGATAGGTCTCGTAGGTGGTGGACTCGGCAACGCACACCGTGCGCCCGGCCAGATCGTTCACCGTTTTGATCTCGTCCTTCAAGTCGGCCCGAATGCCAAACTGTGTGACCGAGAAATAGTAGGGCGGTGTGAAGTCGAGCACTTTGCGCCGCTCTGGTGTGGGGGTCATGCTGCCGATGCTGACATCCCAGCGCCCGGCCCAGTTGCCGGCGGTGATGGCGCTCCAGTCCGGCGTGACGAACTCGACCTGCACGCCCAGCCGTTTGGCCACCTCGCGCGCCGTGTCGATGTCGAAGCCGGTCCATTCCTTCGTTTGCTCGTCGAAGTAGCTCTGCGGCGCATAGTTGGCGTCGGTGCTGACGCGCAGAACGCCGCGCTCTTTCACAGCGTCGAGCCAGTCTTTGTCGCTGGCGGCCGGCTTCTCTGCGGCCGGCGCAGCGGTGGGGGCCGGCGCCGCGCAGGCGCTGCCGAGCACGGTGGCGAGCAACACGAACGACGCCAACATCGATCTGCGTTTGAGTTGCATGATTCTCCTCTCTTCAGGAAGCCTCGGTCACTGTGTAGGACGGTCGCAACGGCCCGCCCATGTTGGGCCGCATTGTAGGACGTCTGAGCCGCTTGTCAATGACAAACGACGCACGACAGATAACAGATCACAGACGACAGACCACAGACGACAGATCGCGCCCGGCGCCATACGCGATACGCAATACGAAACACGCAACACGCGCCAGCTCTGGATCAGTAGAACTGCTCGATCGGCCAGCCGCGCTGTTGGGCCAGCCGGCGCAGACGCACATCCGGGTTCACAGCCACCGGCCTTCCCACAGCTTCCATGAAACTCCGGTCTGAATACGAGTCGGTGTAGAAAACGCACGCCGCCAGCGGCGTGTTGTGTTGTCTGGCGATCTGTTCGCCCCAGTAGCGTTTGCCCCCTGCGTAACACGGCGGCCCGACAATGCCGCCGGTGAAGCGATTGTTCACCACTTCCAGTTCGGTGCTGCGGTATGGAATGTCGAGATGCCGGGCGACCGGCTCTACGGCGAACTGTGTCGAGGCGGACAGCAAATAGACCAGATCACCGCGTTGTTGGTGCTCGCGCAGGCGCGCGACAGCGCGGGGCGCAATATGGCGCTTCAGATCATCCACGAACCATTGCTCGCATAGGGCTTTGGTTGCTGCGGCGTCACCACCGCGCACGCTGCGGCTCATGCGCGCCATGGCGCGCGGAAAGTCGAGCACGCCGAGCGAGTATTCCGCACTGATGAGAAAAACATTGATCATCTCACGCAGGCTAATGCGTCGCCGGCGCCACAGGTATTGCACGTAGTTCATGCCGCTGCTTACCGAGAGCAGCGTCTTGTCCATGTCGAAGAAGGCGATCCCCAAGTCTTATGCTCCGAAAAGGTCGTGCTCTACGGGTTCGCCCGCCTGCACGGCCGGATACAACCGCGAGAACGACTCCCAGCCGGCGGCCCGGCGGAAAAGCAATCGCACGATCAGATTGCCCTGTCGTGTCACCGGCTGCTGGCTGATGTGGCATGCCGACGCGCGCGCCTTATGGCCGGCATAGTCCGACACGCGCACCCGCGCCGTGACCGGCACGACCCATGTGGACATCGTCACCAGGTCGATGTCTTTGTTGCGCCCAAACTGCCGGGGGTTCTGGCCGACCAGCGGCAACAGGCGCACCGCCAGCTTCAACATGCCTTTGGGAAAAGCGGTTACATACAGACGGGGAATGCGTAATTGACGATTGTCGATTGACGATTGATGGCTGACGATTGGGGATTGCGCGTCGCCGGCCGGCCTCCAGCTTCCGTCGTTGTTCAGGCTGATGCCGTACAGCATCTCATAAGCGCGCAGGGTGGCATGATACAGCTTGATGTGGTCTGGATGCCCGTAGCCGCCGAACTTGTCGTGGGTGATGACGACGCCGGGTTGGAGTTCTTTTATCTGCGCTGCAATGCGCTCGGCTACCGCGTCCACCGACGCAGAGAACAAACTGTTGGGGTGGCGATTGTCGGGCGAACCGGGCATCCCCGAATCTCGGAAGCCCAGGTAGCGCACGCCGGCGAGTCCCAGTTCGCGCGAGGCGCATTCCAACTCGGCGGATCGCAACTCGCCCACATCGGTGTAACCGCGCATCAACGCCGGGTCTACGGTGCCGGATTCGCCGCGCGTGCCGCACAGATAGTAGACCGCCTTGCCTTCATGGGCGTACTTTGCCAGCGTCGCGCCGATGCCGAATGATTCGTCGTCGGGATGAGCGAAGATTGCGAGCAGGGTTTTCATGAGGGGGCATATTTCGTATTGCGTGTTGCGTAGCGCGTGTTGCGTATTGGGGCGACTGATTGAATTGTCAATTCCCAAATCCCAAATCCCAAATCCAAAATCAGAAATCCAAAATCCTGCGGATGACCTGCCCGGCCTCGATCGCTTCATCGCGTGTGATCCAGCAATGGGTGACGGCGCGGATGCGGCGCGGGCCGGCGTCGAGCATTTTGACGCGATGCTGCGCGGCGCGCCGGCACAACTCGGCGGCGTCAAAAGGCAGCTCCGGCGCAAGATCGAAGTACACCATGTTGGTCTGCACGCGCGCCAGATCGACGCGCAGTCCCGGCGTCTGCGCGATGGCCTCGGCCAGCAGGCGAGCGTTGACGTGATCCTCGGCCAGCCGGTCCACCATTTGTTCAAGCGCCACGATGCCGGCAGCCGCCAGGATGCCGGCCTGTCGCATGCCGCCGCCCAGCAGTTTGCGGTTCTTGCGCGCATCGTTGATAAAGGCTTTGGAACCACACAGCACCGACCCGACCGGCGCGCTCAATCCCTTGCTCAGACAGAAGGTCACGCTGTCGGCGCCGGCCACCAGCTCGCGCGCCTCGACGCCCAGCGCCACCGCCGCGTTGAAGATGCGCGCGCCATCGATATGCACACGGATGCCGCGCGCGTGGGCGAATGCGACGACCTGCCGCGTGTAAGCCGGTGTCAGCGCCACGCCGCCCATGCCGTTCTGTGTGTTCTCCAGGTTGATCAATCGTGTGGTGGGGTGATGGTCATCCTCGCTGCGCACGGCCTCGGCGATGTCGGCCAGCGCCAATGTGCCATCGGGCTGGCAATCGATCTGGCAACTGTTGATGCTGCCGACGGCTGCATAGCCGCCGCGCTCATGCACGAATGTGTGCGACTGCCGGCCCATGATGATTTCGTCGCCGCGCCGGCAGTGGGTGAGCATGGCGACTAGATTGCCCATCGTGCCGCTCGACACAAACAGGCCGGCTTCCATACCCATCCGCTCGGCGGCCATCTCCTGAAGTTTGTTGACAGTGGGGTCTTCGCCGAACACGTCGTCGCCCACTGCGGCGGCCGCCATAGCCTCGCGCATGGCCGGCGTGGGAATCGTCATTGTGTCGGATCGCAGGTCGATGGTGTTGTTGAGACTCATGATAGGCGGGAATGATAGCATTGCCTCTACCATGGCATTAAGAGATTACCCCCTTACTCATGCCGGCATCAAGCCGATCTGGCATCCGCGCTTGCAGACTCAGATTAACGGCCAAACAGCCGTGCGTTACCTGCGCTTTGGCCGGTCTGTCCGGCTGGACCATCTCGAACTGGCCCCGCATGTCTATGGCCGGTGGGTTCCGGATGTGCCTGTGCATCCGGCTCACCTGCTTATCTCCACGCTGGATGAAGCGTCGGGAGAGTGGCGCGCTGTGCGTGAGGTTGATCTGCCCTTCGACCCGCGCATCGCCGGCGAAGGGCTGAGTCAATCGATGTCGGTTGACGACATGAACGCGCACTTTGTGCGGGTGCTGCAATCTGCGCCGCACCGCATTGAACTGGATGGCCTGGTTGCCGATCATTTGCGTGTGGAATGCGATCGCGAGCATCCTGTGTGGCCCAGCCATGGCGAGTGCAATGGCGGTGAGTTCAATGTGCCCTTCGGTATTCTGAACACACTCACGGCGTATGGCGAGCCGCTGGAAGGGAAAATCGCCACGCCGGCCTATCGCCCGCCGCTGAGGCTGGCCGGCTTCGCGCCGGCCGCCCCATCGGGTATGCGCCTCACCCGGCGTCCGGACATGTTGCTGTTTGAAGGAGAGCAGTTGTCGGTTGGGTTCTCGCTCGTCCGGCCCATGCTCATGCATCTGGGCTGGGATGCGCACGCTCAAGGCCGGGCCGGGCAATCGCGCCTGCTGGCATTGCGCGCGATGGGCAAAGTGAGCGCCCTGGGTGGTCTCAGTGGCCCACTGCTCCGGCGCATTGATGGAGACTGGGGCGCGCACCAGTGGACAGGTGACGTGGAGGTGAACGGCAATCGCGTGGCCTATCATAATCTGCGCGCGGTCGATGGGTTGACGATTGATGCTATTTTCACCGTCGAATCAGACCGGCTGATTCTCGAACTGACGCAGCGTTGCGAGCGGCCCATGCCGTCCCTCGAAGCCGAAGCATGGCGGCTGGCCTGGGATTTGGCGAAGGGGATCACCGGCGCAACAGCCATGCCCACCCTGTGGCCGGGGCGGAATGGCGACGCTGTGTTGCCGGCCCTATGGGCGACGGATGCGGTGGGATGTCTGGCGATGCGTGTGCTTGAGGGTGTGCCGCGCTTCCAGGTCGAAAGCTATCGTGCCCACATGGCGGTGACGGGCGGTTTCGTGCTGGCTCCCCAACCGGGCGCGGATGCCAGCGTGATGTTGCCGGCCGGCGAGCAGCGCGCAGTGATCGAGATGTCTGTCAGCCGGCTCGAGCCGGAGGGCAGGCCGGGCGGCCATCTGGAGCGCGGCGCTGCCAGCCGCTGGGCCAGCATCTTCGCCTGTTTCCGGCCGGAACAGGGCGGCTTCTCGAATAATGCTGCGTCGGTGAATTGTCATCTGTCACAGGCGGCCCCGCTCGATCTGGTGGCATGCACGCGCCGGCCACAGCGCGGCCCCGATCCGCTCGATCTGGCGCGTTACACCATCGAGCGCGCTTTGTTGGACGGCGGTGGCTATGGGTACTGGCGCAATTTGTACATGGACTCTGACCCGAACCTGCTGTGCGCGGCCGGCCGCATTCATGCCGCGCGTCCTGATGGCAACTGGTTGCGTCGTATCGAGCCGGGTTTGGTTGAAGTGGTCGAGCGCATGTTGGGCACGCTGGGCGAGCAGGGTCTGGTGGTGTGCCGCGATCTGTCGGGCAATCTCGGTTCGCATCGCTGGAGCACCAATGCGATGGACGTGGTGGGTTTTGGGCACATCGACGCTTACGTGAATGCGTGGTCGTATCGCGCTTTTCGCAACGCGGCGGCGCTGCTGGCGCGTCTCGACCGGCCGGCGCTGGCCGATCGGGCGCGCGACGCCGCCGATGGGATTCAGGCGGCCTATGCGCCGGCTCTGTTGAACCCGGAGACGGGCTGGGTGGCCGGCTGGCGCAGCCGCGACGGGCAACTGCACGACTACGCTTTCCTGTATGTCAACGGTGTGGCGCTGGCATTCGGGTTGATCCAGGGCGACGCGGCGCGCCAGGCGCTGCTCAATCTGGAGGACTTGCGCGCGCGGGTGGGGCCGGCCTCGGCGCGGCTCGGCCTGCCCTGCAATCTGCTGCCCATTCACCCTGACGATCACATGCTGCCGAGCATCGTGCCGGATTTTGCGCCCACCTTCGAGACCTACACCGACGGCAGCCTGTCAGGCTGGCCGGCAGCATACTACCTGCGGGCGTTGTCGATTCATGGCCTGACGGATCAGGCGCGTCAACTGGCGCGCGAGTTGGACGAGGGCTATGCCGCCGGCATGTTCGATGGCGGCATGGGAAGCGGGCATGAATTTCGCTCATGGGAAGGGCTGCCGACCGGCTACGAGGGCACGCTGATCGGTTGTTTTGCGCCGCTGTACGCCATTGCCATCGAGCAGGGCGTCATTGCCCCGTTCGAGCCGGAGTGGTGGCCGGCGGGTTAATACTCAATCCTGAACTGTTCAAACTCGCCGGTGGCTGTTTCCCAGCGCGCGCTGACGCCGCGCACCACAGCCGCCGGCGGGCCTTGCTGCAACCACGCCAGATATTCCTCCAGCGCCGCGGGCGGGCCTTCGGCCACCGTTTCCACGCTGCGATCCGGCCGGTTCATGATCCAGCCCGTCAGCCCCAGCGCGCGCGCCCGGCGTGCCGCCGACTGTCGAAAGTTGACACCCTGCACGATACCTTCAACGATCGCTTGCAAACGAGTTGCTTCAGTCATGTCCCTTCAGCGGCTTCATTGCTGTGACAGCGTTGGCCCGTTGCCGGCCACGGCCAGCCAAACGGCCAGGAATGACACGCCCCCCAGCAGCACGCCGGCGACGGTCTGGGCCCAGGTGTGCCGGCGCATTCGCACGCGCGCCCACATGACCGCCAGCGTCAGCGGCAGAGCTAGCAACAACGGGCCGCCGGCAGTCACGACCACCATCGCGGAAAACAGCCCCATCCCCGCCGAGTGGGCGCTCACCTTGCTGTGCAGCGAGATCGCCCACAGCAGCGCATACAGCAGGCAGGTGGCGAAGCTGAGCGCCAGTAACGCCAGTGGCGCGTGGGTTGCCAGCATTACCACCGAGGCAATTGCCATGCAGGCCACGGCAAAGACGTAGGGCCGGGCGCGCTCCTCGCGCACATTCATGTTCACATCGCCGATACGCCCGGCGGCGACCATGGCGAACACCAGGCCGGTCGGCAACACTACCGCCATCAACACGTACACCCCAAACAACAACCACTCTCCGGCCGCAAGGGCCGGCTCGCGTAGGGCCAGGATGAGCGCACCCAACAGCCCCACTATCGGAGGACTAAGCACGTTCGAGATGACCCATGCAACTCGATCGGTGAGTGCCCGAAGCCGGCTGGCTTCCGGCCGAGGATGAGCGCGTCGTTGATGGTTCATGATGCAGGGGGCTGAACAGGGCTGGCGCTCGACGGCGCGCGATGTCGCCACACTAGCGTCACCACTGCCGCGATGACGACCACTGCCGACAACACATGCACTACGTTGAACGGCGTGCCGGGGAAGAACCATGAGTCGGTGCGCACGAACTCGATGAAGAACCGACCTGTCGGATACCAGATCAGGTACAGCAGCAGTAGATCCCCATCGCGCAGCCGGCCGGCGAATCGGCGCGAGACGAACCACAGCACGCCGAAGCCGATGAAGTTCCAGATCGATTCGTACAGGAACAGCGGATGAAAGCGCGCGCTTTCCGGGTAAGCAGACAAGTCGTTGTAAGGCGCGATGCGATGCTCAGGATCGATGCGCAATCCCCAGGGCAGTGTGGTGGGCGGGCCGTACAGCTCCTGGTTGATGAAGTTAGCCCAGCGCGCAACGGCCTGGCCCAGCGGCAGTGCCAGCGCCGCGCCGTCCAGATAAATGAGGATCGGCAATCTGCGCCGGCGGGCGTAGATGTACACAGCCACTGCGCCAAAGATGAACGCGCCGAAGATATGCAATCCGCCGGCGCCGATATTCAGAATCTCCAACGGGTTCGCCATGTATCGATCGAAGCCATCTGGCCCGCGCGCAGACTGAATAAACACATAGTACAGGCGCGCACCGATCAGCGCCGGGATGAGCACCCATAGCAGGCCATCCCATACGGTGTTGGGATCTTCGCCTTTGCGCGCAACGTATTTGCCGGCAATCCAGGCGCCAAGCAGAACGCCGCCAATGATGAGCAGGCCATACCAGCGCACGGCCAGTGGGCCAATCTGCACGAGCACAGGGTCAAACGGGGGATACATAGGAGATGGGTCAATCGAGGTAGCCCAGGCTGCGCAGACGTTGTGCCACAGCCTGGTCTGGCTCATCCAGGAAAATATCGGCAGTCTGGCCGGCTTCGCCGGCATGTTGGGTGAAGTCGGCAATCAGACCACGCAGGCTTGCCAGACGATCCGGTTGCGACTGGCTGAGGTCGCGTTGTTCTGCCGGGTCGTTGATCAGGTCGTACATCTCGAAGCGGTCGGCGCCGGTCTGAATCAACTTGTGGCCGTCGCTGCACACTGCGATGCGATACTGGTCGAGCGCGCGAGCGCGCACCAGTTCAGGTCTGCGTTTGTTCAGCATTCTCAGATAGTTGAGAGCCGGGATCGCTTCAGAGAAGGCGACGCCGCGCTCCGGCTGGCCGCGCACATCTGCAGCCAGGGTCAGCGCGCCCTCGGTGTCTGTGGCTGCGCCAGCTGCGGCTAGCGCGGTGTGAAAGACGCGGCGCGTGGACACGAAGTGATCGACTGTCGTGGCGCGCGGGAATGCGCTGGCTCCATCGTGGATGATGAACGGCACGCGCACCAGTTCATTGTACGCCGACATGGAGTGCCCCATCAGTTGATGCTCACCCAGATGGTCGCCGTGGTCAGACAGCACCATCACGAGCGATTGGTCCAGCCAACCGGCTTGTCGAAGCTGATCAAAGAATTGCCCAACGAGGTGATCCTGATGCGCAGCTTCGGCGTTGTACATGCCGTCGAGGATGGCTTTGTGCTCGCCGTTAACAGGATCGGCCAGCGGCGCGAGCCAGCCAAAAGCGTCGGTGTTGAACTGGCGTAGATAGCGGCGGGCGGCCGGGTCGCGCAGCACTTGCGGTGCAAACCGTTGCACGTAGGGCCGGGGAGCGCGATAGGGCATATGGATGCCCATCAGATTGATGAAAGCGAAGGCCGGCTGATCCGGCGCAAGGCCGTCGCGTCGGATGAACAGGCGGGCGGCGTCGTCGAGCGACTTGCGGCTGTTGCCTTTGAAGCTGAGCGCCGTCTGCCACATGGGCACAAACAGCGGTGTGAGCGACAGTTCGAGCAGCGCGTCGCTACGCGCAAATGCGTCCTGGATGTGCGTGATGGTGTCGGTGAGCCAGCCCTTGAACCGCTGACGGATGCGGTCGTACGCGCCGGGACGCGCGCCGGCCTGATTGGGCCGCGACGTCCACAGGCCGGCGTAGTTCAGGAAGCTGTCGAACCCGCGTCGCAGGCCGTTGTTGACGACGCCGACCAGCGGGTTGTTGCAGAAGGCGGCCGTGTGATAGCCGGCGTCGCGCAGCCGCTCGGCCAGGGTGGGCAAGCCCTCCGGCAAAATCGAGTTGGACTGCGTTGTGTCGTGGATCGACGGATACACGCCGGTGAACAGCGAAGCGTGCGAGGGGATGGACCATTGGGCCGGCGCGATGGCGAAACGGAAAAGCGTTGACTCTTCGGCCAGCGCGTCGACTGCCGGTGTGATGGCGGTCGAGGAACCGTAGCTTTGAAGCCGGTCGGCGCGCAGCGTGTCGAGCACGAGCAGCAGAATGTCCGGGCGGCGTCTCACTCAGGCGTCTCCGTGCAGTGTGATTTCACGAGGGTAACAGAATACCATTAAGGCCGGATAAACCAAAATCCCCGGAGTCTCTCAGTTTCCGGGGATTTTTGGGGATTTGCTGTCTCGAATCACTTGCTTCCTTCTGGCTTCTCGGTGGTCGCGAGTTCGGGCGCGCCCAGTGCCGCGCGCATCTGGCGCTGGATTGAGTTGGGCAGTTCCTTCCACTTGCCGGCGCCGCGCAGGAAATCCTTCAACTCAGATGCGCGCACAACCGCCGTCGGCCCTGGCTCCACGTCCAGCACAACTTTTGGATGGGTGAAAACGATCACGGCTCGCAACGGGATTTTAAGGTTGGGGAGTTTTTCGGCCAGGATTTTGGCAATTGCCTTCTGTGCTTCGGTTGCCTCAAATGCTGGGTCTCCCAGCGGCTCTTCGCGCCCGAACCACAGACTGAAGATGTTCTCTTTGCGCTTCCATTTGCCGGCCTTGTAGGCAACCTGGCCCGACTGCGTCTTCATGATGAACACGGTCACGCCTCCTGGCTCGACCAGCACATAGTCGGCCGGCAGCGAGAAGAGCATCAGCGCATACTTGCGTTCCAGCCCTTTCAGGCTTTCGCGCAGAATCTGCGAAGGCCGGCCCGGCGACAGGTAGCGATTGCCATAGTGCATCCCGATGCGCGACACGCCAAAGCCCACGACCAGAATCACCGTGTACAGCAAGTAGAAAAGCCCGATGTTTTCCGGGTTGAACAGGCCCAGTTGCTGGCCGAACAGCGTGAGAGCCAGACCGCCCATCAGCACGGCCAGCGAACCAAACAATGCCACGCGCCCGATCATGGCCTGGCGCTTTACTTTCTTCTCATCGACGACAATCTTCATGCGTATCTCCCGAAGATGATGCAGGCGTTCTGTCCACCCAGGCCGAACGAGTTGGACATGGCGATGTTTACTTCTTTGCGACGGGCGACGTTGGGCACGTAGTCCAGATCGCATTCCGGGTCCGGCATAGACAGGTTGATGGTGGGCGGGATGGTGCCGTCGCGGATCGCCAGAATAGTCGCCAGCGCTTCGATGGCGCCGGCCCCGCCCATGGCATGGCCGACCATCGACTTGATGCTGTTGACGGGTATATCGTATGCGCGCTCGCCAAACACCTGCTTGATGGCCATGGTTTCCAGCGGGTCGTTGGCCTGCGTGCCCGATCCATGCGCGTTGATGTGATCGACCTCGCGCGGATCGATGCCGGCGTCTTCCAGCGCCCACTGCATGGCGCGGATTGCCCCGCCTGCCTTCGGGTCTGGGATGGCAATGTGATGCGCGTCTGACGACACGCCCATGCCCAGCACCTCGGCGTAGATGTCCGCGCCGCGCGCAAGCGCATGGTCGAGCGACTCGACCATCATCACCACGCATCCTTCGCTATAGACGAAGCCATCGCGGTTGGCGTCGAAAGGTTTGGCGGCTTTCTCAGGCGCGTCGTTGCTGTGCGTGGAAAGCACGCGCATAAGCGCAAAGGCCACAATCGCCGGCTCAATTACGGTGGCCTCGACACCGCCGGCGAATGCCACATCCACGCGCCCGCGCCGGATCAGATCGGCTGCATCGCCGATAGCCTGTGTGCCCGAGGCGCAGGCGGCCACCGGCGTAGCCAGATGCCCCTTAGCCCCGAAAAAGGTGCTGACGTGATGGCCGGGTGCATTGGCGAGCGAGGCCGGCAGCGCAAATGGATTGGCGCGTCGCAGGCCCAGCTTGCGATACTCCTGCAAGCCATTGTCCACCATCTCGAACCCGCCCATAGCCGTGCCAATGACCACGCCGGCCCGCTCTGGCTTGACATCGCGCCCGATCTCTATACCCGCGTCGCGCAGCGCCTCCTGCGCCGCGGCGATGGCAAAATGCGAGCAGCGCGACATGCGCCGCGCCTCTTTTGGCTCGATGTACTTGAGCGCGTCGAAATTCTTCACTTCGCCGGCAATGCGCACCGGCAAGTGGCTGGCGTCGAATTGTGTAATGGGCGCGATGCCGCTGCGCCCGTTAATCAGGCCGTCCCAGGTCGCGCGCGTATCGAGACCGAGGCATGTCACTGCGCCAATGCCGGTGATCACCGCGCGCTGTTCTTCAACTGGCTCGGGTGAGCGACGCCGGCGCAGCGTGTAGTCGCGCGCGCGGCGGACACTTTCGCCGGCCACAGTTGCGAAGCGCCGGAAGCCGCGCTTGAGACGTGAGAATCGTTTTGCTCTTGCCATAGATAAGCCGGCCGCTATCTGCTGATTTGTGGCAACGCCTCCAATCCACGCTCGATGGCGTCCACAACGCCCTTTTCCACGGTTTGCGCTGCGACACGGATGGCATTCTGGATGGCGCGCGCGTTGCTTCGGCCGTGGCCGATGATGACTGCGCCATCGACGCCGAGAAGCGGGGCGCCACCGATCTCTTCGTAGTCGGTGCGTTTGCCCATCCGTTTGACAGCGTCCTTGATCAGCAGTCCGCCCAGTTTACCGGGCGTGGTGCGCGTGATCTCTTCGCGCAGCATCTGTTTGATCATTCCGCCCAGTCCCTCGGACAGTTTGATGATCACGTTGCCCGTGAAGCCGTCGGTGACGTATACGTCGGCCATGCCGGCCGGAATATCCTTGCCTTCGGCGTTGCCGATAAAGTTGATCGGCGCTTTCTTGAGCAGTTGATGCGTTTCCTGCACCAGTTGGCTGCCTTTGGTCTCTTCTTCACCGTTCGAGACCAGCGCCACTCTGGGTTTGCGGATGTTGAGCACTCGCTCTGCGTAGATGCTGCCCATCAGCGCAAACTGCGCGAGATACTCTGGCTTGCAGTCCGCATTGGCCCCGATGTCGAGAATCAAACTCCAGCCTTTAATGGTTGGGTAGGCGGTTGATAATGCTGCGCGCTGGATTCCGCGAATACGGCCTAACTTGAACAGCGCGGTTGCGAACGCGCCCCCGGTGTTGCCCATAGTCACAAAAGCGTCGGCATCGCCGCGCTTGACCAGCTCCATGCCGACCGCCATCGAGCTGTCTTTCTTTGCTTTGACGGCCAGCGCCGGGTGCTCGTCCATTTCAATGACTTCGCTGGCGTGGACGATCGGCAGGGTCAGCCCGGCAGTCTGATGCTGCACCAGCAGCGGGCGGATCTGCTCTTGTTTGCCGACGAGGACAATCTCGTGGCCATATTCTCGCGCGGCGTTGACCGCCGCCTCGACGTTTATGGCGGGACCGATGTCGCCGCCCATGGCATCCAGGACGATTTTCATGATGTTGCTTGTGTCTTCGGCGTGAGTGATTGAGCTGATTGACGCTGGTGCGCGCGACAAGGCCGCATCGCTTGCGAGCGGCCCCGAGCCGGCGCAGACGATCCGCTCATGCTGCGCCGGCTAGTTAACGGAGAAGAGGAAATTTGAATCGATCTCCGGTGGGCGCACCGCAGCCGACATGATGGTCAGCGTAAACAACTCGTCCTCGAGGATGTCGGCCTCCAGGCTGAGGATGTCGGCGACGCGCTCGGTGGATAACAGTTCCTGTTTGTCTTCGAGCGGCAACTGCATGGCGATAGCCGCAAACACCGCCAGGGCTGTGGCATCTTCGGGAAACTGCCGCATTTTGAACTCGACGCCGCTGAAGTTGGCCAACAGCTTCAGGTACTGTCGCAACAGCGCGGCAACGTCGGATTGGAGCTGCTCTGGCGGCTCCTGGTCATTCTTGAACGGATAGGCCACCACATCGCCGATGAGGTATTGATCGTCGCTCAAGCGGACATTGCGCAGTTCGAATCGCTCGGTGCCCACGGTGAGGATGTTCATCCGCCCGTCTGGCAGTTGCTCCACCTGGGTGATCTTGGCTGCCGTGCCGATCGTGTGAGGTCCGTCGTCGTCATCCTGCGCCAGCAGCACCCCAAAGGGGGCATCTTCCTCGATACAGCGCTGGATCATCGCCCGGTAGCGCGGCTCGAAGATATGCAGTGGCAACGTCTGCCCTGGAAACAGGACGACGTTCAATGGAAATAGTGGCAGCTCAACCACTTCGGCTTTCATATGCGTCTACTCCTTGAGCGCATTTTATCATTGCAGTCGCATTACCCACTCGATAGAGAGGGCGCGCAACTGCGTTCCGCATTCGCATCTGACGTTTTGGCGCGACGAACTACAATACCCGGGAATCCGTTGTCGACTGGCCCGCTGCGCAGCCGGCGGGCGACTGTATCACATTCTGGGAGAAGAAATATGGCCTCAAGTCGCTATGTGCTCGGCATTGACTTCGGCACGCTGTCTGGTCGCGCAGTACTGGTGCGCGTGTCAGACGGCGCTGAAATTGCCAGCGCCGTCAGCGAGTACTCGCACGGCGTGATCGACGAGCGATTGCCCGATAGCAATGTCCCGCTGGATGTGGACTGGGCACTGCAAGACCCGGACGACTATCTGCGTGTATTCGAGCAGACGATCCCCGCTGTGCTGGCGCAGTCGGGCGTGACTGCCGATGAGGTGATCGGCCTTGGGATTGACTTTACGGCCTGCACCATGCTGCCCACGAAGCGCGATGGCGCGCCGCTTTGCCGGCTGCCCGAATGGCGCGCCAATCCACATGCCTGGGTGAAGCTGTGGAAACATCACGCGGCGCAACCTGAGGCAGATCGGATCAACGCCGTGGCCCGCGAGATGGGGGAACCCTGGCTGCCCCGCTATGGTGGCAAGATATCGTCGGAGTGGTTTTTCTCGAAAGCCTTGCAAATTCTGGATGAGGCGCCCGAAGTGTATGCCGCAGCCGACCGGCTGATTGAAGCAGCCGACTGGGTGGTGTGGCAATTGACCGGCGTCGAGACGCGCAACTCATGCACCGCCGGCTACAAAGCCATCTGGTCCAAGCGCGACGGCTTCCCCAGCCATGCCTACTTCAAGGCGCTCGATCCGCGCTTCGAGCGGGTAGTGGATGACAAGATGAGCCGCGTCATTATGCCGATTGGTTCGCGGGCCGGGGGGTTGACGCCAGAAATGGCCCGACGCACCGGCCTTAAGCCCGGCACG